>CAMOXI010000019.1 GCA_946628965.1 uncultured Clostridia bacterium | reverse complement strand
CGCGGGTGATGGCGCCCACGCAGCGCACGCCCAGGCCGGGGCCGGGGAAGGGCTGACGATAGACCATGTTATCGGGCAGGCCCAGCGCGGAACCGACCACGCGGACCTCGTCCTTATAGAGGAACTTGACAGGCTCTACCAGCTCAAACTGCAGATCCTCGGGCAGACCGCCCACGTTGTGGTGGGACTTGACAGGGCCGCTCTCCAGAATGTCGGGGTAGATGGTGCCCTGGGCGAGGAACGCGATCCCGTCCAGCTTGCGGGCCTCTTCCTCAAACACACGGATGAACTCGGCGCCGATGATCTTGCGCTTGCGCTCGGGCTCTTCCACGCCTTCCAGCTTGTCGAGGAAGCGATCCACCGCGTCCACATAGATGAGGTTTGCATCCATCTGGTTGCGGAACACTTCGATGACCTGCTCGGGCTCGCCCTTGCGGAGAAGACCGTGATTGACGTGCACGCAGGTGAGCTGCTTGCCGACAGCCTTGATCAGCAGGGCGGCGACCACGGACGAATCCACGCCGCCGGAGAGGGCGAGAAGCACCTTCTTGTCGCCGATCTGGGCACGCAGGGCGGCCAGCTGCTCGTCAATGAAAGCCTGGGCCAGCTCGGGCGTGGTGATCCGCTGCATGGACTCGGGACGTTTGTTGTCTGCCATATCTTTGTCCTCCTATACTTTTTTTAACGGGGATATTATATGCCCGGTCAGGACGTGACGCAAGATTTTTTTCGCTGTCCGACTATAAAAATTCCACCGGGAAAGGCCGGTGGATTCTGTGTTTTTTTACGAAAAAACCTGCTTAACCCGTGCGCTCAGCGATCTTTCCGCCAGTCGGCGTAGAGGACGACCGCCGTGGCGACCGCAGCGATCCAGGCCGCGGCGAAGAGCAGCACGAAGGGAAGCCCCGACAGCAGCCCCACCCGGGGGTTAAACACGTCCAGGATCACCAGCACCAGCAGCGCAAGCTGCAGGGAGATGGAGAGATTCGGCAGGATGGCGCGGAAAAACTTCATGGCTCAGCCCTCCCATGGCGCACCGGGGAAGCCCTCCTCGGTGATCAGCAGAATGTCGCCCAGCTTGCGGTCGCCGCCGTTGGACTGGCGGCTGAAGCGCTCGTGGTTGAAGGTCATGACGGCGGAGCCGCCGCCGTCCAGGTTGTAGGCGCAGGCGCAGCCCAGCTGCTCAAAGACCGCGGACAGCCCCGGCAGCAGCAGGCCGTGGGAATACTCGTCCTGCCGCCCGTCCACCACCACGAAGCAGTAGTGCCCCGGCTCGTAGTAGCCGATGGCGCTGCGGGGGTTGGGCTGGTTGACGGTGCCCTGGGCGTGGGGGAAGACCGTCATGGCGTGCCCCTCGCCGTCCAGCAGCGTGGGGCCGAACTGCCAGACCTGCACGGCCCCGTCGGCCAGGATCTCGTCCACGTTGTACTGCCCGCCCGTGAAGGTGGCCATGCGGCCGTCGTCATACAGCACGCAGATGTCGGCCCAGCCGGCCTTGTCGGAGTAGATCTGGCCGTTTCGCATGATGAAGCCGCTCTGCTGATAGCTGTAGAAGTCGCCGCTGATGGCGAGGATGGCGTTTGCTTCCCGGTCCAGCTCCATCATGTCCGCCGTGGACCAGTACTGCAGCTCGCCGTTTACGGTGTGGGTCTTGAAGTTGTCCATGCTGGCCACATAGATGTCCGCCACATGGTAGACCGAGGTCCAGCCGTTTTCCTCTACGCTGTGGGTCGTGATCTCGATGGAGACCTCCGGGCTCTTGTAGCTGTGGTCGGTCAGCACCGGCTCGTCGCTGAAATGCTCGGCAAAGCGGATCTGCCAGGGCGTGCGGGGGTCGGGCGTCGGCTCCGGCACGGAAGTCGGTTCCGGCGCCGCCGTCTCCGCCGCGGCGGGGACGGGGCCGGGCGCTTCCGTGGCCTGCGGCGCCGCGGTCTCAAGAACCGGCGCGGGCGTCGCGGCCGGGCGCACGGTCGTCGGCTGCAGGGCTGGGATCAGCAGCTTGAAGACGGCGTACAGGCCCAGGATCAGCGCGGCCGTAAGCACATCGTATACGATCACGCGCCAGAGCGGCATGCGCCGCCGCCTGCGTCGGTGAAGATGGGTGGCTTGATTCGTCATGACAGACTCCTAGTGAATCCGGATTCCGAGCAGGGCGGGCAGGCGGCCGTAATCCCCGTCCAGCAGCTCGTATTTGGCTTTCTGCGCGGTCTGTTTCCGGAGACTGCGGCTCTCCTCATCGGTGCGGATATCCGTCAGTGTGCCGTAGAGGTCGAAGATGTAGTTTTTGTACGGGAGGCTCACAGCCGCACCAGCTCCTTCGGCACGGTGAAGAGGATGGGCTTCCCTTCGCAGGCGAGGCGGCCGTCCCGCACGGTGACGGCGCTGCCGTCCAGCAGGTTTTCATATTCGCCGTCGGGGGCTTCCACCGGCACCTCCGCGCTCATGCAGCGCAGGGAGAAGACGCCGATCTTCCGGCTCTCGCCGTTTTCGCGGCCCAGAACGGCGATGTGATGCTCGTCGTCGGCGTTGGCCCAGAAGGCGTCGTCCGCCCCGAGGACGCTGTGCTTGATATCAGACAGCTTCCGCAGCCACGGGCTGATGTCCCGCCCCGTGCGGGGGAAGACCTCGCGCTCGAAGAGGCTGGGCTGGTGGGTGCAGGAATACTCCTGCCCGGCGTAGAGCAGCGTCGTGCCTTTGAGGAAGAAGAGCAGCGCCTCCCAGTTTTCCCGCGCGGCCTCGTCCTCCACCAGGGAGGCGAAGCGGGGCTGGTCATGGTTTTCGAGAAAGCGCATCTTGTTGTAGTTGACCGGGTAAACGGCCTCCTGGAAATTCAGCTGATCCAGCCAGGCGGAGAGCGCCGCCTCGCCGCGCACGTAGCGGTCGAAGGCCTCGCGCACGTCGTACTCGTACTCCAGGTCGAAGGCGTCAAAGGCCTCGCTGTCCCGGCAGGAGTAGTAGCCCACCCGGCGCACGTAGTTGCCGAAGCTCTGGTGCACGCTCTCGGCCAGCCAGATGCAGCCGGGCCGCACCCGTTTGACCATGGCGCGGGCCATCTTCCAGAACTCGATGTTCACAAAGGAGGCCACGTCGCAGCGGAAGCCGTCCACATATTTGGCCCACATACAGAGGGATTCGATCTGATAGTCCCAGAGGCCGGGGGCTCCGTAATCCAGGTCGATCACGTCGGCCCAGTCGCCGATCTTGTTGCCCACGTTCCCGTTTTCGTCCCGCCAGAAAAACTCCGGGTGCTCCTGCAGCAGCACGGAGTCGGGCGAGGTGTGGTTGTACACCACGTCGATCATCAGCTTCATGCCCCGCGCGTGCACGGCGTCAGACAGGGCGATGAAGTCCTCCATCGTGCCATAGGCCGGGTTGGTCGCCCGGTAGTCGCGGTTTGCGTAGGGGCAGCCCAGGCTGCCCTTCTTGCCCTTGACCCCGATGGGGTGGATGGGCATGAGCCAGACGATATCGGCCCCCAGGGCCCGGATGCGGTCCAGATCCGGGATCAGGGCGCGGAAAGTGCCCTCCTCGGTGTGGGCGCGGAGGTAGACGGAGTAGATCACCTGGTTCTGCAGGCGGATATCGGTATCGCGTGCCATCAGAGTTCCTCCTTGTCGGTGTTTGTTTTCTCCTGTCTGCCGCCCAGTGTGCGGAGACGGAAGCGGTTGAGGTAGTGGGGCGCGGCGTCGCTGCGCTCCGGATGCTCGGCCCGTACCTTTTCCTCCGCTGCCCGCTGCTCCTCCAGCTCCTTCATGTAGCCGGCGGTGATGATGCCGGAGGGCAGGGCCACGATGGCGATGCCGAAGAGAGAAGAGCAGATGGCGATCGAGCGGCCGATGGTGGTAACGGGCGTAATGTCGCCGAAGCCGACGGTGGTCAGCAGCACGGTGGACCAGTAGACGGCCTCAAAGAAGTTGTTGAAGGAGTCCGGCTCGGCATTGAAGATGATGAGCGCGGAGATCAGGATATAGCCCACGGCCAGCGTGCCCACCGCGAGCAGGGACTCTTTGGAGCGGCGCAGCACGTTGCCGATGATGCGCAGGCTGCGGGAATAGCGCAGGGCCTTGAGCACGCGGAACACCCGCAGCGCCCGGAACATGCGCAGTACGCGCAGCACCTTGAAGCCGCTGTTGAGGACCGTGAGCGAGGGCAGGATCGACACCAGATCCACGAGGGCCATGAAGCTGAAGGGATAGCGCACGAAGGACAGGGGAGAGGCGCTCTCGTACTTGTAGTCCGCCGTGCTCCAGCGCAGCAGATAGTCCGCGATGAAGATGACCACGCAGGCCTTGTCCAGGCCGTTTAAAAAGGGCGTGGTCTCCTTGAAGACCAGGGGGATCAGGCTCAGCAGGATGCACAGAAGCATGCAGCTGTCGTACACGGCCGACAGCCGGTCGTCCTCCTCCGCGACCTCGATGATCTCGAAGATTCGTTTGCGGCTCATGGGAACACCTCCGGAAGGCGGGGAAACCGCTTGTTTGATTCGTTGTGCAGATAGGTGAATTATAGTCTTTCCGCGCTTTCGCTGTCAAGAAGCTCCGCGTCCTCCACCCGGAAGGGGCGCAGGAGCAGCCGCGCGGTCTCGATCCTCTGTGTTCCCCTGTGCTGCATGGCAGCACCTCCTTTTTTCAGGAGCATACCATAGAAAAGGGCAGCAGGCAAGCCGGAAACGGTTGAAAAAGTGGGGGCTTGTGTGCTAAGATAAATCCATACGGAAACGGAAAATATTCTGTAAGGAGGGAATGGACTTGAGCGAAGTATACGCAAAAGAATTTGACGGCATCGTCGCCAAGGCGAAGGAGGTCAGAAAGCCCATGCGCGTGGCCCTGGCCGGGGCCGATGTGGAGAACATGCTGACGGGCCTCTTTGACGCGGAGGCGGACGGCTTTGTGGAGCCGATCCTGATCGGAAACGGGGACAAAATCACCGCCCTGCTCGAAAAGCTCGGCCTGAAAGAGCGGCACTATGAGCTGCAGCCCATCGACGAGGACGCAAACGCCGTCCAGTACGCCATCGAGATGATCAACGCCGGCAAGGCCGACTGCCTGATGCGCGGCAACACTCAGACCCGCGATTTTCTGATGCCGGTGCTGAACAAGGCAAACCATCTCATCAAGCCCGACGCGCTGGTGACCCATGTGGTCTTCCTGAAGGTGCCGGATTATGACCGGCTCCTCGCCATCTCGGACGTGACGCTGCTCATCAACCCCAGCGCGGAAGGCCGCAAAGAGGTCGCGGTCAACATGGTCAAGGCCCTGCACGTCTTCGGCGTGGAGAAGCCGAACATCGCGCTTCTGAGCCTGGTGGAGAAGCCCAGCTTCCAGATGCGGGACACCGTGGAGGATCAGACCATCGTGCGCGAGCACCGGTACCGCCCCATTGCCGACTGCAATCTGGCCGGGCCCATCGCCTACGACCTGATCATGAGCAAGGAGGCCGCCCGCCTCAAGGGTTATGACTGCCCCTGGTGCGGCGAGTTCGACGGCATCGTGGTGCCGAACCTGATGAGCGGCAACCTCCTCGTGAAGGTGCTGCAGCGCAACGCCGGGGCCACCGGCTGCGGCATCCTGGTGGGGGCGAAGATCCCCATCGCCATCTGCTCCCGCAGCGACGAGAGCGAGCAGGCCTATCTGTCTCTGGCCGCCTGCGCCGCCATGTGGGACAGCGGGAAGTATTTTTAAGTTTTGAGACACTCCGGGGGATGTGAAAAACACATCCCCCGGAGTTTTGAGGTTTGAGGAAAACGGTGGGGAATATGCACGCTCAAAACTCAAAACTCTAACCTCAAACCTGGGGCAGTGAAAAACGTGTTTTTCACTGCCCCTTCCTGCTGCATCTTGCAGGGGGCGCGGGTCTGTGATAGAATCGTCATGATAAGTTAAGCTATGTTAGCTAACGCCATTCGCTCTGCGCGGCAGGGCGATGCACCCCCCTTGGGGAATACAGGACAGACAGAGGAACAGAGAGATGACGATCAAGGATTTGAAGCCCGGCCAGAGCGCCCGGGTCCTCGCCGTGGGCGGGGAGGGGGCGCTGCGGCAGCATTTTCTGGATATGGGTGTGATCCCCGGCGCGGAGCTCACGGCGGTGAAGCTGGCTCCCATGGGGGATCCCATGGAGCTGCGTATCCACGGCTATGAGCTTACGCTGCGGCTTGCAGACGCCGAGAAGATCACCGTGGAGCCGCTGGCTTCGCGCAGCGAGAAGGAGCCGGTGCCGCGGCGCAGAGAGAGCGCCCACCCCGGTCTCGGCGAGGAGGGCAAGTTTCACCCCAGGGGCAGCGGCGAGCCCCTGCCCGAGACGGAGACGCTGACCTTTGCCCTGGTGGGCAACCAGAATTGCGGCAAGACCACGCTCTTCAACCAGCTCACCGGCGCCAATCAGCACGTGGGCAATTTCCCCGGCGTCACCGTGGACCGGAAGGACGGCGTGATCCGCGGCCAGCCCAACACCCTGATCACCGACCTGCCGGGCATCTACTCCATGTCCCCCTACTCCGGCGAGGAGCTGGTGAGCCGGGATTTCGTGCTCAAGGAAAAGCCGAAGGCCATCATCAACATCGTGGACGCCAGCAACATCGAGCGCAACCTCTATCTGACCATGCAGCTGCTGGAGATGAACGTGCCCATGGTGGTGGCGCTCAACATGATGGACGAAGTGACCGGCAACGGCGGTTCCATCGACGTAAACGCCATGGAGGAGATGCTGGGCGTGCCGGTGGTGCCGATCTCGGCCTCCAAGAACCAGGGCGTGGACGAGCTGGTGCGCCACGCGGTGCACATCGCCCGCTATCAGGAGAGACCCCAGCGGCAGGACTTCTGCGGCAAGGAGGATCACGGCGGCGCGGTGCACCGCTGCCTGCACGCCACCGGCCACCTGATCGAGGATCACGCCAAAGAGGCCGGGCTCCCCACCCGCTTTGCGGCCAGCAAGCTGGCCGAGGGCGACAGCCGCATCCTGGAGCAGCTGGCGCTGGACCAGAACGAAAAGGAACTGCTGGAGCACATCATGCTGCAGCTGGAGAGTGAGCGCGGCCTCGACCGCAGCGCCGCCATGGCCGAAATGCGCTTTGACTATATCAACAAGGTCTGCGAGCGCTGTGTGGTCAAGCCCGGCGAGAGCCGGGAGCATCTGCGCTCCCGCCGCATTGACGAGGTGCTGACCGGCAAGTACACCGCGCTGCCCGTGTTTGTCGGCATCATGGCCCTGGTGTTCTACCTGACCTTCGCGGTAATCGGGGCCTGGCTGCAGGATCTGCTGGCCGCGGGGGTGGAGGCGCTCACCGCGCTGGTGGAGGCGGGCCTCGTCGCCGCCCATGTGAACCCCGCCCTGCAGGGTCTGATCATCGAGGGTATCTTCGAAGGCGTGGGCAGTGTGCTGAGCTTCCTGCCCATCATCGTGACCATGTTCTTCTTCCTCTCCCTGCTGGAGGACAGCGGCTATATCGCCCGCGTGGCCTTCTTCATGGATAAGCTGCTGCGGCGCATCGGCCTCTCGGGCCGGAGCATCGTGCCGATGCTGATCGGCTTTGGCTGCACGGTGCCCGCCGTCATGTCCACCCGCACCCTCCCCTCGGAGCGGGACCGCAAGATGACCATCCTGCTCACGCCCTTCATGAGCTGCTCGGCAAAGCTGCCGATCTACGCCTTCTTTGTCAGCGCCTTCTTCCCGAAGCAGGGCTGGATCGTGATGACGGGCCTGTATCTGCTCGGCATCGTGTTCGGCATCCTCGCGGCGCTCCTCTTCAAAAACACGCTCTTCAAGGGCGAGGCCGTCCCCTTCGTGATGGAGCTGCCCAACTACCGCCTGCCCAGCCCCCGCAGCGTGATGCAGCTTCTCTGGGACAAGGCGAAGGACTTTCTGCAGCGCGCCTTCTCCGTCATCCTGATCGCCACCATCGTGGTCTGGGTGCTGCAGAGCTTCGATCTGCGCTTTAACCTGGTGCAGGATTCCCATGACAGCATCCTGGCCCTGCTGGCCGGGCTCATCGCGCCGATCCTCAGGCCCCTGGGCCTGGGTGACTGGCGCATCGCCACCTCGCTCATTACCGGCTTCATGGCCAAGGAGAGCGTGGTGAGCACCATGGGCATCCTCTTCCCGGGCGGTGTGGCCGCGGCGCTCACGCCCCTGACCGCCGCCTCCATGCTGGTCTTCAGCCTGCTCTATACGCCATGCGTGGCGGCCATCGCCGCCATCCGGCGGGAGCTGGGCCGCGGCTGGGCCGTGGGCGTGGTGTTCTGGCAGTGCGCTATCGCCTGGGTCGGGGCGCTGCTGATCCGCCTTGTGGGCCTGCTGCTGGGCCTGGGATGAAAAGTGGCCAGTGGTCAGTGGTTAGTGATCAGTGAAGCGGGATTCCCCCTTGGCACATGAATGTGCAATCAAACAGAAAAAGGCGAATTCGTATGATGATTACGAATTCGCCTTTTTGTCTGCTTGTTTGAAGGTGGCGGATGTGCAATGCTCGTCCCTGCAGGGGATCAGGGCGCAAAACTGATCGTATAGCCCGCGAGCTTCGGCGAGGCGCTTTCCATCAGGTCCTTCAGCCACCAGCCGTAGCTGTAGCCATCGGCGCAGCGGAAAAAGGGCTCATAGCCCGCCATGGCGCGCAGCGTGTCCGCGCGGGAGGGGAGCGTCCCGTCCCAGTAGGCGCGCATGACCGTGCAGAAGAAGTCCGCCGCCGCGTCCGTCTCCGGGGCTGTGAGCGGGTGTCGCTTCGCCATGGCCTCCACGGTTGTGCGGCAGTAGCGCTGCATGGCCTGCTCCTGCCAGTCGGCAAAGTGCAGCAGCACCGGATCCGTCTGCACGGACTGCTCTGCCCAGGCGTCCACATCTACCCGCCGCGGCGTGACGACGAGCGCGTCCGCCGTCAGATCCAGCACGGTGTATCCGGTGGGATAGGCGATCAGGCACTCCGTCAGCTGTTCGGTGAGCCCGTCCTCCTCATACACGGCGCGCAGGTGCATGTGGCCGCTCAGGTAAAGCGGCACGCCGTACTGCCGCAGCAGGGCGGCAAAGCGGTCTCCATTCTCCAGATAATAGCCGCTTCCGGGCTGACGGCTGATCTCCGGCAGCAGGTTGTAGTGCCCGGCGGGGAGGACGAAGAGCCCCTCGGCCTCCGCTTTCTGCAGCATCTCCTCCGCCCAGCGGAGCGTCTCCTCGGAGAAAAAGGCCTCGCTGTTGTCCCGCGCTGCCGCGGCGGGCAGCTCGATGGCGCCGGCGCCGTAGCCCGCCGTGTCCATCATCAGGAGCATAAGCCCGTCCCGGATCACGCAGCAGCTCAGGGAGGCCGCATCCCGGCTGTATGCCTCGTCATAGCCGAAGTCGGCATAGAGCCGCGCAAAGTCCGTCTGTTTGATGGGTGCGAGATCGTGATTCCCCGGGAGCACATAGACCGCAAGACCCGCATCCTCCGCCGCGCGGAGCTTCTCGACCAGGGCGGCGTGCTTGTTTTCCCTGCCGCTGTTGCAGAGGTCGCCGGTGATCAGCAGCATTTCGGCCCCCTGCTCCCGCGCGTCCCAGAGCATCGCATCCACGATCTCCGGGTTGTAGACCGTCTCGCTCACATTGCCGCTCTTGTCCCTGTTGTCCGGATCCAGATGGGTGTCGGAGGCCACGGCGATGCGAAGTCCCTCGGGGGAGGGAAGCGCCGCCGTCGACGCCGGCAGCTTTGACGGAGCGGATGTCTCCGCTCCCGGCGAGCCGCCGCTGAAAACGCCCAGCGCCAGCACGCACAGCAGCGCGGCCGCCAGCATCAGAAAGGGCGCCAGGCGGGAAAAGACTTTTTGTCCGGACTGTTTCATGGCGTTTCCTCATTCGATTGCGTCATATTGTATCGCTTGCTATCATTATACGCCTGCCGCCCCGGATTGCAAGGAAAAATCCGGACGAGGTCGGCGCAGCGTCGTCAGCACAGCAAAGTGTATAAAAATGACATTTGGCATTTGGGAATAATAGACAGAAAAGGTTTGCGCCCCGCCGCCGCGGGGCATCCTTTTTATGCAAGGCTACGAAAGTTTGTTAATGTATTGACAAAAGAAAACGGCTTTGTTATTTTGTTGACGAACAGAGGAGGCGATCTGTGTGAAAAAAGAATACCCCATCATTGATACCGTGGATGCGCTCAAAGAAGAGATCGACCGGGTGAAGAAAGCCCAGGCCATCTATGCCACCTATACGCAGGAGCAGGTGGACAGAATCTTCCTGGCCGCCGCCACCGCCGCGAACAAGGCCCGCGTGCCGCTGGCCCGCGCCGCCGTGGAGGAGACCGGCATGGGCATCCTGGAGGACAAGGTGACCAAGAATCACTTTGCCTCGGAATATATCTACAACGCGTACCGCAACACCAAGACCTGCGGCGTGATCGAAGAAAACAAGGCCTACGGCATGCGGAAGATCGCAGAGCCCCTGGGCCTGATCTGCGCCATCATCCCCACCACGAACCCCACCTCCACCGCGATCTTCAAGACCCTGCTGGCGCTCAAGACCCGCAACGGCATCATCATCTCCCCGCACCACCGGGCCAAGGGCTGCACGGTGGAGGCGGCGAAGCTGGTGCTGGAGGCGGCGGTCGCCGCCGGCGCGCCGGAGGACATCATCGGCTGGATCAACGTTCCCTCCCGGGAGCTCACGGGACTTCTGATGAAGCAGGCGGACGTGATCCTCGCCACCGGCGGCCCCAGCATGGTCAACGCGGCCTACTCCTCCGGCACCCCGGCACTGGGCGTGGGCGCGGGCAACACCCCCGCCGTGATCGACGAGACGGCGGACATCCTGCTGGCGGTCAACTCCATCATCCACTCCAAGACTTTCGACAACGGCATGATCTGCGCCTCCGAGCAGTCGGTCATCGTCCACGACGCGGTCTATGACGAAGTGCGCCGGGAGTTTGCGGCGCGCGGCTGCTGGTTCCTGCAGGGCGAGGAGCTGGACAAGGTGCGCAGGACCATGCTCATCAACGGCTCCCTGAACGCGAAGATCGTGGGCCAGAGCGCGGCGAAGATCGCCGAGCTTGCGGGCGTCAAGGTGCCCGCCGGCACCAAGATCCTGATCGGCGAGGTGGAGTCCGTGGAGCTGAGCGAGGAGTTTGCCCACGAGAAGCTCTCCCCGGTGCTGGCCATGTACCGGGCGAAAGATCTGGACGACGCCTTTGACAAGGCAGCGAAGCTCATCGAGGACGGCGGCCTGGGCCACACCTCCTCCATTTACCTGGATCTGATGACCGGGCAGGAGAAGCTGGAAAAGTTTCAGGCGCGGATGAAGACCTGCCGCATCGTGGTCAACACCCCCTCCTCCCAGGGCGGTCTGGGCGACCTCTACAACTTCGCCCTCACCCCCTCGCTGACGCTGGGCTGCGGCTCCTGGGGCGGCAACTCCGTATCGGAGAACGTGGGCGTCAAGCATCTGCTGAACATCAAGACCGTGGTGGAAAGAAGGGAGAATATGCTCTGGTTCCGCGCGCCGGAAAAGATCTATACCAAGCGGGGCTGCCTGCCCGTGGCCCTGGGCGAACTGGGCGAGATGGGCAAGAAGAGGGCCTTCGTGGTCACCGGCCCCCACCTCTACAAGAGCGGAGCGGCGGACGCTGTCTTCGCCCGGCTGGAGGCCCTGGGCATCCAGTACAGCTGCTTCTTCGATGTGCCCAACGACCCGACTCTGGCCTGCGCCAAGCGGGGTGCCGAGCAGATGCGTTCCTTCAAGCCCGACGTGATCATCGCCATGGGCGGCGGCTCGCCCATGGACGCGGCCAAGATCATGTGGGTGCTCTACGAACACCCGGAGGCCGACTTTGCCGACATGGCCATGCGCTTTGCCGATATCCGCAAGCGCATCTACAAGTTCCCGAAGATGGGCGAAAAGGCCTATTTCGTGGCGATCCCCACCTCCGCCGGCACCGGCAGCGAGGCCACGCCCTTCGCCGTCATCACCGACGAGCAGAGCGGCATCAAGTACCCCCTGGCCGACTATGAGCTGATGCCCAACATGGCCATCGTGGATACCGACCTGCACCTCTCCGCCCCCAAGGGGCTGACCGCCTCCTCCGGCATCGACGCCGTGTCCCACGCGCTGGAGGCCTACGTCTCCGTCATGGCCACGGACTACACCGACGCGCTGGCCATCAAGGCGCTGCAGACCCTCTTTGCCTACCTGCCCCGGGCCTATGCCGACGGGCAGAACGATCTGGAGGCCCGCGAAAAGGTGGCGAACGCCGCCACCATGGCGGGCATGGCCTTCGCCAACGCCTTCCTCGGCGTGATGCACTCCATGGCCCACAAGCTGGGCGCCTTCCACCATATCGCCCACGGCCTGGCCAACGCCCTGATGATGGACGAGGTGATCCGCTTCAACTCCTGCGACGCGCCGACCAAGATGGGCGCCTTCCCCCAGTACGACCACCCGCACACCATGGCCCGCTATGCCGAGATCGCGGACGCGCTGGGCTGCGGCGGCCGGACGGACGAGAAGAAGGTGGAGAACCTGATCAAGAAGATCGACGAGCTCAAGGCCCAGATCGGCATCAAGCCCACGATCCGCGACTATGTGGAGGACGAGCAGGCCTTCCTCGCCACGCTCGACGAGATGAGCGAGCAGGCCTTCGACGACCAGTGCACCGGGGCCAATCCCCGCTACCCGCTGATCGGCGAGATCCGGCAGATGTATCTCAACGCCTACTACGGCAGAAAATTTACGGAGACAGCCAAGCCCACAGAGGCGCAGCTGGAAAGGAGATAAGACCATGAAGCTGGAACAGGTGATCGCGGAACGCAAAACCAAGACCGTCTACCGCGACGGCGACAAGTGCATCAAGGTCTTCAACGCCAATTATGCCAAGGCCGATATTTTGAACGAGGCACTCAACCAGGCCCGCGTGGAGGATCTGGGGCTGTATGTGCCGAAGATCCTGGAGGTCACGACGATCGACGGCCGCTGGGCCATCGTCTCGGAGTATATCGAGGGCACCACGCTCTCCCACCTGATGCGGGACGATCCCGAAAACGAGGCGCAGTACGTGGAGATGCTGGTGGACACCCAGATGCTGATCCACACGAAGAAGAGCCCGCTCTTAAGCCGTCTGAAGGACAAGATGAACCGCAAGATCCTCTCCGCCGATCTGGAGCCGGTGACCCGCTATGAGCTGCTGATCCGGCTGGAGGGCCTGCCCAACCATGACAAGCTCTGCCACGGGGATCTCTGCCCCTCCAACATCATCCGCACGCCGGAGGGGAAGCTCTATGTCATCGACTGGGCCCACGCCACCCAGGGCAACGCCTCGGCCGACGTGGCCCGCACCTACCTGACCTTCCATCTGGCCGGGAAAGCGGAGACCGCCGAGCGCTATCTGGACCTCTTCTGCGAAAAGAGCGGCACCGACAAGCGCTACGTGCAGAAGTGGATGCCCATTGTGGCGGCGTCCCAGTCCGTCAAAGGCAACCTGGAGGAGCGGGACTTCCTGCTCCGCTGGGCCAACGTGGCGGATTACGAATAAGCGCAAAACAGCAACCAGATAATGAAAGCGGCAGAGAAAAACATTGTTTTTCTCTGCCGCTTTGGCAATATCGCTTATTCCGGGATCGAGTAATCGTAGGGGATGGCCTCCTGGTTCAGGAACCAGTCCGGCGGGGTGGTGTTGTCCCCCTGGCCGTGGGGCGCATAGAGGGGATCGTTGCGGATATAGGAGTAGGAGAAGGGCGCGCGGTCATACTCCATGTTGATGCGCAGCTGCTCATAGCCCGCAGAGGGCTTGAGCATGCCGTTGTCGTACTCCCCGTCCCAGCGCCACTCCTCGCGGGTGGGGTCCAGGTCCTTGGTGTTCACGGTGCAGTCCGGCAGGAGACGCTGGATCTCCTCCACTTGGGAAACGGGAATCGGCGTCAGGCAGCCGATCCAGAGACGGCGGAGCGTGCTGATGCCGTAGAGCGGCGTGATATCGGTCAGGCTGAAGTTATAGCAGATGTTCAGGTCGGTGAGCTCCTTGCAGTTTGCCAGCGGGCGCAGATCGTTGAGGGCGCTGGTCTGCAGCTCGGCATAGTGCAGGTGGGGGCAGTTTGCCAGGGGCGAGAGGTCGTGCACGTTGGAGAGGGCAATGACCAGGCTCTCCAGATCCGGCATGTAGTTGCAGAAGTCCAGATTGCCCAGATAGGAGTTGTGCCCCAGATCCAGATACTTGACCTTGGTGCAGTACTTGAGGGGGCCGGTGTTGTCCGGGCTCAGCTCGCCGCCGATGCCGGGGTTGGAGGCCAGGATGCGCACCTCGTCGGTGCGGCAGGTGTAGCCGGTGCCGAACCAGACGCGCCAGACCACCTCGCAGTTGGGCAGATTGTCCCGGATCTCGGCCATGTACTCGTCGTCCACGCCGCAGAAATCCATGTCCAGGTAGGTGAGAGCGGGCATGCAGGCGGTGATGGCCTTGACCAGAGCGCCCTGATCTTCGATGCGGATGTGGTTGAGATCCAGCGCGGTGTCCTGCAGGGTCAGCTCCTTGCCGTAGAGCGTGAAGGCGTAGGAAAATTCCGCCTGTGGCGCGGCGGCCTGCATCTGGGCCAGCATGTCCCAGGACACGGGGGGCGCTTCGGCGCTGCCGCTGCCGAGAGAGACAGAGCGAAGGTTCTGCATCATGGGCAGCCAGCTCAACAGCGCCCGGGCATCGGCAACAGTGACCTGAGAGAGATCCAGAGCACTTGTGTTCAGATCCAGCGTCTGTCCCCGCCAAGTGGGCGTGTAGCTGACGCGAAGCGCCGGATCCTGCTCGGCCAGCGCTGTGGCAGCGGAGCCGTCCTCCAGCCGGCCCAGCTCCACCTCCTGCAGCGCAGGGAGGTAGGACAGCATGAGGAGCGCTTCCTGCAGCTCCTCCCGCGGCACGCCGGAGAGATCCACGGAGACCGTGTCGTTCGGAAGCACCAGATCGTCCCGGATGGGCACGGTGTAGCGCACGGCCACCTGGGGGTGGGCGGCGGCCCAGTCCTCGATGGCGGCAAAGCAGAGGCTTCCGCTCAGATCGGCGCTCTCCAGCGCGGGCAGCTCGTCCAGCAGGGGGAGCGTCTCCTCCGTGACCACCATGGTCACCTCGGTAGTGGATTTGGGATTGTATTCATTTCCATCGATGCTGACGGGCTCGACCTTCTGCCCGCAGCCCGCCAGCAGCAGGCACAGCGAGAGCAGAAAGACACAAAGCAGTTTTTTACGCATAGTTTACTCCGTACTCAATACAGCGGATCGTTGCTGGCGAAGGAGAAGTCCTGATCCTTGTAGCCGAACTGCTCCTGCAGCTTGTAGTAGCGGGGGGAGAGCACTTCCTGCTCAAAGTCCACGTCGGAATAGAGGGGGAGGCTCACCCGGATATAGCCCTGGATGCGCCAGGTGCCGGTGGTGGGGTCGATGACGGAGGTGTCGATCTCGCAGGCGGGGGCAATCTGCCGCATCTGCTCCACCTGCTCGGCGGGGATGGGCGTGATGCCGCCGATCCAGAGGCGCATCAGGTCGGGCAGGTTAAAGAGCGGGGAAATGTCGTACAGATTGGGCAGCTTGCAGATGTTCAGATGCCGCAGCTCCTTGAGATTGGCCAGGGGGCTCAAGTCCGTGATGCTGGTGGTCTGGGTCTCCAGATACTCCAGGTGCGGGCACTCGGCCAGAGGGCTCAGGTCCCGGATGGGGTTCATGGCGATGATCGCGACCTCCAGGTTGGGCATGCCGCGCACGAACTCGATGTTGGTCAGGCTCTCGTTGTGGCCCAGGTCCAGATATTTGCAGCCGTTGCAGTATTTGAGGACCCACACGTCCTCGTCGTGCAGCTCACCCGCGATGGAGGGCTTGGAGGCCAGGATGCGCTCACAGTCGGTGCGCACGCTGTAGCCCTTGAAGTTCACGCGCCATACCACGTTCACGTTGGGGAAGGCCTGCCGGATGGCGTCCATATCCTCGTGGCCGACGCCGCAGGTGTCCATATCCAGATAGGTGCAGCGGGTCATGAAGGGCAGAACGCTGGTGACGGCGGCGCCCCGGTCGCCCACGGGCACGTGGCTCAGGTTCACGGTCTCATTGGCCAGGTTCTGGGCCGTGCCGTAGAGGGTGAAGGCATAGTCCAGCGCGGCGTCGGGCGCGGCGCTGTGGATGCGGGCAATGTCGTCCCAGCTCAGGCCGTCGCTCTCACTGCCGAGAACGATGCGGTCCAGGGCGGTGAACTGGCCCAGACTGTCCGCGGCGGAGAGAATTGCGTCGCGCCCCTGGCCGCTCAGATCCAGCACGGCGGTGTCAGAGGGGTAGTCGGTGCCAAGCACGCTGACCATGACCACCGGCACGGGGGTCGGCTCGGCAGGCGCGGCCTCGGTGGGAGCGCCGGGCTCGGCAGGATCCGCCGTGATGGCGGTGATGCTCTCCTCCGTACTCACGGGGGCGGTGGTCACCTCCATGGGCGGAAGCGGCGCATCGGCAGGGGCGGACGCGCCGCCGCTCTGCATAAACAGGGACCCGCTGGTGACGACGATCACCGCCGCAAACAGCAGGGACAGGGTTTTTCGGATCACTTGCAAAGCCTTCATCCTTCGGCCTCCCAATTCCAATTGAGTAAATTTTAGTATAGCATTGCTTTTCCGCTTTTGCAAGACGCAAGCTTGACAGGTCGGGGCATATCGGGTATACTCTCCATGACCCAGCGATTTACTGGGAATTTGTGCAAACAGGAGCAGGGCCATGTTTTTGCTCGCCGCAGGCTGTCGATGTTTTCCCGGAGGCATAGAATAGAATAAAGAGAAAACAAACGACAGAAAGGAAAACAGAACACATGTTTGACGACCTGCGCGAGATGATCGCGGCCTACAAGGCCCGCGACCCCGCCGCCCGCTCCACCATGGAGATCCTGCTGCTCTATCCCGGCCTGAAGGCGGTGTGCAGCCACCGCAAAGCCCACTGGTGCTATGAGCACAATCTGAAATTCCTGGCCCGCTTCATCTCCCAGCGGAGCCGCCGCCGCACCGGCATCGAGATCCATCCCGGCGCGAAGATCGGCAAGCGCCTGGTCATCGACCACGGCATGGGCATCGTGATCGGTGAGACGGCGGAGATCGGGGACGACTGCCTGATCTATCACGGCGTGACCCTGGGCGGCACCGGCAAGGACGTGGGCAAGCGCCACCCCACCATCGGCAACAACGTGCTCATCGGCACCGGCGCCAAGGTGCTCGGCCCCATCACCATCGGGGACAATGCCCGTGTGGCCGCAAACTCCGTGGTGCTCAAGGAGATCCCGGAGAACGCCACCGCCGTCGGCATCCCGGCCCGGGTGGTCCGCGTGGCCGGCGAGAAGGTCAACTACGTGGGCACGGTGGACCATGTCAGCGACGTGACCGATCCCATCACCAGCGATCTGGCGGCCCTGCGCGGGGAGATCGCCCGGCTCAAGCGCTGGGAGAGCCGCTTCGAGACCGAGAGTGAGGACAACTATATCATCTGATTCTGCTCGGCTGCGGCACCGCCGCAGCCGAAAGTTTTTCCGGGGGCATACAGAAATGAAGAATTCTTAAATCTATGGCCATGTCAACGGAGATGTGGTATAATGCTTCCCGCACAGAAAAGAGAAACACTGCCCGCAGGCGGGCAGGACGGAGGATGTTATGAAAGCTTATTGGATGCGCAGGCTGCTGGCCTTTGCGCTGCTGCTGACGATGGCGGCCTCTCTCGGCGCGACGGCCTTTGCCGATTCCTACGCTGCCGATCAGAGCTATGTGATGGAGAAAGACGGCGAGAAGGTCTATGCCGTTTGCGTGAGCAGTGAGGACAAAGAGGAGCCCGCCGCACTGCGTGACCGGCTGCTGGAGGCGGGCTATGACGCCTATCTCTATGAGAGCAACGGCAAAGTCAGAGTGCTGTGCGGCAAGTTCCGCGACGCAGCGGACGCCCGCAGCAGCCGGGACGGTATGGGTGAGAATGCGGAAGGCGTCAGGGCCTATGTGATCTTCGCACGGCTGCCTGTGGAGGCGGTCGAGGCCTTTGAGGCCGGACCCATTGCGGAGCAGGCGGAGAGCAAGCCGGAGAAGACCCGCAAGACCAGCTCCCTGCAGGACACGGAGGGCACGCAGGTCTATTCCGTGGCCCTGTCCGCGAGTCAGGATCTCAGCTACGCCGAGTCTCTGGTGGCCAAGATGGAAAAGGCCGGCTTTGACGCCTTCATTCTGCAGGAGGGCGCAAATTACCGGGTGCTGAGCGGCAAGTTCCACGACATCTGCAACGCGCTGCAGTACCGCGACTGCATCTGGAGCAACACCGACCGGACCGATACCTACATCGCCACGGTCACCGTTTCCCAGGAGGACATTGACGCCTTCACCGAGGATTACGAGAAGAACGGCCTGCCCGGCAAGATCAAGGACAATCTGGAAAAGCCCACCGGCGCCTTCTACCGGGAGAAGAACGGCCAGGTCCAGGCCTACACCGTGCAGTTTTCCGCCGGAACCTCCTTCAGCGGGGCCGAGCGCAACCGCGACGCCATGTCCGCTGCGGGCTTTCCCGCCTTTGTGTACGAGTGCTCCCGCATCTATGAGATCATGAGCGGCGCCTTCTACAACAAGGCTGACGCCGAGGCCTGGTGCCAGAAGATCAAGGACAACACCGCCGAGAGCGACGCCTATGTGACGTCGGCCTGGCTGCCCTCCAAGATCGTAAAGTAACAGCTCAATACCAAACCGCCGCAGGAAAGAAGCCTTTCCTGCGGCGGTTTGCTGTTTATGCGTCCCTGCTCATTCGCTGTCTGCGGAAACGATGTCCAGCTGCAGATGATCCTCCGCTGTCCGGACGGCGACCTGATCCCCGGGGGAGAGCTGTCCCTCCAGCAGCAGCTCCGCCGCCGTGTCCTCAATGTGCCGCTGCACCACGCGGCGCAGCGGCCGTGCGCCGTACTTCTCGTCTGAGCCCTTTGCGGCCAGCCACTGCAGCACCTCCTCGTCCCAGCGGAGCGCGAGCCCCTTTTCAAGAAAGCGCTCCCGCAGCTGATTAAGCTGCAGCTCCGCAATGCGCCGAAGCTCCGCTGCGCCCAGACGGTGAAAGACCAGAATCTCGTCCACCCGGTTGAGAAACTCCGGCCGGAAGGTGCTCTGCAGTTCCTCCAGCACCTGCCGGCGCATGGCGGCGTCATCCAGACTGCCGCCGGTGTCGAAGCCCAGAGGCGCGCGCCCGTCGGAGATCGCCTTCGCCCCCACGTTGGAGGTCATGACGATCAGGGTGTTCCGAAAGTCGACCCTCCGCCCGCCGGAATCGGTCAGGTGCCCGTCGTCCAGGATCTGCAGCAGCAGGCTCCACACGTCCTCGTGGGCCTTCTCCATCTCGTCGAAGAGCACCACGGACCAGGGCCTGCGACGCACCTGCTCGGTCAGCTGCCCGCCGTCGTCATAGCCCACATAGCCCGGGGGCGAGCCCAGGATGCGGCTGACACTGTGCTTTTCCATATATTCGGACATGTCCAGCCGGATCACGGCGGAGGCGTCGCCATAGACGGTCTCGGCCAGGGCGCGGCAGAGCGCGGTCTTGCCCACGCCGGTGGGGCCCAGAAAGAGAAAACTGCCCGCCGGGCGCTCCGGGTCCCGCAGACCGACCCGGCTGCGGCGGATGGCCCGGGCCACGGCGGCCACGGCCTCGTCCTGCCCCACGATGCGCTGCCTGAGCCGTGCCTCCAGATCCTGCAGGCGGACGCTCTCATCCTGATCGAGGCCGGTGACCGGGATGCCGGTCCAGAGGGAGACCACCTGCGCCACCGTTTCCGGCGTGACCGTGTGCTCCCCGCGGCTTTCGCCCACCCGCAGGCTGGCGGCCGCCTCGTCCAGCAGGTCGATGGCCTTGTCCGGCAGGAAGCGGTCGTGGATATAGCGGCGGGAGAGGGAGACCGCGGCCTCCAGCGCCGCATCCGGAATGCGCACCCCATGGTGCACCTCCAGCCCGGCGCGGAGTGAGCGCAGCATCTCCAGCGTCTGCTCCTGCCCGGGCTCCGCCACCTGGATGGGCTGAAAGCGCCGCTCCAGGGCGGCGTCCTTTTCAATATGGCGGCGGTACTCCTCCGGCGTGGTCGCGCCGAGGATCTGCACCTCGCCCCGGCCCAGGGCGGGCTTTAAGATGTTGGCCGCGTCGATGGCGCCCTCGGCGCTCCCCGCGCCGATGATGGTGTGCAGCTCGTCGATGAAGAGGATCACATCTCCGGCCCGCTTCACATCCCGCAGCACGGACTTGACGCGCTCCTCGAAGTCGCCCCGGTACTTGGTTCCCGCCAGCATGGCCGGGATGTCCAGTGACACAAGGCGCTTGCGGCAGAGCGGCTCCGGCGCTTCGCCCCGGGCGATGCGCAGCGCCAGACCCTCGGCCACGGCGGTCTTGCCCACGCCGGGCTCGCCCACCAGGACGGGGTTATTCTTGCTGCGGCGGGACAGAATCTGCACTGCCCGGCGGATCTCGTCCCCCCGGCTCACCACCGGATCGATCTGCCCGCCTGCGGCGAGGGCCGTCAGATCCCGGCTGTACTGATCCAGCACCCGGGTCTCCACCCGGCGCAGCGTCCGGGCCAGACCCTGCTGGGTGCGCCCGTTGGGGGCCGGCGCGCCGAAGACATCCACAATGTCCGTATAGAGGTCGTTGGGCTCGAGCCCCAGGGAGAGCAGAAGAGCCGTGCCGCCGCAGTCCGGCTGCCGCAGGATGCCGAGCAGCAGATGCTCCGTGCCGATGTAGCCCTGCCGCAGGACGCCCGCCTCCGCCGCTGCGCGCTCCACCGCCGCCCGGGCGTGGACGCTCAGCCCCTGCACCGGCGGAGAGGGAACGCCGCGCCCCAGCCGCTCCGTGAGTGCCCGGCGCAGCGCATCCTGCTCCAGTCCGTACTGCTTCAGCACGCGGCCGCCCAGCCCCTCCTGCTCGCAGAGGATGCCGAACAGCAGATGCTCCGTGCCGACAAAGCTGTGCCCCAGCTCCCCGGCGCAGCGTCCGGCGCGCTCAATCGCCATCTCGGCACGGACCGTGAATTGTTCGTTGCTCTTCATATGCTTCCACCCTTCCATGGACCCATCATAAAAACGATATCCCGATGATCATTATAGCCCGCGGCGCCTGCCGAAACTGCCGACTCCGCGGGGAGACAGAAGCATTATTGCCAGAAAAAACGGGCTTTAGAAAGGGCCGAAAAAATAATCATTGATTTTTCGGAAACTTGTGCTACAATGAAGCCGAAAAGAGGCTGAAAAGCCTGCAATTTCCTATTTTATCAGTGGGAATTGCCGATAAAAATTCATAGGAGGTTACACCATGGCTTACGTTATCACCGACGAGTGCCTGTCCTGCGGTTCCTGCGCTGCTCAGTGCCCCGCTGAGGCCATCGACATGGGCGATCTGCACTACGAGATCGATGCCAGCAAGTGCCTGGAGTGCGGTTCCTGCGCCGCCCAGTGCCCTGCTGAGGCCATCGTGTGCGAGTAATCACGCACCTGGAACGAGCGGCTTTGCCGCTCTTTCCTTGGATGCGCGATTAAATACATCTAACTAATGAAGAGCGATCGCATGGAACTCTGGTCGGGCGGGCCAGTCTTCCGGCAGGCGGCGCAGGCGCCTCTGGGGACGGATTCCGTGCTGCTGGCCGACTTTGCGGCAGGCAAGGGGACAAGGGGCATTGATCTGGGCTGCGGCTCGGGCATCCTGAGCCTGCTGCTTCTGACGAGTATGCCGCGGCTGCACATGACCGGGCTGGAGCTGCGGGAAGAGGCGGCGGCGGTCGCACGGGAAAACCTCGCGGCAAACGGTCTGGCCGAGCGCGCCGAAGTGCTGACCGGGGATATCCGCCGGGTGCGGGAGCTGTTCCACCCTGGGAGCTTCGACCTCTGCGCGGCAAATCCCCCCTATTTTTCCGTGGGCAGCGGGGAGCGCGCCCCGGACCCGGCGCGGGCCTCCGCCCGGGAGGAGAGCGAGTGCACGCTGGAGGAGCTCTGTGCCGCGGCGGCGTATCTGCTGCCCACCGGCGGACGCTTCTGCCTGGTGTACCGGCCGGAGCGGCTGTCGGCGCTTTTCTGTGCGATGAGTGCGGCGGGCCTGGAACCCAAGCGGCTGCGCCTCTGCTGCCATCACCCGGGGGCTGCGCCGAATCTGGTCTTCGCCGAGGGGCGGCGCGGCGGCAGGCCCGGGCTCACGATCGAGCCGATCCTGTATCTCACGGACAGCGACGGACAGGAGACAGCGGAAATCCGCCGAATCTATCACAGAGACTAAAAAAGGAAGCTGCAGATCATTGCAGCTTCCTTTTTTCGCATCTTTACGGGCACAATATCATGACTCTTCTGCCTCCGGCAGGACGCGGGCAAAGCCCATGCTGTTCGTCTCATCGCCAATCAGGATTGCACCGTATTCGTAGGTGAAGGGAAGGCTCTCCCCGTCCAGTTCTACCTGCATGGTTTCAAAATCAAACTGCAGATGCATCTCCTCGTCAAAGAGATCCAGAACGGCGCTGCCGTCCGCTTCGGCCGCCAGTTTAGGCAGCATGCCCACCGCGTCAAGCACCTTGAGCTGATCGGTCAGATCGCCCTCGCCCTCGGTCACCATAGAGGTCATCACATAGGGGCCCTCAAACCCGGGGTCGGCCTGCTCCAGAACGATATACTCCTCATTGTCGTTCGTGATGACGAGGAGCTCGCCCTCCAGAGCGAAGGGATAAATATTCCCGTCACCGGCGTCCACGGTTTTTTCCTCAAAATCGAAGTACATCTCCAGCGTATCGTCCAGATCCCGGAACAGAGCGCTGCCGTCTTCAAAGAGACAGAGGCTCACACCGGCGGCGTCTTCCTCGCTCTCCACGTAATCATCCAGAACGCTCTCCCCGTCCTCGGTCGTAACGTCGCTCAGCGTGAAATAGCGGAAGGGGCCATGGAAAAGCTTTTTGGTCTCTTCCAGACCTTCTTTGCTGAAAACGAAGGAGTTGCTCTCATCGCCGATGGTGATCTGCCCGTCCTCATAGCGGTAGGGAAGCGCCTCCTCTTCATCGTCCGAAGTGAAGGTCCCGCCGGCAAAGTCGAATTGCAGGACATGCTCCTCCCCGAAGAGGTTCAGCAGGCCGCTGCCGTCCGCATTCACCGTCAGCGTCGAAGTCATGCCCATGTTGTTCATGATCTGAATGGTCTCGCTGAGATCGCCGTCCTCCTCGCTGAAGGCGCTGATCATGGTGTAGGTGCCGCAGACCTCCTCTGCATCGTCGGCCGCGGCCGTGACGCCGCAGAGGCTGCAGAGCAGCAGGGCCGCCAGAAGAACAGAAAACAGTTTTTTCATAATAATATGCTCCTTTCTATCCGTATTTCGTCCGTTTTTTGCGCTTTCTGTCTTCACTTTAACAGGAAAAAGAATACGCGTCAAGCCGTGGTTCGTGTTTTTTCGAACCGGGCTTGACGCGCAGTTGTTTTTCGGATTTTCAGGCCTTCTGTTTGTTGGCGCTCACGGCCTGAAGCACGACCACGGCGGCGAGGCAGATGACGCCGACGATGTCGGTCAGCATGCTGGGATCCATCATCAGCAGACCGCCCGCGCCGATCAGCACCCGCAGCACCGGGTGCAGATGACCGCGCAGATAGCCGTTCAGGGCGGCGGCCACGCCGAAGATGCCCACGACGGAGGTGATGACCACCAGAACCACCTGGATGGGGCTGGTGTTGATCATCAGCATGGCCGGGTTCAGCGCGAAGATGTAGGGCACCACAAAGGCGCCGATGGCCAGCTTCGAGGCGTTGAAGGCGGTCTTCATGGGCGGGGCCTTGGCGATGGCGGAGCCGGCGTAGGCGGCCAGGGCCACCGGCGGCGTGATATCTGCCACGATGCCGAAGTAGAACACGAAGAAGTGGGCGGCCACCTGGGGCACGCCGATGGTGATGAGGATCGGGGCGCAGGTGGAGGCCATGATGCAGTAGTTGGCGGTGGTGGGCACGCCCATGCCCAACACGATGCAGCAGAGCATCGTGAAGAACAGCGCGATCAGCACCGAGCCGTGGGAGAGGGTGATGATGGCGGTGATGATCTGGGAGGCAAGGCCCGTGATCGTGATGCAGCCGCCGATGATACCGGCCACGCCGCAGGCCGCGCCCACGGAGATGGAACTCTTGGCACCGTTTGCCAGCGCGTCGAAGAAGACGGCGGGGGACATGACGGCGTCCTTTTTCAGCATGCAGATGACGGCGCAGGCAATGGCCACGAACAGCAGCGCCAGCTTGATGCCGCCGGGCAGGCTCACGAACAGATAGCAGAGCAGGGAGGCGATGCCGATCACGCCGAAGACCACGTCCTTGTGGGCGTTGGCCACCTGCACGGCGAAGAGGATGGCGATGGCGGCGGCAAAGGCCATGGTGTTGCTGCCGGAGGAGACAAGATACACCAGCACCACCAGCGGCAGCAGCAGATAGCTGCGGCCGATCAGCTTCTTGAAGATGGGCAGCTGCTCGGGGTCGAGCCCCTTGAGGCCCAGCTTTTTCGCCTCCAGATGGACGGCGATGAAGATGCCGGTGAAGTAGAGCACGGCGGGCAGGATGGCCCGGTAGATGATGTTCGAGTAGGGGACACCCACATATTCGGCCATCAGGAAGGCCGCGGCGCCCATGATGGGGGGCATGATCTGGCCGCCGGTGGAGGCCGCCGCCTCGACAGCCCCGGCAAACTCCGGCTTGTAGCCGGTTTTCTTCATCATCGGGATCGTGACGGAGCCGGTGGTGACGGTGTTGCCCACCGAGGAGCCGGACACCATGCCGCAGAGCGCGGAGGAGATGACCGCCACCTTGGCCGGGCCGCCGGAGAAGCGGCCGACCAGGGAGTTAGCCATGTCGATGAAGAACTGGGCGATGCCGGTGCGCTCCAGGAAGGCGCCGAAGATGATGAAGACCAGGATGAACTTGGCGCAGACCTGGATCGGGGTGCCCAGGATGCCGCCGCCCTGCACCTTGTAGAAGAGGCTGATGGACACGGTGCGGATCGTGTTGTAGAGCGTCAGGTGCTTGACGCCGAGATAGTAGTACAGCGCGTAGCCGATGAACACGCCCGCCACGCAGAGGATGGGGATGCCCACCGCCCGGCGGCAGAGCTCCAGCAGGGACAGGATGCCCACGATGCCGATGGCGACCTCATAGGGCCGGATCTGGGACATGCCCAGGCGAACCGTCAGGCTCTGGGCGTTGATGACCACATACAGGAAGGCCGCGGCGCCCGCGAGCATGAGGATCCAGTCATACCAGGGGATGTAGTTTACCTTCTGCACGCCCTTTCTGACCGGGTAGTTGAGATAGCCCACCAGCAGGATGCCGAACACAAAAGAGGGGTAGCGGATCAGATCCAGCCAGGTGGCAAAGAGCGTGACGTAGATCACAAACAGGGAGAAAACGGCCATGACCGCATAGACCGCCCATTTCTGCCAGCCCTCCCAGACGCGGGTGTTGGATTCCCGGTCATACTTGCGCATGACCTCATCCATGGCGTCCTGGTCAAAGGCGTGATCGTCGGCCGGGGCGGTATTGAGCTTTTTCTTCTTGTCGTTCATGGTGATTCCTCCGAGTCAATCATACTGGTGAATTGCAAGCGGCGTGCCGTTTGGTAACGGCACGCCGGTTTTTATGCGGGAAACGTATTTGCCGTCAGATCAGTCAACCGCCACAGTGATGCCGTTCTCAGCATAGAAGTCGGCGGCGCCCTTGGCGAAGGGAACAGCAATGCCGTCGGTGGCAAAGTCGAGGGAGAGCTCAGCGCCCTTGGCGTGCAGCGCGGTGATGGCGTCCGCGTTGTTGTAGATGGTGGAGACGATGGCGTAGGCCACATCATCGGGCAGATCGGCGCGGCAGACCAGCGTGGCCTTCACGGTGACGGTGACAGCGTCCTCATCGAAGCCGTTGTAGGTGCCGGCGGGGATGGTGTAGGAAGCGTACCAGGGGCAGTCGGCCAGGAGCTTCGTCATGTGCTCATCGTCGATGGAGACCAGGTACACGCTGTTGGAGGTGGCCAGGTCGACGACGGCGGTGGTGGGAGCGCCGGCGGTGATGATGGCGGCGTCGATCTTGCCGTCCTTCAGACTCTCGGTGGAATCACCGAAGGACTGGTAAACGGGCTTGATGTCGTCCAGGGTCAGATCGTAGGCGGCCAGGATGTCAACGGTGTTGAAGTAGGTGCCGGAGCCCACGTCACCGACACAGACGTTCTTGCCGGCCAGGTCGGCAACAGACTTGATGTCGGGGCTGCAGGTGACGATCTGCACGGTCTCGGCGTAGAGGCCGCCCAGGACACGGAAGGCGTCCAGCTTGTTGTCGGTGAAGGAGTTGGTGCCGTTGAAGGCGTAGGTCATAACGTCGGACTGCACGGTGGCCAGGTCGTAGATGCCGTCGACCACGATGCCGGTGATGTTGGCGGCGCTGCCGCCGGAAGAGACGACGTTGATGGAGATGTCGGTGTTCTGGCCGATGTAGCTGCCGAGCACACCGCCGAAGGCGTAGTAGGTGCCGGCCTCACCGCCGGTGCCCATGGTCAGGTTGGCGGAGACGGCCGCGGGAGCGGCGTCGGCTGCGTCAGCAGCATCCGCGGCAGGAGCAGCATCGTCCGCGGCAGGGGCGGGAGCAGCATCGTCCGCGGCAGGGGCGGGAGCAGCATCGCTGGCTGCAGGGGCGGCACTGGAGCCGCAGGCGCACAGCGCGAAGACCATGCATAGAGCGAGCAGCAAAGCAAAAATCTTTTTCATGTTTATGTCCTCCTTAATTGTATACAAGTATACACCTATGCGGTGATGCCATAATACATGATGCGCGTGGAAATTGCAAGAGGTTTTTTACATTTTTCTGCATACAGATAAAAATTCCCGGGATCGGCCCGTGTTTTTATGCAGGATAGACGAAAAAAGCGCCCCCCTCGGCCCCCGTGGGAAAAATCAAGACTTGTCAAATCGCCGCATCTGCGGCATAATACGTGCATGAATACTTATTATAAAATCATTGCCTTCGATCTGGACGGCACCTTCCTGCGGGACGATAAGAGCATTCCGGAGGAAAACCTCCTGGCGCTGGAGGCCGCGGCGGCCCGGGGTATCGAGCCCGTGCCCGCCACGGGGCGCATTTTCCGCGGCATCCCCCCGCAGCTCAAGGAGCTGAACTGCATCCGCTACTATATCTTATCCAACGGCGCTGCTGTTTACGACAGCCGGGGGGATCGGACCCTGTACCGGGGCGACGTGCCGCTGGACCTGGCGCTGCGCTGCTACGAATATCTGGACACGCTGCCGGTGATCTATGACTGCTATCAGAACGAGCAGGGCTGGATCACGCGCTCCATGCTGGAAGCAGCGCCCCCCTATTTCGCGCTGGAGCCGGAGGTGCTCAAGATGCTCTACGGCCTGCGCAAGCCGGTGGAGGATCTGAAGCAGACGCTGCGGCAGCGGGGCGAAGGGCTGCAGAAGCTGCAGGTCTTCTTCAAGCCGGAGGACGAGGCCCTGCGGCAGGCGGCGATCCGGGAGATCCCGCGCCGCTTCCCGGAACTCGCGGCCACGACCTCGGTGAAGAACAACATTGAAATCAACAGCATCAGCGCCGGGAAGGGCAAGGCCCTGCGCGGCCTGTGCGCTGCGCTGGGCATCGATCCGGCCCGGTCTGTGGCTTTCGGCGACGGGAGCAACGACAGTGAGATGCTGCGCATGGCGGGCCTGGGCATTGCGATGGCCAACGCCTCCGACGCGGTGAAGCGGGAGGCGGACCTTGTGACGGAGAGCAACGAAGCCTGCGGCGTGGCGAAGAGCATCTGGCGCCTTTTGGAGGAAAACGCGTGAACAGCTTTGAGAAGATCCTGATCTGCCTGCTCCTGGGCTACGGCCTGGGCAGCATCAGCCCGTCTTTCCTGATCGGAAAGCTTCGGGGCTATGACGTGCGCAAAAGCGGCTCCGGCAACGCCGGGGCCTCCAATACCGTGATCCTGGTGGGCAAGGCGGCGGGCTTTCTGGTGGCCCTGCTGGATGTGCTCAAGGCCTCCTGCTCCTGGTGGATCTGCGCGGCCCTCTTTCCCGAGCTGCGGCTTGCGGGGATTCTGGGCGGCATTGCCGCGATCCTGGGGCATATGTTCCCGATCTGGCTGCATTTCAAGGGCGGCAAGGGCCTTGCCTGCATGGGCGGCGTGATCATTGCCTATGACTGGAAGGCGACGCTGCTGATGCTGGCGATCGCGCTGGCCATCGCGCTGATTAGCAGATATGTCGCGGTCACCACGGTGAGCATGTCGGTCATCTGGCCGGTCTACTACGGGCTGCGCACGGCCTTCTGGCTGGGAGCGGGCGTGCTGCTGGTGCCGGCGCTGCCGATCTTCCTGCGGCATCTGATCAACTTCAAGCGGATCCGAAAAGGGGAGGAGCTGCGCATGAGCTTCCTCTGGAACAAGGACGGGGAATTGGCCCGCATCGGCCGCCTGGACGAAGAAATCTGATATTGATATATTATATAGGTAGAAGGGGAGCGGCGCGACTGTTCCCCTTTTGCCGGAAACAGAGGAGAACACCATGGACATCCGTGAACTGTATCAGAGCAAGCTCTGTACCGCCGAAGAGGCGGTCAAACTGGTCAAGAGCGGGGACTGGGTGGATTACAGCCAGTGCGTCTCTTTCCCGACGGCGCTGGACAAGGCCCTGGCCGGGCGAAAGGACGAGCTGCGGGACGTGAAGCTCCGCCACGCGATCTCCATGCGCCCGGTGCAGGTGGTGGAGCAGGACCCGACGGGGGAGAGCTTCACCTACAACGTCTGGCACTGCTCGGGCCTGGACCGGAAGTATCTGGACGCGGGACGCGCCTATTTTTCCCCGATGCTCTTTCGCCACTGCGGCAGCTACTATGAGCGGGGTTATGCGCCCGTGAACGTGGCCATGGTCACGGTGGCCCCCATGGACAGCCACGGCTATTTCAGCTACGGCCTCACCAACTGCGCCCAGCAGGAGCTCATCGACGCGGCGGACATCGTTATCGTGGAGGTCAATCCCCGCATGCCCTACATCGTGGGCCTGGAGGCGGACAGTATCCACGTCTCCCAGGTGGACGCCATCGTGGAGAGCGATGAGGACTTCGTCTATCCTGCGCCGGTGAAGGTCAGCGACATCGACCGGCAGATCGCGGCCAACATCTTCCCCTACCTGGAGGACGGGATCACCCTGCAGCTGGGCATCGGCGGCATGCCCAACGCCCTGGGGAGCCTGATCGCCGAGAGCGACCTGAAGGATCTGGGCATGCACACGGAGCTGATGAGCGACGGCTATCTGACGCTCTACCAGGCCGGGAAGATCACCAACGCGAAGAAGGAGCTCAACCGGGGCAAGGGCATCTTCGGCATCTGCAACGGCTCCCGGGAGCTCTACGACTTCCTGGATCACAACATTTCGATCCTCTCCGCACCCATGCACTACATCAATGATCCGGCGGTGATCCGCCAGTTTTCCAAATTCGTCTCCATCAACGGCTGCCTGGCCTTCGACCTCTACGGCCAGGTCTGCTCCGAGACCGCGGGCCTGCGGCAGATCAGCGGTACCGGCGGCCAGCTGGACTTTGTGACCGGCGCCTATGAGGCGCCTCACGGCAGGGCCTTCCTGGCCACCGCCTCCACCTTCACGGACAAGAAGGGCGTGCTGCACTCCAACGTCCTGCCCCATTTTACAAACGGCGATGTGATCACCACTCCCCGGGCCCAGGCGCCCTGGCTGGTGACCGAGTACGGAGCCGTGAATCTCTCCGGTCTGCCCACCTGGCAGCGGGCCGAGGCCGTCATCTCCATCGCCCACCCGGACTTCCGGGAGGAGCTGATCCGCGCCGCCGAGGAGCAGCGCATCTGGCGCCGCAGCAACAAGCGGTAATGTGGATTTCGCATTTTAGTGTAAAGAAGCGACCGGGCCGGTCGCTTCTTTATTCTCGGACTACTTGCAGAGACGCGTAAAAAATGATAATCTATCATTACAATTCATTTTATCAGAGGATGTGAGATACATGTTCCGACGGAGTTCGAAGATAATTGCTCTGTTTCTCCTTCTATGTATGCTTGTTTCGGCATTTTCGCTTTCAGCATTTGCAGAAGGAGGAAGCTGGCGCAAGAATAGCGTCGGTTGGTGGTATCGAAACGCTGATGGGACGTATCCGGCGGATTGCTGGCAGAAAATCAATGGTAAATGGTATTATTTTAATCAAGAAGGATACATGACCACTGGCTGGCAGAAGGTAGACGGAACTTGGTATTACCTAAACAGCAGCGGGGCCATGGAAACCGGTTGGATCAAATTGGGGAACTATTGGTATTATTTAAGCGGAAGCGGTGCGATGCGGACCGGTTGGGTTCAATCCGGCGGCAAAATGTACTATATGAGCTCCAGCGGGGCAATGGAAACTGGTTGGGCGAGAATCGACGGGGAATGGTACTATTTTGACGGCAGCGGAGCAATGCAAACTGGCTGGCAGAAAATCGGGGGTAAATGGTATTATTTCAACGACGCTGGAGTGATGCAAACCGGCTGGCATTACATTGATAATGCATGGTATGAACTCTATTATAATGGAGGATATACAAAAGCTTCCCAGCCGTCGGCAGGGTATCAGTACACGGAAGAAGATTATCTCGCGTTATATCAGCCAATATTGGATAACATTCATGAGTACTATGAAAAGGCCTCTGAATATGGATACTTGCAAGTAAAATGGCAGGATTATGGGGTCTCGGAGTGCTGCGTCTACATCGATACTCTTGGGTATAAGATTGAAGATGTTGATGGAGATGGAATAGATGAACTAATAATCGGCTCTTATGACTCGGAAGATCTTTACCCTAATATGCTCCTCTACCTATATACTATCGAGAATGGAGATGTTAAACTAGTTGTCAGCAGTTGGCCAAGAACCCGCAATAACTTGATGGATGACGGTTGCATTTACAATGAGGGCTCCAGTGGCGCAGCGTACACGCTGATTACAAAGTATTCCTATTCTGCAGGCACATTAAGTGCGCTTGATGGTATCAGAAGCTCTGATAACTTTGAAATGGGAAATCCCGTCTGCTGGTATAGGACAGGTGAGTTCCTGGAAAGATACCCTGCCGAGCTGCGCATCCCAGATGAAGAAGCAAGTGAGTTGTGGGGAAGCTGGAAAGAAAAAATAGTAGCCATTCCTGACTTAATTCCTTTTGCATATAAAGAAACTTGAGCAGCCTAATCCGCGCCGCCGAGGAGCAGCGCATCTGGCGCCGCAGCAATAAACGCTGAGGCTGTCTACTATATATAATATGAATCCGATCGACAGGCGGGCGGCTTCCAAACGGGAGCCGCCCGCTGCGAGTAAACCGTGTCCAGCACAGTAGGGGCCGTTCACGAACGGCCCGCCTTATCCGACTCTGCACCGTGTCGGCGGGCGATTCGTGAATCGCCCCTACGAACCACTGACCACTGCACTTGTGTCCGCCGGGTCGGCAGGAACACAAGATATGGCCCTCAAAACGGCCGCCGGAAAGCCCTTCAAAATTTTGTAAAAGCTCCACAAAGTTTTTCAGAATTTTTCTGTGAAAATCACAAATTTTCTCTTGACAGACTGTTACCGGTCTGTTATATTATTCAAGCGCGTGTGCAGAAGCACGGGCGTATTATGCGATGAAGCGGGAGATTGCTCGCGTGAGCGAGGTAACTTTCGTGGAGTATGTCCGGTGTCGACCCGGTGTCGGCACGCAATCGGGCGGCTGAAACCTATCCGGTACACGCGTATATCGCGCGGACGGATCGAAGCCGGCCAGGACTGGCCGGTTTGTTTTTCGGACGCGGCCTGATACGCACGGTTGTGTGTACAGGAATTCCGAGGTTTCATCCGTACGCATAATGGCGGAACCCAATGCCGCCGAAAAAACGTACGAAAAAGGAGAAAACCCAAATGGCAAGCAACAAGAACATGATCCGCATCCGTCTCAAGGCTTACGACCATCAGCTCATCGACAAGGCCGCCGAAACCATCGTCGAGGCTGCCAAGCGCACCGACGCCAAGGTCTCCGGACCCATCCCCCTGCCCACCAAGACCGAGATCGTCACCATCCTGCGCGCCGTCCACAAGTACAAGGACAGCCGTGAGCAGTTCGAGCGCCGCACCCACAAGCGCCTGATCGACATCGTCTCTCCCACCCAGAAGACCGTCGAGGCTCTGATGAACCTCGAAGTTCCCGCCGGCGTCGAGATCGAGATCAAGCTCTGAGACAAGCCCCGGGCTGACCCAACAGCCCAAAACCGCACACCATAGTAAATGACCCATAGTCCGTAACTTGCGAATGCGGACGGGTTAAGTTGCCAGCCTCTGGACGGGATTGACCCCCGGGCTAAGCGAGGCAACCAATAACCATTAGGAGGAAATAAAATGAAGAAAGCCATCATTGGCAAGAAGGTCGGCATGACGCAGATCTTCGACGAGACCGGCAAGGTCATTCCGGTCACCGTCATCGAGGCTGGCCCCTGCGTGGTCGTGTCCAAGATGACCAAGGAAAAGGAGGGCTATGAAGCCGTCCAGTTCGGCTACGAAGAAGTAGGCGAAAAGAAGCTGTCCAAGCCCGAAGCGGGCCACCTGAAGAAGGCCGGCGTGGGCATGGTCAAGCACCTCAAGGAGTTCCGTCTCGAGGACAGCAGCAAGCTGGAAGTCGGCGATGTTGTAAAGGCCGATCTCTTCACCGAGGGTGAGAAGGTCGACGTGACCGGCACCAGCAAGGGCAAGGGCTACGCCGGCGTCATCAAGCGCTTCGGCCAGGGCCGTACCCCCACCACCCACGGCGGCGGCCCCGTTCACCGTCACGCCGGCTCCATGGGCTCCAGCACCGATCCTTCCCGCATTTTCCCGGGCAAGAAGCAGGCTGGCCACATGGGCGTGGATCAGGTCACTGTCCAGAATCTGGATATCGTCAAGGTTGATTCCGAGCTCAACATGATCGCCATCCGCGGCGCCGTCCCCGGCCCCAAGGGCAGCATCGTGTACATCAAGAGCACTGCCAAGACCCAGCCCGTCAAGAAGGGCGAAGGCGCCGGCATCAGCGTCAACCCGCAGAAGGCTTCCGCCCGTGTCAACCCGCAGAAGGCTTCCGCCCGTACCAAGTAAAGAAAGGAGAGCAGCATAAATGCCTAAAGCGAATGTTTTCAATATGGCAGGCGAGAAGATCGGCGAGATCGAGCTCTCCGAGGCCATTTTCGGCATCGAGCCGAACAAGAGCGTTCTGCATGATTCCGTCAAGAATCACCTGGCCAACTGCCGTCAGGGCACCCAGAGCGCACTCACCAAGGGTGAGGTTTCCTACACCACCAAGAAGCCCTGGCGCCAGAAGGGCA
>CAMOXI010000018.1 GCA_946628965.1 uncultured Clostridia bacterium | reverse complement strand
TGCAGACCTCTTCGCACTTGCGGTTGCAGATGCGGCCGCAGACGGCGGGCAGGGGGTTCTCTTTCTTGATGAGCTCCAGCGCCTCCAGATATCTGCCCTGGGCGGCCAGCTTCAGATAGCCCTGCACGGCGATGTGCGCGGGACATGCGGTCTTGCAGGGCGCGGTGCCCTCGGGCGCGATGTACTCGCGGTTGGTGCGGTGCTCGGGGTTCCAGTGCTCCGGCGTCCACTCGATGTCGTCGGGCAGCTCGTGGGGCTTGTGCTCAATGGGGATGATGGCGCAGAGCTTCTGGCCCATCTGAATGGCATTGTTGGCGCAGCGGTCGGTGCACTGGCCGCAGGCCACGCACTTCTCGTGGTCGATCTCAGCCACATAGTTGCTCTTGGAGGTGGCAGGCGTGTTGTAGTACTGGCTGACGCCCAGGGCCAGGCAGCTCTCGGGCATGCAGTTGCAGATGGCGAAGGTCTCGCCCTGATGCAGGGTGGTGATCTGGTGGACGCAGCCGCGCTCATCGCACTTCTTGACCAGCGCCTTGGCCTCTTCCACGGTGCAGGGGCGGCCCTTGCCGGTGTGGTTGAACATGTCGCCCACATGGCCCATGAAGATGCAGAGGCCCTCGTCCATGTCGCCGCTGCCCTCGCCCATGAGCTTGCGCACACGGCGGCACTGGCAGGGCGTGATGCTCAGGTGGCCTTCGTTGTCTTCGATGTATTTGCTGACGCGCTCGTTGTCGATCTTCTGCGCGTCGGCGGGAATGGCGCTCTCAATGGGGATAACGCGCATGATGCCGGCACCCATCGGGGTGTTCGGCGCATGCTCGATCTGGCTGGTGGTAGCGTGCTGATGGAAGGCGTAGGCGATCTCCGGGTGCTTGAGACAGAACTTCTCATTGATGAGCAGGAACTCAAAGACACCGGGAGTGTAGGGGGGCAGCAGGTAGATTTCCAGCCCCACCTTGGGGACGATGACCTGGACGACCAGGCCGATATCGGTGATCTCATGCAGGACTTCGCGGGTGCGCTTGACCGAGAGACCTGCCTTGCGGGCAATCACGGGGACAAACGCGGGCTTCATGCTGGTCAGGGCCAGCATGACGGAGATCTGCTCGTCGGTGATCCACTTCTCGAACACTTTGTATTCCGCGCAGTCAGGCGTGATCTTATAGTGCCCGTCGTTGATCTTTTCGCAGAGCTTGATCAGATTCTCTCTAACTTCCAAAAAAACTCCCTCCTAGTTTTTGTATGCCGGGAAAGAGACTGCGGATAGATTTCGGCCGCAATCATACATCATAAGTTTACTTTTTTGCGAAAGAATTGTCAATGACAGTGCGGTGCGGTTTGTCTAAGAATTATCAGGTTTTTGTACTTATTTCGGCAAAATAGCGGATGCGGCACAAGAAAGAACAAACCGGATACCCGTTTCGGATATCCGGCGATGGAGAGCACTGTTATTCGTTGGGATTGGCGCGCACGATTTTGCCGATGTTCCAGATGTGTGCGGCCTTGCGCGCGGCGTCGATACGCTCCTCCGGCGTGCGGTATTCAAAGGCTGCGGTCTGTGAGCCGCAGTCCATGCACATGGCGTACCAGCACCAGCCGTTTTCTTCTTCCAGCAAACCTGCGCCGCCGCAGAAGGGACAGTCCTGCAGGATCAGTTCTTCATGAATGTTCAAGATCGTTTCCTCCCCAATGTGATGGTTCTATTATAGCATTCAATTTCCGTTTGCACAACCGGAAAAGCGTGCTTTGTTTTTGAGACAATTGATGGTATAATCATAATATTGTTTCATGTGGATAAAGGAGGACAGGGTATGCGTCTTCTGCATGTGTCCGATCTCCATTTCGGCAAATCCATTCACGGCGTCTCTCTTCTGGAAAACGGCGACCAGGGCTTCTGGGCCGAGCGTTTTCTGAACCTGTGCGATGAGGTCTCGCCGGATGCGGTTCTGGTTGCGGGCGATGTCTATGACCGGGGCGCGCCCTCGGGCGATGCGGTACAGCTTTTGAGCCGCATGCTGACGGCGCTGGCTGAGAGGAAGATCCCCGTGCTGCTCACGGCCGGCAATCATGATTCCGTGCAGCGGCTGTCTTTTGCCGCGCCGCTTCTGGCGCAGCAGGGGGTGTACATCTCGGATAGCCTCTCCCTCTCCCCGGTCCTGCGGCATGTGACGCTGCAGGATGAATACGGCCCCGTGACCTTCTGGCTGATGCCTTATGTTTTCCCGGCGCTGATCGCTTCTGTGCTGGGGGAGGACTGCCCCCGGGACAATGACGGCGCGGTGCGTGCGCTGCTCGCGGCGCAGCCGGTGGATTATTCCGGGAGAAACGTACTGATCGCCCACCAGAATGTGACTGCAAACGGTGTGGAGGGCATCCGCGGCGGCTCGGAGTCCATGGTGGGCGGCGTCGGCCAGATCGATTACAGCGCCTTCGACGGCTTTGACTATGTGGCCCTCGGCCACATCCACGCGGCCTACCCGGTGGGGCGGGACACGGTACGCTACGCCGGCTCGCCTCTCTGCTATCACTTTGACGAGCTGCGTCAGCCGGCCAAGGGGCCGCTGCTGGTGGAACTGGGGGAGAAAGGGGCGGTGCCGCGCATTGAGACATGGCAGATCGCCCCGCTGCATCCGATGCGGGAACTGCGCGGGGAATACGCCGCGCTTCGCGATCAACTGCTGAACGATTCGGGACGGGGGGAATACGTCCGCGTCGTGCTCACCGATTGCCGCGTTTCCCAGGAAATCTCAGGCTTCTTCCGGGAGCTGTTGGAGAGCCGGGAGAGCACGCTGATGGAGATCGTCTCGGAATACAATCGTTATCACGATGTCGTGGCCCCCGAGAGGGACGCGGTGGAACAGAAGAGCATGCCGGAGCTGTTTGCGGACTTCTTCGTGGAGCGGCTCGGCGGCGAGATGCCCACGGCCGGCGAAGAGGAACTGATCGACTATGCCGCCTTCCTTGTTCAGCATGGCGAGGGCGGCGTCCTGCCGGATCCGAAGGAGATCGAGCGCCTGCTCACATTCGCACTGGGACAGGAGGGGACTGTATGAGACCGCTGCATCTGGAAATGACGGCCTTCGGTTCTTACGCCGCGAAGACGGAGCTCCCCTTTGAGAAGCTCACACACGGGCTCTATCTCGTGACCGGGGATACCGGAGCCGGAAAAACCACCATTTTTGACGCGATCATGTTCGCTCTCTACGGTACGGCCAGCGGCGGCGAGCGCAGCGCGGACATGCTCCACTGCGACTATGTGCCGAAGTCTGAGGACACGGTCGTGCGCCTGCGCTTTTCGCAGGGGGGAAAAGAATATACCGTGACCCGCTCGATCCATTTCAGCAGAAAGCGCGGCGGGGAGAATCTGTACGGCGACGGCAGAGTGGATGCGCTGCTGGAGGAGCCGGAACGCTCGCCGACCGAGGGCGCCACGAAGGTCACGGCCAGGATCGAGGAGCTGCTGGGCCTCAATGCCGAACAGTTTCGTAAGATCATTATGCTTGCCCAGGGGAAATTCAAGGAGTTTCTCGACGCCGACAGCGACAAGAAAAACGAGATCCTCGGCAAGCTTTTTGACAACAGCGACTATCTCCGCTTCCAGAATCTGCTGAGCGGCGCCAGGGACAGCCTTCGCAGCCGCCGCAGTGCCTGGTCGGAGCAGCTTCGGGCGCTGATGGAGAATTCATTTACTGTGCCTGCGGGTGAGGATCCGGCGATGTACCTGCCGGAGAATCCGCAGCTTCTCGAGCGCCTGGGCACACTGCTGGCGTGCGAAGAACAGGAGCTCTCCCTCCTGCAGGAAGCGCGGGAGGAGTCGAACCGGCAGCTCGGAATCCTGCAGGAGCGCCGCGGCGCGGCTGAGGCTGTGAACGCGCAGCTCGACGAGCTGACCGGGCTGCGGCAGCGGCTTATCCAGCTGGACGCGCAGGAAGAGACCATGACGGCGCTGCAGAAAAGCGTTGATCGGGCAGATGCCGCTCTCCACAGAGCAAGGCCGGCCATGCGGGCCTTTGAACAGGGATGCGCCGCGCTGGACAAGGCGCAGGAGGATCAGGAAAAACTGCAGGCTCGCCATGCTTCGCAGCTCCTTGCCCTGGAAACTGCGCAGCAACGCGTGGAAGCCGATGAAAGCCTGCGAAACGAAGCCGCCACCCTTGCCGTCCTCGTGCATGAGGCGGAGGAAAAGCTGCCGCGCTATCGGGATCTGCGGGAAAAGCGGCAGGAACAGAACAAGGCGGAGAAGGCCGCGCGAACGGCGGCAGAAGAAGGCGAAAAAACGGGAGAAGCGCTCACTGCCCTTGTCGCTCGCCTGACGGAGCAGAAGGAAGAGCTTGCAGAGATGGAAAACGCCGACAGCGAGCTTCTGCGCTGCGAAACGCTTGTCAGCGATGCCAAAAAGCGCCTGGAAGAGCTGGATGGAGAACACGGTCTCCGCGCCGGGCGTGACAGGCTGCGCCGGCTCTCCTCTGACCACGCCGCGGAGTGCGCCGCCCTGATGGAGCTGATCGAAAAGGTGATGCTGGCGCAGAGAAACTACGGGAGCATTTATCAGCGCTTTCTTAATGGGCAGGCGGAACTGCTTGCCCGGGAGCTGCGCGTGAAGCTGGAACGGGAGCCGGAGGCGGAGTGCCCCGTGTGCCGCAGCAGGCTCCGCCGGGAGGACCTTGCGAGGCTCCCGGATCTGACAGAGGATACGCCCGACAGCGATGCGGTGGATCGCGCCCGCAGCGCCCTTGAACAGGCAGAGGCAGTCAAAAGAGAAAAAGAGAACCTGGTGGAAAGCCTGTCTGCCACATTGGAGAGCCGAAAGGCGGCCCTCCTGGAGAGAGCGCTGCCGATTTTTCCCGCGTGCACGGACTGGGATGCTTTGAATGAGCCCGGCTGGCTGGAGGAGGAGATCCGCGGGGCAAAAGAGCGGCTTCGGGAATGCGCCGAGGCCTGTAAGCTGGCTGCGGACAGAAAACAGGCGCGGGATCAGATCCGAACGCTCTTGCCCCGGCTGGAAGAGAAAGAACAGCTTCTGACCCGGGAGTTGGAGGCGTTCCGCCGGTCGGAACAGGAGCAGAGCGCCGCGGCTCGCGCGGCTCGCGCGGCTGGAGCGGAACTGCAGAAGCAGCTGCCATACCCAGATGAAGAAGCTGCCCTTGCGGAAAAGGCACGCCTGGAAACGCGCAGAAAACAGCTGACCGATCTGCTGCAGCGGCACGAAGATGCCCTGCGGGAAGCCCGCCGACAGCTTGACACGACCGTGGGTTCGCTGGAAAGCGGACGCAAGGCGCTGGACAGGCTGCAGCAGGAGCAGGCGGAAAAGCTGGCCCTCATGGATCAGGCGCTGTCCGCGAGCGGTTTTGAAAGCCCGGCCGCGGTCGATCTGGCGCTTGCTCCCATGGGGGAGAGCGACGGCGAAGCGTGGCTCACCGACAGGCGGAAGGATCTGCACACCTTCGAAAGCAGCCGTACCACGACGAGAGAGCGGATCACGATGCTTGCCGCCCGGACCGAGGGGAAAGAACGCACGGATCTGGAGTCGCTGCAGAAGGAGATCCAGGAGCTGAGAGAGCGGATCGCCCAGGCGGATGCGCAATGCCTGGAGCGGGGGACCCTGATCGAGAATCACCGCCGCGTTCTGGACAAAGTGCGAGAAACCAGACAGGCCATGGCGGAAACCGAAGTCGCCTGGCGCCGTCTGGATCGGCTGGCCGCTCTGGCCGTCGGCTCCAACAGTGACAGCGGCAAGCTGAGCTTTGACCGCTATGTGATGGGCGCGGTGTTCCGGGAGATCCTGGAGATGGCGAACCGCCGCATGGATCTGATGAGCGGCGGCCGCTATGAGCTGGTGCACAAAACCGGTGCAGACCGGCGCAATGCCAAGGCCGGCCTGGAGATGGAGGTGCTGGATAACGCCACCGGAAAGATGCGCGCCTCCAACTCCCTCTCCGGCGGCGAGACCTTCTTTACCTCGCTGGCACTGGCGCTGGGCCTGTCGGACGTGGTGCAGAACCACGCCGGGGGAAGGCAGATGGATGCGCTCTTCATCGACGAGGGCTTCGGCGCTCTGAGCGAGGATTTCCTCGACAAGGCGCTGGATATGCTGGGCCAGCTGACGGAGGGCAATCGCCTGGTCGGCATCATCTCGCATGTGGACAGGCTGGATGAGAGCATCCCGCAGAAGATCCGCGTCCGCAGCGGCGAAAAGGGGAGTACGCTCTCCCTGAAACTGAGCTGACAGAAAAAGGGTGTGCGTTAGTCGCACACCCTTTGTGTTATACTTTGTCAGTCCGCCAGGGTCCCCATGGGATCCCAGGGCGCAAGCTCGATGGGCTCCTGTTTGGCAAGGTCGGCGAGTTCTCCGAGATATTCTCGCTCGACGGCGGCCTGGAACACATACTGGTCAAACCAGGAATCGGAGCAGACGTAGTAGCCTTTTTCCCCGTTTTTGTCGCCCCAGCTGTTTTCGATCTTCCAGCGGTTCGGCTTCCCGTACACCAGGTTCACACCGGTGATGACCATGGCATGATTCATGGAGGAATACCAGTAGTTCAGCGCGTCGGTCTTTGAGATCGCGAGATCCAGACCGGTCAGCAGGGGAGCGTTGAAGGAGCGGTCATCCCAGACGCCTTTCTCCCGCTCGCCGAATTTCCCGACGTCGGCGCCGAACCAGACGACCTTTCCGGCCTCCAGCTGGCGGATGATGGCAGCCTTGAAATCCTCCATCGTGAGATTCAGATGGCAGACTCTGTGACCGCCGACCACATTGCCCAGATAACGGATGGTGTAAGTCCTGCCAAAGGGCTTGTCCGCTGTCGGCGCGTGGATGATGCTCACGCAGCGATCAAGCAGATCGCCCACGTATTTTTCATAGAATTGCAGGGGCGTGATGTTCCGCTCAGCGTGGAACAGCTTGTCCTTGTCCACATACTCAAAATCGAAAGATTTGGGCGGCTCGGTATAGCAGGAGCAGAGGAAGCCGTAGATCGCCTGCAGCATACGCACTTTTTCCGCCTGCAGCACTGCAGCGTCAGCGCCTGCGGCGGAAAGCCGCCGCAGTTTGGCGGCGCAGATCTTGAGATTCCGGTTCAGCGCCGCGTTCATGGCGGCGGTGTGCGAGGACTGGAAGGTCTCATGGTACGCCGCCTTCGGCATAACGCCGTATTTGCGCACAATGTTCGCAAACATCTCCCACTGGCCGCCGTCGTGCACACCGGTTTTCAGCAGAAAGGCAACGGTTCGGTCATCCGTGGGCAGGGCGGCCGTCTCCAGGATGTTTTCCAGAAAGAAATTGCAGCGCTCGAACTTGTCCCAGAAGGCGAGGTAACTCTGGCTCAGCTCAAAGGATTCCAGATTGAGCGCGTTGGCAATGTGCTCCCGCAGAACGTTTGTCGCGGCGAAGAGCCAGCAGCGGCCGCTGCGCTGCTGATCGGTGACCGGGAGCGTGGGAATATCCACCGAAAAGCTCCGGGTCATGGCGAAGCCGTCGGCCGGGGAGTAGGATACCTCGTTGAGATCGTGTTTGGACAGAGCGAGGGTGGCCATCTGCCGCTCCGGACTCGCATGGTAAGCTGCGGACCAGGCGGAGAGCTGCGGATTCGAGATGGGATTTGACATGTTCGCGCCTCCTGTTCTTTTTTATCTGACGAAAGAGTATCACAAGACGCTGCGCTTTGCAAGAAGCGAAGCGCACTTGCTCATTCCATAATGCCGGGAAATTTGAACACTTTGAGCGGCTTTGACAATAGACAAGAGGAAAACAGAATGCTATAATCTAACATGTAATAATGCGCACAAGGAGTGTTGCCGTCTATGAGCAAGCCCGTTATCATCACCGCGGACAGCACCGTGGACCTGTCCGAAGAACTGATCAGCCGTTATCAGATCAAAATCATTCCGCTGACCATCACGCTGGGGGACGACGTGTTCCTGGACGGTCACGGTTTTACGCCGCTGGATATGTATGCCCGCTACCGCAAGGACGGAACGCTGCCGAAAACCTCCGCGCCCGGCGTGCAGGAGTTTCTGGAATTCTTCACGCCTTTTGTGAACGCAGGCTATGAGGTCGTGCACCTGGATATCAGCGCGGAGCTGTCCAATACGTTCAACGCGGCGCGCCTGGCCGCGCAGGAGCTGGAAGGCGTCTATCCGGTGGACAGCCGCATGCTCTCCACGGGTGTGGGCCTGCTCGCCATCGAGGGCGCTGAGTGCCGTGACAGGGGCATGAGCGCTGCGGACATTGCGGAGCGCCTCACCGGCCTGATCGATAAAGTATCCACCAGCTTTGTACTGGATACCCTGGAATATATGCGCAAGGGCGGCCGCTGCTCCGGCGTCGCTGCCATGGCGGCGAATCTGCTGCAGCTCAAGCCCGGCCTCGAAATGAAGGACGGCAAGCTCGGCGTGTATAAAAAGTACCGCGGCAGTATCGAGCATGTGTATAAGCAGTACATCACCGAGCGGCTGAAGGACAAAAACGTTCGCCCCGGGCACGTGTTCCTCACCGAGTCCGGTGAGATCGCGCCTGAGACGATCGAGGAACTGACGAAGCTTGTGTATGCCCTGTCGGGCTGCAGGGAAGTGCACCACACTCTGGCCGGCTGCACCGTCTCCACCCACTGCGGGCCGAAGACTCTTGGCGTGCTGTTTTTGGAAAAGTAAAATACAGATCTATATGGCAAAACCGCTTCCTCTTCTGAGGAAGCGGTTTTGCTGTAAAACGCTGAAATGCTTATTCCCCGTAGCCCATGGGGTTCTTGGACTGCCAGGACCAGGTGTCGCGGCACATATCGTCCAGATTGTACTCCGCCTTCCAGCCGAGAAGATCAGCGCTCTTGTCCGGATTGGAGTAGAGCTTGGGAAGGTCGCCTGCGCGGCGGGGAGCAAACTCATAGGGGATCTTGATGCCGTTGACGCGCTCAAAGGCCTTGACCATATCCAGCACGCTGTAGCCGGTGCCGGTGCCGAGGTTGAAGACGCTCTCGCCGCGGTGCTTCACCATGTATTCAATGGCTGCAACATGACCGCGAGCCAGGTCGGTCACGTGAATGTAGTCGCGGATACAGGTACCGTCCGGCGTGTCGTAGTCATTGCCAAAGATGTTCAGATGATCCCGGCGGCCAATGGCGACCTGGGAGATAAAGGGCATCAGATTGTTGGGAATGCCGCGGGGATCCTCACCGATCAGGCCGCTCCTATGGGCACCGATGGGGTTAAAATAGCGCAGCAGGACGACGGACCAGTCCTCAATGGCCTTGGCGGAGTCACGCAGGATCTGCTCGGACATGTACTTGGTCCAGCCGTAGGGGTTGGTGCACATGCCTGTCACGTCGGTCTCCTTGAGCGGCATCTGGTTTGTACCGGAGTAGACCGTGGCGGAAGAGGAAAAGATGATGTTATTCACATGGTGGTCGCGCATGGCCTCGCACAGGCGCACGGTGGAGAAGAGGTTGTTATCGTAGTACTCCAGCGGCATCTGTACAGACTCGCCCACAGCCTTCAGGCCTGCAAAATGGATGGCAGCGCCGATCTCGTGCTTTTCAAAAATCCGATCCAGGGCAGCGCGGTCGCGCACGTCATTCTCATAAAAATCCACATGCTTGCCGGTGATCTGCTCCACGCGTTCAATAGCCTTGGCGCTGGAATTGACCAGGTTGTCGATGACGACAACGCCGTAGCCCTTCTCCAGCAGCTCCACACAGGTGTGGCTTCCGATGTAACCGGCGCCGCCGGTGACCAGTACGTTCATACAGTTGTTTCTCCTTTTATCTTAAAAAATTATAAACCAATCAGTCCAGCAGCGTTTCGGGATACACGCCCTGCTGGCGCAGGGAAGCAATATAGTTTACCACATCGGGCATGTCTTCCCGATAGGTGATGCCGTGCCAGGTCTCATGGCAGTCCAGCACGCGGACGCTGCCCTCGTTCTCCTTGATCAGCGCGTTGGCCACAAAGGGCAGGAAATACTCGCATTTCTCGGGGTTCTTCGGCAGACTCGCATCCAGCCAGGCGGGGAAGCGGCGCTCCAGCTCCTCCATCATGGACGGCCCGAAGCCCCAGAAGTTCATGGATACCTGTGCTTCACCGGAGACAGGGATCCAGGTCTCGCCGTCTTCGGTAAAGGCGGCGTTCTCTCCGTCCTTTTTGATTTTGGTGCGCTCCACCACGTCGGTGAGATAGCCGTTTTCCACCTGGCAGATGCCGCGGGCAACGGTACCGTGCTCGGTGACGGTGTTGCGCAGCTGATAGGCGACCATGGCATGCTCATTGGCAGGCCGCTCGGCAGAGAGAAAGTCATAGACCGTCTGATAGGCGCTGGGGCCGTAGAAATCGTCGGCATTGATGACGGCGAAGGGGCCGTCCACGGCGTCTTTCGCACACAGAACGGCGTGACCGGTGCCCCAGGGCTTGACGCGGCCTTCGGGAACGGAATAGCCCTCCGGCAGCTTGTCCAGCTGCTGGAAGACATATTTTACATCGAAATACTTTTCCATGCGGCGGCCGACGGCGGCCTTGAAGTCTTCCTCAATCTCGTGCTTGATGATGAAGGCCACCTTGCGGAAGCCGGCGCGGTAAGCGTCAAACAGAGAAAAATCGATGATCGCGTGGCCGTGATCGTCCACTGCGGTGATCTGCTTGAGCCCGCCGAAGCGGCTGCCCATGCCGGCAGCCAGGATAACAAGTGTCGGTTCCATTGAATCTCCTTTCCATTATGGCTCCCCTGTGCAAGGGGAGCTCCCGCGAAGCGGGTGAGGGCTTGTGCAAGCCCCATTTGACATTCCTTATCGGTTCATTGCTAACCTGCAGTAATAGTTGAACAGCCGTTCTCTGGACAATGTGCTGCTGTCCATGTGGCCGGGATAGACTTCATAATCGCCTGGCAGGGAGCAGAGGCGTTTCAGGCTTGCAAGCTCCTCCTCCATATCGCCGCCGGGCAGATCAGTGCGGCCGCAGCTGCCCTTGAAGAGCGTATCGCCGGTAAAGAGCGCGTTCTGACACCTGAGCGTGACGCCGCCGGGCGTGTGCCCGGGGGTCCCGATCACTTCAAAGCGCAGGCCCGGCAGCTCGACGGCGTCGCCGTCGGCATAGTATTTTCCGTTTTCGGGCAGGGAATAGGGGAAATGCAAATCTCCGCTGCTCTTGTGATCGTCCGCCCGGTGGAGATAGACGGTCGCGCCGGTCTCTTCCTGCACGGATTCCACAGCGCCCACATGGTCATAGTGCCCATGGGTCAGCAGGATCGCGCCGCAGTGCAGATGGTTTTCTTCCAGATAGTCGAGAATGGTGTTGCTCTCGTCGCCGGGATCGATGACGGCGCAGTCCAGGGTATCCTCGTTGGTGACGATGTAGCAGTTGGTCTCCAACTGCCCGACCGGGATGGTTTTAATCAGCATATCATAGCTCCTTGGTATCGAGTAGAATGGTCACCGGGCCGTCGTTCTGGCTGAACACCTGCATGTCCGCACCGAAGACGCCTGTCTCCACGGTAAAGCCGCGGCTGCGGCATTCATTGATCACCAGCTCATAGAGCGGGATCGCGGTCTCGGGCCGGGCGGCGTGAGAGAAGCCGGGGCGGCGGGAACGGCAGTCGGCAAACAGCGTAAACTGGCTGATAATCAGCATGGAAGCGCCCGCATCCTTGGGATTAACGTTCATTTTCTCGTTTTCGTCTTCAAAGATCCGCAGACCGCAGATCTTGTCGGCGATCTTTCTGGCCTCCGCCTCCGTGTCGCTCTCATGGACGCCCAGCAGGACGAGAAAGCCCACGCCGATCTCGCCGTTCACTTTGCCGTCAATGACGACGGAAGCGTTCTTGACTCTTGTAACAACAGCTCGCATAGATTGTTTCCTCTTAAAATGAATCCAGTAAACGGATCAGGCCCCGTTGCGGGTGACGTCGGTGACGCTGGGAATGGAGGAGAGCCTGCTCATGATATAACGCACTTCGCCTGCGTTTTTGACTTCCAGCGTGACGACGGTAAGCGCCAGACCGGAGCCCAAACTGCGGGAGGACAGGGTACGCACCTTGGCGTTCAAAGCGTTGAGCACCGTGGCGATATCCATCACCAGACCCGAGCGGTCCTTGGAGGCGATGGTCAGATTGGTCACATAGCTGTCGGTGATCTCGCTTGCCCAGGAGACGCGGATCCAGCGCTGATCCTGTTCGGGATGAACGAGGCGCTGCTGATAATTCTTGCAGTCCCGCCGATGGATGGAGACGCCCTGACCGCGGGTGATGAATCCCACAATATCGTCTCCGGGAACCGGCGTGCAGCAGCGGGAGAACTTGATCAGACAGTTGTCCAGACCTTCCACCAGAATGCCGTGGACGGCCTTGCCCTCTTTCTTGGCCTTCTCTTCCCGGCGCTCTGCCGCCTGGTTCATCTTGTCGATGGCGGTCTTGCGCTCGGCATTGGCGTTCTTCAGCTCGTCGCGCAGGCGGTTGGCGACACGGGCGGCAGTGACGCCGCCGTAACCGATGGCGGCATAGAGATCGTCCACCGCGTTGAAGCTCAGGCGCTTGAGGATGGGGGCCATCAGCTCCTCATCCGCCACGTCGTCAAGCGTCAGGTCGTTGTGCTTGAGCTCGTCCTCCAGCATCTCGCGGCCGCGGAAAACATTCTCCTCCCGGCGCTCCTTCTTGTACCACTGCTTGATCTTGGTACGGGCGGAACCGCTCTTGACCAGGTTGAGCCAGTCACGGCTGGGGCCGGGGGCGGACTTGGAGGTGCGGATCTCCACAATGTCGCCGTTCTGCAGGACGTAGTCGTAGGTGACGATGCGGCCGTTGACCTTGGCGCCGACCATGTGGTTGCCCACGTCGGAATGGATGCTGTAAGCAAAGTCGATCGGCGTTGCGCCGGCGGGGAGGTTGATGACGTCGCCCTTGGGGGAGAAGACGAAAACCTCGTCGGCAAACATATCGATCTTCAGATCGTGGACAAAGTCCTGGGCGTCGGATTCCTGCTGGCTCTCCAGCAGGCGGCGGACCCAGGCAAACTTGTCCTCGTCCCCCTGCCGCAGGGCGGAGCTGCCGTCGCCCATCTTGTATTTCCAGTGGGCGGCGATGCCGTACTCAGCGGTGTGGTGCATGTCCCAGGTGCGGATCTGCACTTCGAAGGGGATGCCCTCGGAGCCGATGACCGTGGTGTGCACGCTCTGATACATATTCGGTTTGGGGGTGGAAATATAGTCCTTGAAACGGCCGGGGACCGGCTTGAACATATAATGGATCACGCCAAGGACATTGTAGCAGTCCGGGATCGTATCCACGATCACGCGGAACGCGCAGAGGTCGAAGATGCCGTTCATGTCCAGCTTCTGCGCATACATCTTGCGGTAGATGGAGTAGACATGCTTGATACGGCAGAAGATCGTACACTGGATGCCCTCAGCCTCCAAGCCTTTCTGGATCCTCTCCTTCATGCTGTCCATGAAGGTCTCCAGCACGGGCATCTTGGCGTCCAGCCATTCGGTGATCTCTTTATAGCCCTGGGGATCCAGATACTGCAGCGCCAGATCCTCCAGCTCCCATTTTGCCTGCTGCATGCCGAGGCGATGGGCGATGGGGGCGTAGATCTCCATGGTTTCCAGGGATTTGGAACGCTGCTTTTCGGCTGTCTGATAGGCCATCGTGCGCATATTGTGGAGCCGGTCGGCGATTTTGATGAGGATCACGCGGATGTCCTTGGCCATGGCCATGAGCATCTTGCGCAGGTTCTCCATCTGCTCTTCTTCTTTGGTGGCGTACTGCATCCGCGTCAGCTTGGTGACGCCTTCCACGATGTCCGCCACGGCCGGTCCGAACTGATGGGCAATATCCGCGTGGGTGAGCGTAGTATCCTCGATCACGTCATGCAGGAGCGCGGCGATGATGGAGTCTTCATCCAGACCCAGATCGACAGAGATATCCGCTGCGGCGACGCAGTGCGTCACATAGGGAGAGCCGTCCTTGCGCTTCTGCCCGGCATGGGCGGCGTTCGCCATGTCGTAGGCCGCGCGGATACGCGCCAGATCCATGGGGTGGCCGCAGGTGCGTATTTTCTCCTCCAGCTCGGCATACATCCGGTCCGGGTCAAGGGGCGTATTCAGTTTTCTCTCTTCCTCAGCCATGGTATTGTCCTCAAAATATCGATTTAGCTTTGAAAACTGCGGAGACGGCGCATGATGTCCGTTGCCTCCAGATCCGCTTTCCCGTCGATCTCAGCGCGCTTCGCACCGAAGATGGAGCCGTCTGCGCTCTCCAGCAGCCCTGTTTCCAGGAAGGTGAGCAGGCAGACGCAGAAGCTCTCCGGCGCCATGCCGGGCGGGCAGAGCGCAAGCAGCGCGTCCGGATCAGAGGGGAGCGGGCGGCAGCCGCAGTCCGACCGCCAGAGCTTTACAAAATCGGCCCGGTCCGGCCGGTAGTCAGCCGCGGCCCAGAGACTTTTTTCGTCTTTCTCCAGAAGCTCGCGGCAGAGCTCGTCCGCGTTGTGCGGCCTTGCCCCGCAGAGCACCAGCTGGACGGATACATGCCCGCGATAGTCGTTGATCTGGGGCGTGAAGGCGAGATCCGCACAGTCCCCCTCGTGCAGTCCCAGAGACTCAGCGGTGTGAGAGAAATAGATCCCTTCAAAGCGGGAGTGCCCCGCACGGACGCGAACGCGCATATGCCGCCCGTTGCCCACATTGGAGACGTATTCCAGCTCCACGTTCGACAGGCAGAAGACCGGCTTCTGGTTGGCGTTCCCGTAAGGCTCCAGCAGATCAAGCTCCCTGACGTTTTCCACGCTCAGCACATCGGGATTGCGGATCAGCAGATCGCACTGTACCTCAGGCCGCTCTGCCGGGGCGTTTTTACGATAATAGGCATTGAGAGCCGCCTTGAAATCTTCGATCTTTTCCGGCTCAATGGTGAGCCCTGCAGCCAGGGCGTGCCCGCCGTAGCCCAGCAGATGCTCGGAACAGGCGGAGAGCGCGTCATAGAGATTGAAGCCACCGTGACTGCGGCAGGAGCCCTTGCCTGTGTCGCCCATGAGGCAAATCATGATGGCGGGCACGCAGTACTGCTCGGCGAGGCGGGAGGCGGCGATGCCGATCACGCCCTGATGCCAGCGATCGCTGGCGAGGACGATCGGGCCGTCCGGCTTTTCATCGGCGAGGGCGGCCTGGGCCTCCTGCCAGATATCGGTCTCGATGGCCTGACGCTGCCGGTTGAGATCGCAGAGCTCGGCGGCAAGCCGGGCAGCCTGCTGCTCATCGGTGCACATCAGGAGCCGCGCCGCCTTGACGGCCTGCCCCAGACGCCCGGCGGCGTTGAGCCGCGGCGCGAGACTGAAGCCGATGGCGGAGGCCGTCACATGCGCGGGATCCACACCGGCCTCCCGCAGCATGGCGGAGAAGCCGGGCAGGGGATCCTCCATCAGCTTTTGAATGCCCTGACGGACCAGATACCGGTTTTCACCCACCAGCGGCATCACATCGGCCACCGTGCCGACCGCCACCAGATCCGCATAGCGCTCCAGCACGGCGCACCCATCGCCGTCGCAGGCGCTGACCAGCTTGAGGGCGACGCCGACGCCGGCAAGGTAGGGATTCGGGTAGGGATCTCCCTCCTGCTTGCAGTCGATCACGGCCACCGCGTCCGGCAGCGCACCGCTTTTGCACTCATGGTGGTCGGTTATGATGACGTCGATGCCCAGCGCGCGGGCGTACTCGGTTTCTTCAACTGCGGTGATGCCGCAGTCCACGGTGATGATCAGCGTGACGCCCTCTTCATGCAGCGTTTCCAGCGCGCTGCGGTTGAGCCCGTAGCCCTCTTCGCTGCGGTCCGGAATGTAGGGGAGACAGTCCAGCCCCTGCCTGCGCAGATAATCCGTCACCAGACAGGTGGCGGTGATCCCGTCCACATCATAATCGCCATAGACCGCCACGTGCTCATCGAGGCGGATCGCCTGTTCGATCCTGGCTTTTGCGACGGCCATGCCGCCCATGAGCAGGGGATCGTGCAGACATTCCGCGCCGCCTTCGATCAGACGGTGCGCCTCCTCCGGCGTTTTGATTCCGCGCAGCGCAAGAACGGCCGCGAGCAGCGGGCCGTAGCCAGCCTGCAGCAGCTCCTGCGGTACCTCCGGCCGGGAATATGGAATTTTCCAGCCTTTCTTCATAAGCAAACCCTGTATTTCATTCTTTATTTATATTTAAATATAATAACAAATAACTCCGCGCAATTCAATAGCTGCGCGGAGAAATCTTTGTCACTTATTATAATCGATAACGCGCTTCGCATTTCCGCTCACGGCCGGGGCTGTCAGAATGGCCTGCATGGCCTCTGCGGGCGAATCGCAGAGCGCAAACAGACTGAGACAGCTTCTGCTCAGAAATCCGGCATTAATCGCGGTTTCCAGTGTCTGCATCAGACTGTCATAGTAGCCCAGCGTGTTGAGCAGCGCCATGGGCTTTGCATGCCTTCCCAGCTGCTTGAGCGTAAGCGTTTCGAAAAACTCCTCAAAGGTGCCGATCCCGCCGGGCAGGACGATAAACGCGTCGCTCAGATTCTCCATTGCCTCCTTGCGCTCCCGCATCGTCTCGGTATAGAGAAAGCGAGCGCAGCACTGGAACAGAACGCCGGGCTCGTCAAAAAAACGGGGCGCGATGCCGATGATCTCGGCGCCGCCGGCCAAGGCGCCTCTGGCACAGGCGCCCATGAGGCCGCCGCTGCCGCCGCCGAAGACCAGACTATGACCCTTTTCACCGATCAGGCGGCCCAGTTTCTCCGCGGATTCAAAGTATGCGGCATCCAGATCGTTGGCAGATGCGCCGTAAATGCAGATTCTCATATTCCCTCTCCAGCCTTTTTGTTTAGTTTAGCATGGATTTGACGTTTTGAAAAGCGTTTGACTTGACGAACCGACTGCTTTTCTGTATCATATCAAAGATTGGAGTGAGCGAATGAAAAAGCTTTTATATATTCTATTGTGTCTTGGGCTGCTGCTCTGCCTCTGCGGCTGCGGCGCGCAGCCGGAAGCGGAGACCGACGGGCTCAGCATTGTGACGACGGTATTTCCCGCCTATGACTTCGCCCGGCAGATCGCGGGCGACAGGGCGCAGGTGAGCCTGCTGCTGCCGCCGGGCGCCGAGTCGCACAGCTTCGAGCCCACGGCGAAGGACATGGTGCGCGTGCACAGCGCCGATCTGTTTTTCTGCAACGGCGGCGAGTCCGAGGCCTGGGTGGAGGAGCTTCTGGAGAGCGGTGAGGACATCCGGGCGCTGTCCATGATGGACTGCGTGGATACGCTTGAAGAGGAAGTCAAAGAGGGCATGCAGGAAAACCGAGCCGAGGAGGAAGAGGAGACCGAGTACGACGAACACGTCTGGACCTCGCCGCGAAATGCGGTCCGGATCTGCGAGGCGCTCTGTGACGAGCTCTGCAGCCTGGACCCGGAAGGAGAGTACGATTACCGCGAACGCCTGGCCGCCTACAAGGCGGAACTGGAAGATCTTGATGCCGCGTTCCGGCAGACGGTCCGCGAGGGAAAGCATCACACGGTGATCTTCGCCGACCGTTTTCCCGTGCGCTATTTTGTGGAAGAATACGGTCTGGAATACTTCGCCGCCTTTCCCGGCTGCGCGGAAGACACGGAACCCTCGGCCAGGACCGTGGCCTTTCTGATCGACCGGGTGCGGGAAGAGCAGATCCCGGCGGTCTTTTATATTGAGTTTTCCAATCAGAAGATGGCAGATCAGATCTGTGAGGACACCGGCTGCGGCAAGCTGCTGTTTCACTCCTGCCACAACGTCTCCGCCGATGATCTGCGCGGCGGCGTGACCTATCTGGAACTGATGCAAAACAATGCTCTGGCGCTGAAGGAGGCGCTCGGCTGATGGCAATCCTTCAATGTGAAAACCTGAGCTTCGGCTATGACGGCGAGACCGTGCTGGAGGGCGTGAATTTTTCTCTGAACGCGGGGGACTATCTCTGCGTCGTGGGGGAGAACGGTTCCGGCAAGTCCACGCTGATCCGTGGCCTTCTCGGCCTGAAGGCGCCGGAAAAGGGGAGCATCCGCTTTGGCGACGGGCTGCAGAGCACCGAGATCGGCTACCTGCCGCAGCAGACCCAGATCCAGCGGGACTTTCCCGCGAGCGTGCGGGAGGTCGTCCTCTCCGGCTGCCTCAACTCCCTGGGCCGCAGGCTCCATTACAACGCCGACGACAGGGCGAGAGCTGCGATGAACATGGAGCGCATGGGGATCGAGGATCTGGCCGACAAGAGCTATCAGGGCCTCTCCGGCGGTCAGCAGCAGCGCGTGCTGCTGGCCCGGGCGCTCTGCGCCACGAAGAAGCTCCTGCTGCTGGACGAGCCTGTCACGGGCCTTGACCCGATCGCGACAGGGGAGATGTATAACCTCATCAAGCTGGTAAATCTCTGTGACGATATCACGGTCATCATGGTCTCACACGACATCCACGCGGCCGTGCGCTATGCCACGCATATCCTGCACCTTGGCCACGAGCAGCTCTTCTTCGGCACCTCGGGCGCCTATAAGGAGAGCAGCCTTGCCAGGCGCTTCCTGGGAGGTGGCAGACTGTGAACGAACTGATCCATATGCTCTCTTACCATTTCATGCAGCGGGCGCTGCTGGTGGGCGTGCTGGTCAGTCTCTGCGCCGCACTGCTTGGTGTGTCGCTGGTGCTCAAGCGCTATTCCATGATCGGCGACGGGCTGAGCCATGTGGGCTTCGGCGCCCTTGCCATCGCCTCCGCGCTGCATCTGGCCCCGCTGGCCGTGGCCGTGCCGGTGGTGATCGTGGCGGCGGTGCTGCTTCTGCGCCTGAGCGAGAACAGACGGATCAAGGGAGACGCGGCGATCGCCATCATCTCCTCCAGCGCACTGGCCATCGGCGTGATCAGCGTCTCCGTTACCACGGGCATGAACACCGAGGTGTCGAGCTATATGTTCGGCTCCATCCTGTCTCTGAGCCGCTCGGATACGATTTTGAGCGTGATCCTGTCCCTTGCGGTGCTGCTGCTGTTTTTCGCCTTTTATCCCCGGCTCTTTGCCGTGACCTTTGATGAGAGCTTTGCCAGGGCCACCGGTACCCGCACGGAGCTCTACAATACCCTGCTCGCGGTGCTCACGGCCGTCACGGTGGTGCTGGGCATGCGGATGATGGGCGCGCTCCTGATTTCGAGCCTGATCATTTTTCCGGCCATGTCGGCCATGCGGGTCTGCAAGAGCTTCCGCTCGGTGGTGATCACGGCGGCCGTCGTCTCGGTCAGCTGCTTTTTGATCGGCGCCGTCGCCTCCTATTTCCTGGAAACGCCCACCGGCGCCAGCATCGTGGCCGCCAATCTGTTGGCTTTTCTGGGCTTCTCTCTCGCCGGAAAAAAGCACTGAATCCCGTTTTATGATGCATAAGCGGAGTGAATATTCTCCGCTTATGCATTAATTTTGTGAATAAACTGGAACAAAATGAATAAATAACGCGTATTACGAAAAATACTGAATAAATTTGCAAAAAAACTCTTGACAGAAAAAATCTCTTGTGCTATTATCACAAACGTCGATAAGACAATCTATTAAATTTGACGAATAGTGAGGGCAAACGTAATGAAAAAGATGAAGAGTTTCTTGTGCATCCTGCTGGCCCTGGGTATGATTTTTGCCCTCGCCGCATGTGGAAGCAGCGCCGCTCCCGCGAGCACTGCAACCGAGGCTCCCGCTGCTGAAGAGGCTGCGGAACCCGCCGAAGCACCCGTTGAGAAGAACGAAGTCGACGCCATCAAGGAAGCCGGTGTGCTGACCGTGGCGCTGTCTCCCGACTTCAGCCCCATGGAGTTTGTGGACTCCTCCAAGGAGGGCCAGGATTCCTACGTCGGCTTTGACGTGACGCTGGCCAAGTACATCGCCGATTACCTCGGCGTCACCCTGGAGATCCAGGCCATGAGCTTTGACGCCTGCCAGACCGCTGTCGCCATGGACGCGGTGGACATGTCCATCTCCGGCTACAGCTGGACCGCGAGCCGCGCGGAGAACTTTGAGCTGTCCGACTACTACTACGCCGGTGAAAACGAGACCGAGCAGGTTCTGCTGATCCGCGCCGCCGATGCGGAGAAGTACACCAAGCCCGAGGACTTTGACGGCGTGCCCGTCGGCGCTCAGAACGCCTCCCTGCAGATGGATCTGGTCACCTCTCAGCTGCCCAACGCCCAGGCTTACACCATCGGTGAGCTCGGCGTCGGCGTCATGGAACTGGAGTCCGGCAATATCGAAGCCCTGGCGGTTGCGGACGGCAACGGCACCCAGATCATCGCCAATCACCCCGACCTGGTCAAATGCACCTGGGAGTTCGAGGTTGCCGAGGAGTTTGAGGCCAACGTCATCATGATGCACAAGGGCGATACCGCTCTGCTGGCCGTCGTGAACGAGGCCCTGGCCAAGGCTTACGAAGCCGGTTACTACGGCCCCTGGTATGACGAGGCTCTGGAGATCGCTGCCAGCGCCAGCGCCATCGAGGTCAGCATCGAGGATGCTGCTGCCGAGGAAGCACCTGCCGAAGCTGCCGCCGGCTGATTGGTACACCGCCGCCTGAAATAGACAGACCGATCGGGGCGCCCCGTCAGGAGCGCCCCGAGCTGTATGAAATGAGGATAGCATGAATTTTGCAACCATTGGTCAAAACATCGTCAAGCTGACGATCAAATACTGGGATAAGTTCCTGCTCACCGGCATGGGCTATACGCTGTCGCTGGCGGCGATCACGGTGGCAGTTGGTGCCATTCTGGGATCGCTGATCGCGCTGCTGCGCATGTCAAAGTTCCCGCCCTTCCGCTGGATCGCCTCGATCTATACCGAGATCATCCGCGGTACGCCCATGCTGCTGCAGCTGTATCTGTTCTATTTTGCGCTGCCGCAGCTGATTCCCTTCCTGAACCGGAAGCAATATCTCTGCGTGGCGATTGCGCTTGTCTGCAACAGCGCGGCCTACGTGTCCGAGATCATCCGATCCGGCATCCAGGCGGTGGACATCGGCCAGACCGAAGCGGCCCGCAGCCTGGGCCTCAGTTCCCGGCTCACGATGACGGAGATCATCCTGCCCCAGGCCATCAAGAACATCCTGCCTGCTCTGGGCAACGAGTTCATCATGATCGTGAAGGACACCTCCCTGGCGTCCACCTTCTTCATCGGCGACCTGATGACCCAGTGCCTGCTCATCAAGGGCACCACCTACCTGACGATGGAGCCGCTCATCATGGTGGCTGTGGTCTATTTCGTGCTGACCTTTATTCTGACCAAGCTGCTGGCGGTATTTGAGAGGAGGCTGCGTCGTGGCGACATACGATAAGCTGATCGAGGTCAAGAACCTCAAAAAATACTATAACGGCGATGCCATCAAGGCTCTGGACGGCGTGAGCGTCGACATCAACAAGGGCGACGTGATGGTCGTCATCGGGCCTTCCGGCTCCGGCAAATCCACCTTCCTGCGTTCGCTGAATCTGCTGGAGGTGCCCACCTCCGGTGAGATCATCTTCGAGGGTGTGGATATCACCAAGAAAAAGGGGCCGGACGGCAAGAAGCTGAACATTGACCTGCACCGGCAGAAAATGGGCATGGTCTTCCAGCACTTCAATCTCTTTCCGCACAAGACCATTTTGCAGAACATGACGCTGGCCCCCATGAAGGTCAAGGGCGTTTCTCAGGCAGAGGCGGAGGCCAAGGCCATGGAACTGCTGGGCCGCGTGGGTCTGGCAGACCGCGCCGGCGCCTATCCGATCCAGCTCTCCGGCGGGCAGAAGCAGCGTGTGGCCATTGTCCGCGCGCTTGCCATGGAGCCTGACGTGATGCTTTTTGACGAGCCCACCTCCGCGCTTGACCCGGAGATGGTCGGCGAAGTGCTGGACGTTATGAAGCGCCTGGCCCACCAGGGCATGACCATGGTGGTTGTGACTCATGAGATGGGCTTTGCCCGCGAAGTCGGCAACCGGGTGCTGTTTATGGCGGACGGCAAGCTGCTGGAAGAGGGGACCCCGGATCAGATCTTCAACCATCCGCAGAATCCGCGCCTGCAGGATTTCCTTTCCAAAGTGCTGTAAGAAATCTCAGAATTCAGTTTTCAAAAAGCGGGGAGTGTGTCTCCCCGCTTTTTCAGAAGGGGGAACACATATGCTTAGTGCTGAGAAACAGGCGATGGCCGATTTTCTGGACGGCCATGTCTCCTATTTCGAAGAGATCGCCGATCAAATCTGGGAATATGCGGAGCTGAGCCTGAAAGAGCATCAGTCCGCAGCTCTTTACTGCGAAAAGCTGCGGGAGCTTGGCTTCAACGTGACGGAGAAACTCTGCGGCATCGAAACCGCCTTCTGCGGCTCATACGGCAGCGGGCATCCCGTGATCGGCATTCTGGGCGAGTTTGACGCTCTGTCCGGGCTCAGCCAGAAGGCGGGGGAGACGAGCCCTGATCCTGTCATTCCAGGCGGGAGCGGCCACGGCTGCGGGCACAACCTGCTGGGAGCCGGATCTCTGGCGGCGGCTGCCGCGGTAAAGACCTGGCTGGAAAAGAGCGGCAAGCCCGGCACCGTGATCTTCTACGGCTGCCCGGGGGAGGAAGGCGGCGCAGGAAAAGCCTACATGGCCAGGGAAGGTCTCTGGAAGGAACTGGACGCCGCGCTCAGCTGGCATCCGGGCGACGCCAACCAAACCCAGACCGGCACCAACAACTCCTGTATCCAGGTGCTCTACAAGTTCTCCGGTATCCCGGCCCATGCGGCGGGCGACCCCTTCAACGGCCGCAGCGCGTTGGACGCGGTGGAGCTGATGAACGTGGGGGTGCAGTTTCTGCGCGAGCATATGACGCCTGACTGCCGCATCCACTACGCCATCACCGATACCGGCGGGATTTCGCCGAATGTGGTGCAGGCGAAGGCGTCTGTCTTGTACATGGTGCGCGCCAATAAGGTGGCGGACTCCGTAAAGCTGCAGGCCCGGGTGGACGATATTGCAAAGGGCGCGGCGCTTATGACGGGGACCAGCTTTGAGCGTGTGTTCATCGACGGGACGGCGGAGCTGGTGCCGAACTACGCGATCGAAAAGGCGCTGTATGCCAACATGGAGGCTGTCGGTCTTCCCGCATTCTCCGAAGAGGATTACGCGCTGGCAGCGGCGCTGAAACAGACCTATCCCGGTAATGGCATGGACGCCGTCAAGGGCGCGCGGGAGGATCCCGCGATCAAAAAGACGGTGGCCGCCCTGTCCGAGAATGGCACGAAAGCGATCAACGATTTCCTGTCGCCGCTCTATTCCTCCACCAGCTTTTCGCCCGGCAGCACCGACGTGGGCGACGTGAGCTGGCTGACGCCTTCCTCCCAGATCGAGGCGGTCTGCTGGCCCGCCGGCGTACCCGGTCATTCCTGGCAGATCGTGGCCTGCGGCAAGAGCGGCCTTGCCCATAAGGGCATGCTGTTCGCGGCAAAAGTGCTGGCTGCGACGGCGCTGGATCTGCTGACGGATGAGAAGCTGCTGAGCGATGCCAAAGCGGAGTTTGCCGGACGCACGGAGGGCGGCTATGTCTGCCCCATCGAGCCGGACGCGGTGCCCATCGCTCTGTGAAACTAAAAAAGTGAGAATATTGGCACTCTTTTACGAAGAGTGCCAATATTCATATTCCGTTCATAAATAATGCTATATTCGTTCATAATTGCTCGGTATATTATATACACGGTAAAACAAAAGAAACGAAGAACTTACCGAGTACAATAACTGAGTAATTAAATTCTTGGAGGTATAGATTATGTTTGAACTGATTCCTTTTGGTGGCCACAGAGTTTCCGTGTATGACCCGTTCCGCGCCTTTGATGAGATGGAGCGCAGCTTCTTCGGCAACGGTCAGAACAGCGCGCTCTCCGCTTTCCGTACCGACGTCATTGATACCGGCGACGCTTACAAGCTGGATGCTGAGCTGCCCGGCTTCAAGAAGGAAGACATCAAGATCGATGTGGAGAACGACGTGCTGACCATCAGCGCCGAGCGCAAGGCGGACTCCGACGAGAACAAGCCCAACTTTGTCAAGCGCGAGCGCTTCTATGGCTCCTTCAGCCGCAGCTTCGACGTCTCCGGGATTGAGGTCGACGGCATTCAGGCCGCTTACAACGACGGCGTGCTGACCCTGACCATGCCCAAGAAGGTCGAGACCGCACCTGCCAGCCGCAGACTCGAGATCCAGTAATATTGAGAAAACAGCAAAACGAAAGGACAGCCCTTGCGGCTGTCCTTTTTTTCGTGTATACTCCATATGCGAGGAGGGATGCCGCTTGTATTTTGACACCCATGCCCATTATGACGATAAAGCTTTCGATGCGGACAGGGAGACGCTGCTGCTGGCCTGCTGGGACGCCGGGGTGGAGCTGATCATCGACCCGGGCTGTGAAGCCGGGAGCAGCCGCGCAGCCATTGAACTCGCGGAAAAACTGGATTTCGTATATGCCGCGGTCGGCATCCATCCGGAAGAGCTGGCATCCTGCGATGAGGATTCGCTGCTGGAGATCCGGAACCTGGCAGAACACCCCAAGTGTGTGGCCATCGGCGAGATCGGCCTGGATTATTATTGGGACGATACCCACAAGGCGGAGCAGAAGCAGCTTTTCCGCTGGCAGATCGAGCTCGCACTTGAAACGGGGAAACCTGTCATCGTCCACGACCGCGAGGCCCACGGGGACTGTCTCGAGATCGTAAAAGACTATCCCGGGCTGCAGGGCGTCTTTCACTGCTATTCCGGCAGCGCGGAGATGGCGAAGGAGCTCTTGAAGCGCGGCTGGTACCTGGGCTTCGACGGCCCGGTGACCTACAAGAATGCGCGAAAGACCATCGAAGTTCTGGAAATCTGTCCGCTTGACCGTATGCTGATTGAGACGGACAGCCCCTATTTGAGCCCCGTGCCCATGCGCGGGAAACGGAACGATTCGCGAAATCTCTGTTATGTGGTGGAAAAGATCGCCGAGGTCAAAGGGATCTCCACAGAGGAGGTCGAAAAGATCACGATGGAAAACGGAAAGCGGCTTTTCCGTATCGAGTGAATAAAAGGCCGGAGGCAATTGCCTCCGGCCTTTTCTGTTATGTTATGCTTTGTCTTTCGTGACACGGGGGATAATCAGCATGGCGAGCAGGCCGCCAATCAGCGCGGTGCAGGCCTGGGGCCAGGAGAACATGATGCCGAGCATCATACGCTGCTTATCCGGGGCGCCGATCACCTGCAGCAGCAGGGGAACACTGATCCACAGAAAGCCGCATTTGACGGCCGCGGCGGTGATCACAGCGACGATGCGGGGCAGCGCCTTGCCGACGATGGAAAACACGATACAGAGGATCGCGTTGCCGCAGGCAACCAGGGGAACCACGGCGAGAACCGCAGGCCCGATGCCGATCACGGACGCCAGAACAGCGGACAGGATGCCGACGCAGACGCCGCACCAGACGCCGCCGATGGCGGTGAACACGAACAGAACACAGTTGACTAGACTGCCTGTCACCAGCTGGTTCACGGAGAAGGGACCGGCGATAACGGCCCCGGCCGGGAAAAGCTTTCCCGCCAGCTGCGCCAGGATGACCAGGGCGACGCCCATGGCCGCGCGGGTAATGAAACGGATGTTTTTGCTTTCGGATTTCACTCTTCGGCCTCCTTGAGTCTGCCTGCAAATTCGCTCTCAATCGAGGACTGCTTTTCGGCCTCGGCCTTGTATTTTGCGATGTTCGCGGTCGAGATCTTAACAGGCGTGATGGTGCCGGCACCGGCCACGCAGCCGCCCGGACAGGCCATGCCCTCCAGCAGGTAACCGTTGCGGCGGCCGGCCTTGGCCATCATCAGCATCTTTTTGCACTCGCGCAGGCCGTCGGCAAACTCCATGGGGACATCGCGCTCCGGCGCGATCTTCTTGATATGATCCGCCACCGCGGCGGCCACGCCGCCGGAGACCGCAAAGCCGCGGCCGGCGCCGGTGCCCTTGTCGAAATCCCTGTCGCACTCGTCGGGCTCAAGGGTCTTGAAATCAATGTCCTTGGCGCGGAACATGCCGTTGAGCTCCTCAAAGGTCAGCACGAAGTCCACGTCCGAACGGACCATGCGGCGGCTGGCCTCCAGCTTCTTGGCGGCGCAGGGGCCGACAAAGACGATCTTGGCCTCGGGATGATCCTTCTTTACAAGGCGCGCGGTCAGCACCATGGGCGTGAGCGCCATGGAGACATAGTCGGGGTGATCGGCAAGCATGCGCTTTGCCATCACGCTCCAGGCGGGGCAGCAGGAGGTACCCATGAAGGGCTGCTTCTCGGGCACGCGGTCGAGGAAGTCCTCGGCCTCTTCGATGGTGCAGAGGTCGGCGCCGATGGCGACCTCGACGGTCTGCTTCATGCCGAGGATGCGCATGGCCTTGCGGAGCTTCGCGGGCGTGGCGCCCTCAAACTGGCCCACAAAGGCGGGAGCAACGATGGCGTATACGTCCGTACCGGACTTGATGGCGTGAATGAGTTGGAAGATCTGGCTCTTATCGGCGATGGCGCCGAAGGGGCAGTTGACCAGGCACATGCCGCAGGAGACGCACTTGTCGTAGTCGATCTTCGCACGGCCGAACTCATCGGAGCCGATGGCGTCCATGCCGCAGGCCTTGGCGCAGGGGCGCTCGATCTTGCTGATCGCGTCGTAGGGGCACTGCTCCACGCACTTGCCGCACTTGATGCACTTCTCGTTATCGATGACGCTGTGGCCGTAGCGGTCGGTGCTGATGGCGCCCTTGGGGCAGACAGCCTGGCAGGGATGGCTCAGACAGCCCTGGCAGTTGGAGGAGACACGCATCTCCTTTGCGGGGCAGGCGTTGCAGGCGAAGGGGATGACGTTGATGAGGGGCGGCTCATAGTACTTCTCGGGGATCGCCGCCTCTTCAATGCCGAGACTCGCCGGGCCGTATTCGGCGGCAGAGCGCAGCGGCAGGCCGCAGGCAAGGCGCAGGCGCTCTGTCACGATGGCACGCTCACGGAAAATACTGTCGCGGTAGCGGGCAACCTCACCCGGGACAATCTTGTAGGGGATCTGGTCGATGCGCCGGATATCGCCGCCCTCATAGGCAAGACGCGCGACTTCTTCAAACACGTCACGGCGCAGATCGTCAACCACACTGTGAATACCTCTCATACTATACCTCGCAATAAAAAAATGTGTATGCTATGATTTGCTAAAAAATCATAGCATACACGTGCTTTCTTTTCAATACAAAACTGTTTGGCGGATTTTACGAAATGATCGGAATCAGTCCTTTTGCCGCAGCGCACCCTCGCTCTTGTACTGGTTCAGGACCCAGTCCACCACAGGGGCGGCGTTCCAGTCGGCGGGCTCGCCGACGCCGGTGCGGGCCATCTTCAAAAGGGCGGTCTCCTCTGCGTTCAGGGCGGTCTTTTCCTTCTTGGCCTCCAGCTGCCTGGCGATGTCCTTGGTCTTCCACTTCATGATGAGCTTCATGGGTGCAGGCAGCTTGTTGATGTTAAAGCCGCCCTGCAGGACAAAGACGGGCTTCTGAGAGGGGATTGCGCACTTGGCGCGGATGCTCTCGGCGGTCTTTTCGCTTGCCGGCGCCATGCCGACGGCGACCACAGCGGCGATGCTGCCGGCCTTTTTGGCCTTCTTCCAGCCCATGATGCTGCCGGCCATGATCCAGGAAACGAAGATCAGCTCCCCGTCGGCCCGGGTGGGGGCGCTGCCCAGCGCGTAGGCGGGGATGTGCAGCTGGCGGGAGAGTTCGTCTGCGTAGCGCTTGCAGGAACCGGTCTGGGAATTGTATACGATTGCGGCAATCATGTGATGTTCCTCCTTCATACGAATACAATGAGTAATGAATAATGAATAATTATGGTGTCCCCTGCGGGAACGAAGTGATGAAAGGCGGGAATTGCCTTTAAGAATACTGGGCGTAAACGTCGGAATAATCGCGGCCTTCCTTGTCAGGCTCGAAAGTGCCGTCCAGCTTGGCCAGAACGCGGTAGTAGGCCTCGCTGCCTTCGGTGTAAGGGGTGGGCCGGTAGTCGTTGTAGTTATCCCCGGTATAACCTTCCTTGACGGGGCGGCTGGACACGCAGCAGGGGATGATGTCAAAGCCGGTGTTGCTGATCTGCCCCTCGCTGTCCCGGTGGATCTTCACCTGCACGATGGCGGTGTCCCGGTCCGAGGGGGCGGTGCTGCCGCCGAAGGACCAGTTACCCATGCTGTAGAGAATGAGGCCGCTGCCGTATTCCTCTATGGGCTGCAGATTGTGAGTGTGGCTGCCGTAGATGAGATCGGCCCCGGCGTCAATGCAGGCGTGGGCCAGCGTGACCTGATCCTCGTTGGGGGAATAGTAGAGCTCCCTGCCCCAGTGGAAAGCGCAGATGATGTACTCGGCGCCCTGTGCGCGCAGATCCTTCACCGCCTGGACGCATTGATCCACATCCGGCTTGAGGTGGTTGTAATCGCAGTAAATGCCGAGGGTGAGCCCGCTCTCAATGGTCAGAAGCTGACCCTCACCCTCCTTGCCGTAGGGGATGCCGTACTCCTCCAGCGTGGCATAGGTGCTCTCCTCACCGGCCTCGCCGAAGTCACCCATGTGGTTGTTGGCGGTGGTCACAAAGTCCACGCCGCCCTCCAGCAGGATGTTGGCATAGGCGGTAGGCGCGAGGAAATACCACTGCTCGGCGGAGGAGAGCTTTTTGTCGGAGAAGGTGCACTCCAGGTTAGTGATCGTGAAGTCATCCGCCGTAAAGTACTGTACGGTGTTGGAATAGGGGTAGGCGTAATCGTCGCCCATTCTTCCGGCAAAGGAGACCGAGGCGCCGGCAAACTGGTGGGAGGCCAGCGTGTTGTCGCCGATGACGGAGATCACGAAATCCCGCTCCTCAAAAGCAGGAGCTTCCGGCTCTTCGGGAATGCTTTCCTCTGCGGCAGCCGGCTGCTCGGCAGGAGGATTGTTCCCGCTCTGCTGCGGGAGGATGCCCTGCCGGGCGTAAAAACCGGTGGACGCCGGATCTTCCGGCAGATCGCCTGCGCGCAGGAACAACGTGACGCCGAGCAGCAGGACGGCGGCGATGAGAATGATCAGTCTGCGGGTCATATGCTTCATGGGAATTGTTCTTCTTTCTCTCAGGACCAGCTGGCATACCAGTTGGAATAGTCCGGATTGCCGTTCGGTCCGTTATAGGCGCCGGTGATTTTGCTCATGGCGCGTTCATAGGATTCCGAACCCACTTCATAGGGCGTGGGCCGGTAATCGTTGTATGCAAAGCCCGTGTAGTCCTCCAGAACGGGGCGGCTGGAGACACAGCAGGGGATGACGTTGAAGGCCTGGTTGCAGATGGTACCGTCCAGATCCCGCTTCACGATGATCTGGACAATGGCGGTATCCATGTCGCTGGGCGAGGTGTTGCCGCCGAAGGACCAGTTGCCCATACTGTAGAGGATGATGCTGTCGTTGTACTTTTCAATGGGCTGCAGGCAATGGGAGTGGCTGCCGTACACCAGATCGGCGCCTGCGTCGCAGCAGATATGGGCCAGGTCGATGTCGGCCTTGTTGGGGGTATAGTGGAGTTCCTGCCCCCAGTGGAACATGCAGATCACATACTCGGCACCGTATGCCTTGAGCTGCCGCACGGCCTCGGCGGATTTGTCCTTATTCGGCACGTAGTTGTTGTAGGCTGTGTAGATCCCGACGCGCAAACCTGTCGGCAGATCCAGGATCTGGCTCTGCCCGTCTCTGCCGTAAGGGATCCCGTAGCTGTCCAGCGCGGCGCAGGTGTCATCCAGACCCTGCTGCCCGAAATCCAGCATGTGGTTGTTGGCTGTGGTCACAAAGTCCACACCGCCCTCCAGCAGGATGTTGGCATACACCGTGGGGGCTAGGAAATGAAACTGCTGCCCCGAATACAGGCGTTGGTCGGAGAAGGTGCACTCCAGATTGGCAATGGTCAGATCGTCCTGGTTAAAATACCGGATCGTGTTGGAGAAAGGATAGGCATAGTCATCGCCCATGATCGCCGCGTAGGAAGCCGGGTTGCTGTCCGCCAGGTTCTGATGGGAGGTCAGCGTGCAGTCCCCGATGGCGGTGATGGTGAAGAACTCCGGCGTGGGTTCCGGCGTCGGCGGGGGAGTCGGCTCCGGCGTCGGCTCCGGTGTGGGTTCAGGCGTGAGTTCCGGCGTCGGCTCAGCGGCAGCCGTTTGCTGCGGCGCCTCGGTGACCGGTGTTTCTGTGATGACAGAAGATGCGGCGATTACAGCAGGGGAGTCGAGGCGGTATACTACGGTGACAGCCAGCAGGAGCAGAAGTGCCAGCAGGCAGACGGTTTGAACGGTTCTTTTCATAGGCTATGCCTTTCCTGTTTCTTTCTACAATTTACTCATTATAATAAAAAAATGCATGGAAAGCAAGAGCGAGACCGCTTATAGGCGGAAAAGAAAAAGCAGCTCCGAAAAAATGGAGCTGCTTTATGCGTCATTACAGATCAGAGCAGGCCGCCGATTTTGATGAACAGCGGGGCGAAAACCAGCGCCACCACGGTCATCAGCTTGATGAGGATGTTCAGCGACGGGCCGGAGGTGTCCTTGAAGGGGTCGCCCACGGTGTCGCCGACGACGGCCGCCTTGTGTGCGACAGAGCCCTTGCCGCCGTGATGGCCTTCCTCGATGAACTTCTTGGCGTTGTCCCAGGCGCCGCCGGCGTTGGACATGTAGATGGCCAGCAGCACACCGGTGACGAGCGACCCGGCCAGCAGGCCGCCCAGTGCCTCCGGGCCCAGGAGAATGCCCACCAGCAGCGGCACGACGACGGCCATCACGCCGGGGACGATCATTTCGTGCAGGGCGGCTCGGGTAGAGATGGAGACACAGGAGGCGTAATCCGGCTTGCGATCGCCCTCCAGGATACCGGGGATCTCCCTGAACTGCCGGCGCACCTCTTCGATCATCTTATAGGCTGCCTTGGACACGGAGTCCATGGTCATTGCTGAGAAGGCGAAGGGGAGCATGCCTCCGATCAGAAGACCGATGACCACATAGGGGGAGAGCATATTGATCTGCCCGAGCTTGACCTCGGTGGCATAGGAGACGAAGAGCGCCAGCGCCGTCAGCGCGGCCGAGCCGATAGCGAAGCCCTTGCCCATGGCGGCGGTGGTGTTGCCGACGGCGTCCAGCTTGTCTGTGATCTCGCGCACATGGGGATCCAGGCCGCTCATCTCTGCAATGCCGCCGGAGTTGTCGGCGATGGGTCCATAGGCGTCCACGGCCACGGTGATGCCGGTGGTGGAGAGCATGCCGACCGCAGCGAGCGCAATTCCGTACAGGTCGCCGGTGACGGCATAGGAGATGTAGATGCCCACACAGATCAGCACGATGGGCACCCAGGTGCTCTTCATGCCGACGGCGATGCCGCTGATGATCGTGGTGGCCGAACCGGTCTCGGACTGATCAGCGATCCGCTTGACGGACTGATAATCCTCAGAGGTGTAAACCTCGGTCATGAAGCCGATGACGAGGCCGACGATGATGCCGGCGATGATGGGAGCGGAGAAATAGAGGCGGCCGAAGAACGCTTTGCTGAGCGGGATCGACGCCAGGCCGACGATGGCGGCGGATACGTAGGAACCGGCCTTCAGCGCCTTGTGCGGGTTCGAGCCGTCTTTTCCGCGGACGAAGAAAGTGGCGATGATGGAGGCCAGAATGCCGATGGCGGCGATCACCAGCGGAAAAATGGCGCCGGCCCCCTCAAAAAGACCATAGACAGATACGCCAAGCGTCAGGGCGGAGACCAGCGCGCCGACATAACTCTCAAAAAGGTCGGCGCCCATGCCGGCCACGTCGCCCACATTGTCGCCCACGTTGTCGGCGATGACGGCGGGGTTGCGGGGGTCATCCTCGGGGATACCGGCTTCCACCTTGCCGACGAGATCCGCGCCCACGTCAGCAGCTTTGGTATAGATACCGCCGCCCACGCGGGCAAACAGCGCGATCGACGAGGCGCCCAGCGAGAAGCCAAAGAGGATGCTGTAGTTGCCGGTGATGATATAAATGAGACTGCAGCCCAGGAGACCCAGGCCGACCACACACATCCCCATCACGGAGCCGCCGGCAAAAGCCACGGAGAGCGCCTTGTTCATGCCGGATTCCAGGGCGGCGTTCGCTGTTCTCACATTGGCACGGGTGGCCACACGCATCCCGAAGAAACCGGCCAGGATCGAGCAGACGGCGCCGAGCAGAAAACACACGCCGGTCCCCACGTTGATGAACAGACTGATCAGCAGGAACAGTGCTGCCACGAAAATGGCCAGGATCCGGTATTCGGCTTTCAGAAAAGCATCCGCCCCCTCGGCAATGGAAGCGGCGATTTCCTGCATGCGCTCATTCCCCGGGGAGGAGCTGCTCACATAGTGCGCCTTCCAGAGGGCAAAGAACAGCGCGGCAAGGGCCAGAACGGGGCTGATCCATAGGATTTCTTTCATAGCTTTCACACTCCGATTCTGAAAAGTTCTTCTTCTGTTTGTGTATTTTACACTATTTTAACGTAACAAACAAGCAATAATACGAAACGTTTCGGTCAAAATGTACAAATTTATGAAAAACGCTGAAATCAAAGCAGTATAATCGACAGCAAATAGCAAAATGCACAAAAACAGAGCGGATTATGAACTGGGTTTTCGTGAAGTATGTCAAAGAATACACAATATCATGGAAGTACATTGGGAGACAGCGACTAATACATAGCTGGCTTTCGAAGACGATCACACGCTGCTGTCATCCGGGGATGTGACCGGAGCCTGCTGTTCCCCCTTTTGGGGATCGGAGTTCTTAAGAATTATTAAAAATGATAGCAGAATGAAAACATATTGTTCCTTTTTCGTGGAACAGCAACACGGGAAAACGCCGAAAACCCCGCTGTCATGCCGGATTTCTGAAAAAGAAGGTCCTGAACTATGTTTCTAATAACAAACGCAACGGTTACAAAGCGGTAAAAATAGATAGCAAAAAACTTCAAATAGCTCTTGCAAATGACAAAATAAAGTGGTACATTATCTACAAGCCTGTAGGAGGCGCATTTTGACGTGCGCCGAGTCGGGCGGGAGAAACGATTATAAATTTTTTGGATTTATAATAGTACGCAAGAGTAAAGGAGAAACAACATGAAAGCTTACACCAAACTGTTGTCCATTCTTCTCGTCGTGGCCATGTGCTGCAGCTTTATGGTCATCACTGCATCGGCGGAAGAAGGAACAGAGGCGCCTCAGAGTGCGACTCCCGTCGTTGACGGCGTGGTGATCGGCTATGGCGAACCGGGTGCTGCTTCCGCTGCCCCGACGGCAGTCACTGCTGGCAGCGGTGTCGCCAAGATCAATGTCTCTGACCAGGAGACGCTTTATTATGCTACTGTGGCTGACGCGCTCGAAGCTGCGGAAGAGGGCCAGATGGTCATTCTTACCCAGGACGTTACGCTGACGCAGTCCATTACGATTCCCGAAAACGTCTCCATGAGCCTGAACGGCAAGACGATGACCTTCGTCCCGTCTGTCAGCGAGGAAGCCGCCATTGTCATGGAGAACGGCTCTCTGCTGAAAAACGGCGAGATCCGCGTGCTGACTGCTGCGACCAAGGATGAGGTTCTCACCTTCGGTACTGTTATCCGCGGTGAGGGTGCTGTCACGCTGAAGATGGTCTGGCTCTCCAATGAGGGCGGTCGTCTGCTCAGCGGTGCGGCTGCAGCCTATGAGCTGGTTGCCCAGGAAGGTCTTGAAGGCGTTTACAAGGTCGTCGACCCCGAGGCTGAACAGCCTGCAGAGGCTGAGGAACCCGCAGAGGCTGAAGAGCCCGCTGAGGCAGAAGAGCCTGCAGAGGCTGAAGAGCCTGTTGAGGCTGAGGAGCCTGCCGAGGGTGAAGAGCCTGCTGAGGGTGAGGAGCCTGCCGAAGGCGAGGAGCCCGCTGAGGGTGAGGAGCCTGCCGAAGGCGAGGAGCCTGCTGAAGGCGAGGAGCCTGCCGAGGGTGAAGAGCCTGCTGAAGGCGAGGAGCCTGCCGAGGGTGAAGAGCCTGCTGAAGGCGAGG
>CAMOXI010000017.1 GCA_946628965.1 uncultured Clostridia bacterium | reverse complement strand
TGGTCGCCAACCTCATGATCCAGCTCAAGGGCCATGACGAAGGCATCCAGTACCTGGTAGACCTGGATAAGAACGTTCAGGTTTACACCAAGTCCGGCTCCGGCCCGTCCAAGAACGTGGGCACCGGCGAGTGCGTCATCGGCATCGGCTTCCTGCATGACGGCATCACCCAGATCCTTGACAACGGCTATGAGAACGTGTCTCTGGTCGTCCCCTCCGACGGTACGGCCTGCGAGGTCGGCCCTGTCGCCATCTTCAAGGGTGCCAAGCACATGAACGCTGCCAAGCTCTTCATGGAGTACGCCCTGAGCCCCGACTGCGTTGAGCTGGCCGCTCAGCACGGTTCTTACCAATTCCTGGTTATTGACAACGCCACGCAGCCCGAAGCTGCCGCTCAGTTTGGCCTGGATCCCAGCCTCGTATGGGACGGCTATGACTTCGCCAAGGCCGCGACCGACACCGAGCAGAACGTGAATGACGTGATGGACGCCATCGCCGCTGCCGGCGCCGACACCGGTGCTGACCGTTTCAAGACCGAGTAATTCCTGCATAACACCGCAAGGATGGCGGATTTTTCCGCCATCCTTGTTTTATACAAATCAAGCGAAAGGAGCAGTTTCTATGGCAAGAAGCCAGGGCGCGGCGCTGGATCGGAAGAAATTTCTGGCTGACCCCATCATGGTCACAACCATCGTCGTGCTGATCACGTTTCTGACTCTGTTTATTCTCTATCCGCTGGCGATCCTGCTGGTGGACAGCTTCGTGGGGGACGGCAGCTTCGGCTTCAGCATCTTCAAGCGCATTTTCGCCATGCCCTCCTTTACGAAGGCCATCACCAATACCCTGAAGGTCGGCTTTGTCGTGGGCATCTTTTCCACCTTCATCGGCCTTCTCTTTGCCTATGTGGAGGTCTATGTCCGCCTCAACCGCTTCGTGGGCGGCCTCTTCAAGGTCGTCTCCATGCTGCCGGTCGTGTCACCGCCGTTTGTGCTGAGCCTGTCGATGATCATGCTCTTCGGCAAGGCGGGACTGATCACCCGCTTCCTGCTCGGCATCTATGACAACAGCGTCTACGGTTACTGGGGCATCGTCATCGTGCAGACGCTGACTTTCTTCCCGGTCTGCTACATGATGCTCAAGGGCCTGCTGAAGAACATCGACCCCTCCCTGGAGGAGGCTGCCCGGGATATGGGCGCCGGCCGCTGGAAGGTCTTTGCCGATGTGACGCTGCCGCTGATGCTGCCCGGCCTCGGCAACGCCTTCCTCGTGACCTTCATCGAGTCCATCGCCGACTTTGCAAACCCCATGATCATCGGCGGCTCTTACGATACGCTGGCCACCACGATCTACCTGCAGATCACCGGCGCCTATGACAAGGCCGGCGCTGCCGCGATGGCCGTGGTGCTGCTGTGCATCACCCTGCTGATGTTCGCCGTGCAGAAGTACTATCTGGAGGCCAAGACCGCCGCCACCCTGACCGGCAAAGCCTCCCGCGCCCGTATGCTCATAGAGGACAAGAGCGTCAAGATCCCGCTCACGATCCTCTGCTCTCTGGGTGCGATCTTCGTTATCATGATGTACATCTGCGTCCCCATCGGCGCCTGCTTCCCGACCTGGGGCTACAAGTTCTTCCCACTGACCGGCAAGTGGTTCAGCCAGGTCTTTACCCGCTACCACGGCCTGAAGGCCTTTAAGGACTCCTTTGTGCTCTCCCTGATCGCAGCCCCTGTCACGGCGCTTCTGAGTATGATCATCTCCTATCTGGTGGTCAAGCGCAACTTCAGAGCCAAGGGCTTTATCGAGGCCGTCTCTATGCTGGCCATGGCTGTGCCGGGCACGGTTCTCGGCGTCGGCTATATCCGCGGCTTCTCCGGCGGCCTGTTCCACACCGGCATCCTGCAGGGCATCTACGGCACCGGTCTGATCCTGATCATCGTCTTTGTGGTCCGCTCCCTGCCGACCGGTACCCGCAGCGGCATCTCCGCCCTGCGGCAGATCGACAAGAGCATTGAGGAATCCGCCTACGACATGGGCGCGGACAGCTTCAAGGTCTTTATGACGGTGACGCTGCCGCTCATCAAGGATTCCTTCCTCTCCGGCCTGGTCACGGCCTTTGTCCGCAGCATCACCGCCATTTCCGCCATCATCCTGCTGGTGACGCCGAGCTATCTGCTCATCACCGTGCAGATCAACGAGTTCGCGGAGAAGGGCTCCTTCAGCCTTGCCTGTGCGTTTGCCACCATTCTGATCATCATCACCTACGGCGCTGTGCTGCTCATGAATCTGTTCATCAAGTATTTCGGCACCAGCAGAAAGATCAAGGAGGACTAAGCCATGGAAAAAGTGAAAAAAGGCGTACGTCTGGAACATATTTCGAAAATCTATCAGGATCCGAAGACCGGCAAGGAATTCTATGCTGTCAAGGATACGAACCTGACCATTGAACCCGGCAGCTTTGTGACGCTGCTCGGTCCCTCCGGCTGCGGCAAGACCACGACGCTGCGCATGATCGCCGGCTTTGAGAGCCCGGATGAGGGCGAAATCTACCTTGGGGACGAGCCCATCAACGAGCTCACGCCCAACAAGCGCGACACTGCGATGGTCTTCCAGAGCTATGCACTGCTGCCGCATTACAACGTGTTCGATAACGTGGCCTACGGCCTGAAGCTGCGTAAGGTGCCCAAGGATCAGATCAAGGAGCGCGTCATGCGCATCCTGAAGCTGGTGGAGCTGGAGGGCATGGAGAGCCGCATGACGAACCAGCTCTCCGGCGGCCAGCAGCAGCGTGTTGCCCTGGCTCGCGCCCTGGTCATCGAGCCCTCCGTGCTGCTCTTTGACGAGCCGCTTTCCAACCTGGACGCGAAGCTCCGCGTCTCCATGCGCACCGAGATCCGCCGCATCCAGCAGGAAGTGGGTATCACGGCCATCTACGTCACCCATGACCAGTCCGAAGCCATGGCCCTGTCCGACAAGATCATCATCATGAACAAGGGCTTTGTCGCCCAGATGGGCACGCCCCAGGAGATCTATTATCATCCTGTGGACGAGTTCGTGGCGGACTTTATCGGCGAGGCAAACTTCCTGCGCGGCACGATGCTGTCCAGGGAAGGGAAGTATGCCAAGCTCAATGTGGAAGGAAACGAGCTGCTGGTTCCCGGCCGCGGCGAAATGAAGGTCGGCGAGGAGTATACCGTGGTTCTCCGTCCGGAAGCCGCCACGCTGGCAGATGAGGGCGGCCTGCCCTGCAAGGTGGTGCTGTCCTGCTTCATGGGTTCCTACCAGAACTACCATGTGATGGTGGGCGATACACTGGTGAAGCTGGAGGAGCACAACCCGAAGAACAAGCACATCTACCAGGTGGGCGACAGCTGCTCGCTGGTGTTCGAGCCCGATTCCGTGCATGTGCTGTAAGCATCTGTCACAGACAAAAACATCGGTTGTACCGCCGGCTTGAATTAGCCCTGAATCTGTGATCCTGAAAGAAGTGAAGTCGAAGGATCTCAATAAACTCTATTTCCATGCGATAAGAGATCCTTCGTCACTCCGTTCCTCAGGATGACAGTCAGCCGCATGAACCGGGAGTATTGTTCTTTTGAATATCAAAAAAAGCGATGAGCCGAACGATCTGTTCGACTCTCAAGGTGTGGACACCTTGAGCATCAAAAAAGAGGACTTCCGAAAAAGTTCTCTTTTTTGAGAATATCAAACGCGAGAGGGAATAACCAATCTCCTCTCGCGCTCTCCCCATGCGTGTCCATCTTCTGTCTCAAGGTTTTTACTACAGCATGAGAGCCGAACGTTTCCGTTCGGCTCTCAGTTTGCTTGTTCAGGAAAGAATCAGAAGTTCTTCAGCAGGTTCAGGACCAGAGTCAGGATGACGAAAGCCAGCGCGAACCACTTGGTGGCCTTGGCGAGCTTGGCGTCCCAGGTCTTGGCCTTGCCCTTGGACATGAAAGTCTCTGCGCCGCCGGAAATGGCGCCGGACAGGCCGGCACTCTTGCCGCTCTGCATCAGCACGATGGCGGTGACAGCCAGACCGGAGAGAACCTGAAGAACGGTGAAGATAATGGTAACAGCACTCATGTATTTTCAATCCTTTCGATAATGTACCGCTAACAAGCTTTATGAGTATACCATATCGGTTTTGGTAATTCAAGTATTATTTTTCCTGTTTTATACTAAAATCGATCTGGCAGCTCTCCGTTCCGTCGTTATAAAAGTAACTGCTGGTAAGAGTGCCGTTTGTCAGCTTCATGGTCAGACTTGAAACATCCCGTTCATCCAGCCAGATATAGTAAAAGCGCGCGTCTTCCGTTCCGATCCTGGGGGTGAGCGTATTGTAATCGATCGTCACATACATGGTCAGCAGGGGAGAGAGACCGTACGGATCGTCGTCACCGTAAAGCTCGAAATAGAAACCCTCCTCATTGCGGTCGATCAGACCGTACACGGGATAGGTGCCGTTTTTCAGATACCCCTTTCCTTTGTGGTTCGTGATGCGCAGCACACCACGCCAGCGGCTGCCGGGCATGAGAACATCCGGCTCAGGGGCAATGGTGACAAGCACGGTGCTCTCCGTATTCTGCCGCCCGGCTGCTGCCGCGGCTTTGACCCTGTGCAGGTACGCAAAAACCGCGATAATAACCAGCAGCAGGATGAGAAGCAGGATCGACAGGCGAAGGATCAGCTGCAGCGTGTTTTTCTTCGATGACACCGTTATCCCTCCCGTCCACTCGTATTTTAGTGGAGCATCCATGCATTTTCAAGTATTTTGACGAAATAACAAGAAAAAACCTTTACCCTGTCAGCTTGTTCGTGTTATAATCAAAAAAATCAAATGTTTAATCTTGTGAGATCCGGAGGAGAACGACCATGTCCAGCAGTACAAAAGAATCTCTGGCCGCGGCCCTCAAACAGATGATGGCCGTCAAGCCGATCGATAAAATCACGGTCAAGGACCTGGTGGAGATCTGCGGCGTGAACCGCCAGACATTTTACTATCACTTTGACGATGTGTATGATCTGCTGGAATGGGTCTTTGAGGAGGACGCTAACCGGGTGCTCCCGCATGAGGTCGTCTTTGAGCACTGGCGCGAGGATGTGCTGATTTTCATGCAGTATCTGCAGGATAACAGCACCTTTACGCTGAACGTGTATAATTCCAACAGCAGGCTCTATATGCTCCGTTATCTGGAGGAGAAAATGGCAGGCTGCATTCGCAGCTTCGCAGTCATCGTCTCCGAGGGCATGAATATCGACCGGCAGGATTTCGAGTTCACGGTGCAGTTTTACGCCAAGTGCGCCATCGGCTTCATTGCCCACTGGATGGATCTGGGCATGCAGATGCCGAAGGAGATCACCACGGAGCGCATCCTGCGTGTGATGGACAACAGTGTGGAGAATATCCTGGCGCGTTTTCAGATCAAATAAGAGCTCACGAATGCTCTGCCAGCCCGCGGCTTTGCCGCGGGCTGTTTTTTTGTATCAAAACTTCATCTTTTCTTGTTGAAAGAATCATGGAAATAGAGTAAAATAAACAGGTTAGATTACTCCGGAGGAGGAAATCCCGGTGGCAGAGCAGAAAACCAATGTGATGCGCTTGCTGGAGCAGAAGAAAATTCCCTATACCGCACACAGCTACCCCCATGGGGACGAGGCTGTGGACGGCGTTACCGTGGCGCGGATCACGGGCCAGGACCCGGCAAAGGTGTTCAAGACTCTGGTGGCTCAGGGTGCCAGCAAGCGGATCTATGTATTCGTGATCCCGGTGGCAGCGGAGCTGGACCTGAAAAAGGCAGCGAAGGCGGCAGGGGAGAAGAACATCGCCATGGTGAAAGTGAGCGAGCTTCTCGGCCTCACCGGTTATGTGCGCGGGGGCTGTTCTCCCATCGGCATGAAAAAGCAGTACCCGACCTTTTTTCACAGCAGCATGGAGGAGCAAGAGACCGTTCTTGTCAGCGCCGGAAAGATCGGCTGGCAGATCGAACTTGCGCCTGACGAGCTTGTGAAACTTACCCGCGGCAGGACTGCGGATCTTACAATTGAGGATTAACCATGCAGGAAAGCATTTTTATCAAAGGCGCAAGAGAGAATAACCTGAAAAATATCGATGTGGAGATCCCCCGCGACAAGCTGGTGGTCGTCACCGGCCTCTCGGGCAGCGGCAAGTCCAGTCTTGCCTTCGACACGATCTATGCCGAGGGTCAGCGCCGCTATGTGGAGAGCCTGAGCTCTTACGCGCGCATGTTCCTCGGCCAGATGGACAAGCCGGACGTGGATTATATCGACGGCCTTTCTCCCGCCATCTCCATCGACCAGAAGACCACCTCCAAGAACCCGCGCTCCACGGTGGGCACGGTGACGGAGATCTATGACTATCTGCGTCTTCTCTGGGCGCGCATTGGCATTCCCCACTGCCCCAAGTGCGGCAAGGAGATCCGGCAGCAGTCCATCGACCAGATCGTGGACCGGATCATGGAGCTCCCGGAGGGGAGCCGCATTCAGATCCTGGCGCCGGTGATCCGCGGCAAGAAGGGCGAGCACGTCAAGGTCTTTGAGGACGCCAAGCGCTCCGGCTATGTCCGCGCACGGGTGGACGGGAATCTCTACGATCTCTCCGAGGAGATCAGGCTTGAGAAAAATAAAAAGCACAACATCGAGATCGTGGTGGACCGCCTGGTCATCAAGCCCGAGATCGTCCGCCGTTTGACCGACTCGGCCGAGACCGCGCTGGCCCTCTCCGGCGGCCTGCTGTTTATCGACCTGCCCTCCGAGCAGCGGCAGATCGCCTTCTCCCAGAACTACGCCTGTGACGACTGCGGCATCTCCATCGAGGAGCTGACGCCGCGGCTGTTCTCCTTCAACAATCCGGCGGGCGCCTGCCCCACCTGCACAGGTCTCGGTACCCAGATGCTCATTGACCCGGATCTCATCATGCCGAACCCGAACCTCTCCATTATGGACGGCGGCATCACCGCCTCCGGCTGGGGCAATGTGAAGAGCGACGGCATCTCCCGTATGTATTTTGACGCGCTCTCAAAGCGCTATCACTTCAAACTCACGGATCCCATCCGCAAGCTCCCGAAGGAGGCCGTGGACGCGATCCTGTACGGGACGAAGGGCGAGCCGCTGCAGCTCCATTACGAAAAAAACGAGGGCTTCGGCGTCATCAAGCGCGAATTCGAGGGCATCGTGAATAACCTTGAGCGCCGCTACCGCGAGACGCAGAGCCCCTCCATGCGGGCGGACATCGAGGAGTGCATGTCCGAGATCCCGTGCCCGGCCTGTAAGGGGCGGCGGCTCAAACCGACGGCGCTGGCTGTAACGGTGGGCGGCATGGACATTGCGGCCTTTACCGACCTCTCCGTCGTGAAAGCGCTGGAGTTTATCGAAAAGCTTTCGCTGACGGAAAAGGAACAGATGATTGCCCAGCAGATCCTCAAGGAGATCCGCGCCCGCCTGGGCTTCCTGCAGAGCGTGGGCCTCGGCTATCTGACCCTCTCCCGCACGGCGGCGACGCTCTCCGGCGGCGAGAGCCAGCGCATCCGCCTCGCCACTCAGATCGGCTCCAGCCTGATGGGTGTGCTGTACATCCTGGACGAGCCCAGCATCGGCCTGCATCAGAGGGATAACGCCAAGCTCCTCAAAACGCTGGAACAGCTGCGGGATCTGGGCAACACCCTGATCGTCGTCGAGCACGACGAGGAGACCATGCGCGCGGCCGATCATGTGATCGACATCGGTCCCGGCGCCGGCATAAACGGCGGCCGGGTGGTCTGCGCCGGCTCGGTGGAGGACATCTGCGCCTGTGAGGAATCCATCACCGGCCAGTATCTGAGCGGGCGCAGGCGCATCCCCGTTCCGGAGACCCGGCGCGCGGGCAGCGGCCGCAGCATCTGGATCCGCGGCGCACGGGAGAACAATCTGAAGGGGATCGACGTGGAGATCCCGCTGGGCAAGCTCGTTTGCGTGACGGGCGTATCCGGCAGCGGCAAGTCTTCGCTGATCAACGAGGTGCTGTATAAGACCCTCGCCTCCGAGAAAAACCGCATGAAGGTCCGTCCCGGCAAATGTGACGCCGTGGAGGGCCTGGAGTATGTGGACAAGGTGATCGCGCTGGATCAGAGTCCCATCGGCCGCACGCCCCGCTCCAATCCTGCCACCTACACCGGCGTCTTCAACGATATCCGCGATCTCTTCGCCTCCACCAACGACGCGAAGCTCCGCGGCTACGGCCAGGGCCGCTTCTCGTTCAATGTGAAGGGAGGCCGCTGCGAGGCCTGTTCCGGCGACGGCCTGTTGAAGATCGAGATGCACTTTTTGCCCGATGTGTACGTGCCCTGCGATGTCTGCGGCGGTAAACGCTATAACCGGGAGACGCTGGAGGTGCGCTACAAAGGGAAAAATATCGCCGAGGTGCTGGACATGACTGTGGAGGAGGCCTGCAGCTTCTTTCAGAACCAGCAGAAGATCCTCTCCAAGATTCAGACTCTCTACGACGTGGGCCTTGGCTATGTGAAGCTGGGGCAGTCGAGCACCACGCTCTCCGGCGGCGAGGCCCAGCGTGTGAAGCTGGCAACGGAACTGAGTAAGCGCAGCACGGGCAGCACGGTCTACGTGCTGGACGAGCCCACCACCGGCCTGCACATCGCAGACGTGCACAAGCTCATTGATATTCTGAACCGCCTTACCGACGCGGGCAACACCGTGGTCGTCATCGAACACAATCTGGACGTGATCAAGGTGGCCGATCACATCATCGACCTTGGCCCGGAAGGCGGCGACGGCGGCGGAAATCTGGTTTTCGCCGGTACGCCCGAGGATTGCGCCAAATGTGAAGAGAGCTTCACCGGACAATTTCTGAAGTCCATCCTATGATGCTCGTGTAACTTGCTGACAAAGCCGGACTTTTGCCCGCTGCGATAGTTGCGAGTTCTCAATTGCGAAACGGGTTTCGCAATTGACCTAAGCCCATCCTCCCGTAAAAGGAGCGAATACACTATGGATCAGGACAGCATGCTGACCGAACTGAGCGGTACGGTCGATTCTGTCATCTATAAAAACGAAGAAAACGGCTATACGGTCCTGCGTCTGCGGGACGGAAACGGTGAGACGGTCACGGTCGTGGGCTGCTTCCCGTACGCAGCACAGGGGGAGACCATGCTCCTCTCCGGCGCGTGGATGACCCACGCCGTACACGGGCGGCAGTTCAAGGCGGAGTTTGCCCAGCGCCTGATGCCCACCGACGCGCCGGCCATCTATGAATATCTGGCGGGCGGCTCCGTGAAGGGGATCGGCCCCGCCACGGCCTCGCTGATCGTGAACCGCTTCGGCAATCAGAGTCTGGACGTGATCGAAAACCAGCCCGAGAAGCTGGCAGAGATCAAGGGCATCAGCCTGGTGAAAGCCAAACAGATCGCCAAGAGCTTCCGCCAGCAGGCAGGAGTGCGGCGGCTGATGGAGTTTGTCTGCTCCTTCGGCCTTCGGCCCATCCTCGCCATGCGCATGTACAAGTACTACGGCGACGAGGCCCTGAACCTGCTGCAGGCAAATCCCTATATCCTCTCCTCCCAGCATATCGGCGGCAGCTTTTCCGAGTCTGACCACCTGGCCATGGAGATGGGGATGGACGAGCACAGCCGCAGCCGCATCAACGCCGCCGTGATCTTTGAACTGAACCACAACACCGGAAACGGACATGTTTTCATCCCGCGGGACAAGCTGGCCGCCGCCACCGGGCAGCTGATTGGCGTTCCGCCGGAAGAGGCGGATGAGAGCATCACGCAGCTGGCCGATGCGGAGCTTATCATCCTAGACGACATCGCCAATGTCACGGCCTGTTATCTGCCGGAGCTCTATGCGGCGGAAACGGATGCCGCGGCGCGCCTTGCCCGCATGGCCCGTGTGCATTTTGTGGAGGACGCTGACCCGGAGCGCCTGATCCGGCGGCTGGAGAAGCAGCAGAATATCCACTACGCCGATCTTCAGCGCCGAACGCTGCAGATGGCGCTGGACAATCAGATCCTGGTCATCACCGGCGGCCCCGGCACAGGCAAAACAACGTCCGTTCGCGCGATCCTCGCCCTGTTTGAGGAGTTGGGCATCAGAACCTTGCTGACCGCCCCCACCGGACGCGCCGCCAAGCGCATGACCGAACTCACGGGGCAGGAGGCCGCCACGGTGCACCGCCTCCTCGGCGCGAAGTTTGACGACGACGGGGAGAAAGTCGTTTTCACCAAGAATGAGAGCGACCGGCTGGACTGCGACGCCGTGATTCTGGATGAGTGCTCCATGGTGGATATCCTGCTGATGGATGCGCTCCTGCGCGCCATGCCGGATGACGCCAGGCTGATCCTTGTGGGGGACGCTGATCAGCTCCCTTCCGTCGGCCCGGGCAACGTGTTCTCCGCCGTGATCCGCAGCAGCGTGGTGCCCACCGTGCGCCTGACGGAGATCTTTCGCCAGAACGAGGGCAGCCGCATCGTGCGTAACGCGCATCTCATCAACAAGGGGGAGCACCCAAACCTCTCCGAGAACGCGGGGGATTTCTTCCGCCTGCGCAGACTCGAGGCGGGCGGCACCATTGATACCATCACCGAGCTATGTTCTGTGCGCCTTCCGACCAAGATGAATATCCCACCTGAGGAAATCCAGGTCCTGGCACCGACCCGCAAAGGGGAGACCGGCACCGTGAACCTGAACAAGCGCCTGCAGGCAGTGCTGAATCCGCCAGCCCCGGATAAGAAAGAGAAGCTGTTTGGCGACGCGGTCTTCCGCGTGGGCGATCGGGTCATGCAGATCAAGAACAATTACGACATGCTCTGGCGCAGTGCGGACAATCTCCAGCACGGTACCGGGGTGTATAACGGGGACATCGGCCGCATCATCGCCATGGACCTGGACAGCGAGACGCTGACCGTGGATTTTGACGGGCGTATCTCCGAATACGGCTTTGACGCGCTGCTGGAGCTGGAGCATGCCTGGGCGATGACGGTACATAAGGCCCAGGGCAGCGAATATCGCGCGGTGATCCTCTGCCTGTCCTCCGGTTCGCAGATGCTGATGACGCGGGATGTGCTCTATACCGCCGTCACCCGCGCAAAGGAGCTTCTCATTCTTGTGGGTGATGACGGAGCCGCCTATCGCATGATCGACAATTTCCGTCAATCCCGGCGATTTTCCGCGCTGCGGCTGCGGTTGCTGAAGCTATGCGGCAGATGAAGGAACTGCTGCAGCGGGCGCTGGCACTTTTCTATCCGACGCGCTGCGCCTTCTGCCATAACCTGATGCCCTGGAATGTGCCGGTCTGCGATCACTGCCTGGACACGATCCCCAGGACGGAAGGAATGGAACAAAGCCAGACTTTTTCCCACGTCAGCAAATGCGTTTCGCCTCTGTATTACGAGGGCACGGTGCGGGACTCACTGCTGCGCTATAAGTTTCAGAGTCTCACCGGATACGCAAAGATTTATGGAGAATTTCTGGCAAAATGTATTGACGAAAACGGAATTTCCTGCGATAGTATCACATGGGTGCCTTTGAGCCGCCGCAGAAAGCACAGCCGCGGCTACGATCAGGCGCAGCTTCTGGCGCAGGAATTGAGCAGAAGAACAGGCATCCCCTGTGTGCGTCTGCTGCGGAAGGTCCGCAACAATCCTCCCCAGAGCGGGACAGGCGGACGCGCTGCCCGCAAGGCGAATGCGGCCGGGGTCTACCGCGCCGTCGCGCCGGAGAAGATCGCGGGAAAGCGGATCCTGCTGGTGGACGATATCGTCACCACCGGTGCCACGCTTTCGGAATGCGCGTCGATGCTCAGAGGAGCCGGCGCGGCCGATGTATGCGCGGTCACGCTTGCCCGCGGGCGATAAAGGGAAAAACACGTTGAGGTGAAAAAATATGCTCATTTTTGAGAAAGATATGGCCATCGATATGGGGACTTCCACCACGCTGCTCTTTGAACAGGGCAAGGGCGTGGTCGCGAGAGAGCCGACTGTCGTTGCCGTGAATAAGCAGACCGGTAAGGTCATGAAGGTGGGCACGGACGCCCAGAAAATGCTGGGCCGCACCCCTGCCAACATGGTGGCCATCCACCCGATCGCAAACGGCGTCATCTCCGACTACGAGCTGGCGGCCCAGATGCAGCGGGAACTTGTGAGCCGCGTCACCTCCTTCAGCCTCTTTAAGCCCCGGGTGCTGGCCTGTGTGCCGAGCAGCATCTCCGGCGTGGAGGAGCGCGCGGTGATCGACGCTGCCATCGAAGCCGGTGCGCGCAAGGTCTATCTGCTGGAGACCTCGGTGGCGACCGCGCTGGGCGCCGGCGTGGACATCAGCAAGGCGGAGGGCCACCTGGTCATCGACATCGGCGGCGGTACGACGGAGATCGCGATCATCTCCGCCGGCGGCGTGGTGGAATGCGAGTCCATCAAGGTCGCGGGCGCGAGCTTTGACGAGGCGATCGTCAAATATGTCCGCCGCAAGCACAATATGCTCATCGGCCTCTCGGCCGCGGAGGAGATCAAGCGCAACATCGGCTGCGTTCTTCAGCGGCCCGATATGGGTGTGGAAGAAGTGCACGGCCGCAACCTGGCAAACGGTCTTCCCAAGTCCATCACCATCAGCGCAAACGAACTGATCGAAGCCTTTGTGGAGCCGATGAACCGCATTCTGGAGGCGATCCACAGCGTCCTGGAGCGGACGCCGCCCCAGCTCGTGGGCGATCTGGACAAAAACGGCATCATCATGTCCGGCGGCGGCAGCCTGATCTACGGCATGGATCGCCTGATCGAGCGCAGCACCGGCATCCGCACGGTGGTCGTGGACGACGCCATCTCCTGCGCCGCATACGGCGCGGGCAAAATGCTCAAGCATCTGGATGAAATGCAGGACGGTATGATGAACTTCTACCGTATGCGTCAGCTGAAGGGGTAAGGCGAATGGATACGCTGAAAAAGATTACGAATCTATTCCGTGAGCCGGAAAAGGAGCCGCACTGCTCCGCGGTCATCGTGGCCGCGGGAAGCTCCGAGCGCATGGGTACGGACAAGCTGACCGCCGATCTCTGCGGGGTGCCGGTTCTGGTGCGCACCCTGCGCGTCTTTGACGCCTGCGCGCTTGTAAATGAGATCGTCGTCGTCACCCGTGGGGATCGGATCGAGGAGATCGCGGATCTCTGCAAAGAGTACGGGATCAAGAAGGTCTCCAAAGTCCTTGCCGGCGGTTCCACCCGTGTGGAATCCGCGCTTGTTGGCGTCAGTGAAGTCGATCCCAAGGCCGCGCGCATCGCCATTCACGACGGCGCCCGTCCGCTGGTCACGACCGAAGTTATCGAACGCACGGTCCGGGCCGCGAAGGAATACTATGCTGCCGTGCCCGTGATCCCCAGCACCGACACGCTCAAAGCGGTGGATGAAAAGGGCTATGTGGTCGGAACCGTAGACCGTGCCACCACCTGGCGCGTCCAGACGCCGCAGGTCTTCAAATCCGACTTTATCAAAGGCGCGCTGACCAAGGCCATGGAGAAAAACCTGCCCCTGACGGACGACTGCTCTGCCATGGAGATGATGGGCGTCAAGACCATGACGGTGCCCGGCGATGAGGACAACATCAAGCTCACCACGCCCCGGGACATGATCCTGGCCGAGGCGATCCTGAAAGCGCGGGAGGGCTGATATGCGTATCGGACACGGCTATGACGTGCATAAGCTTGTTGAGGGCCGAAAGCTGATCCTCGGCGGTGTCTGCATCCCCTGGGAGAAAGGCCTGCTGGGCCATTCAGACGCGGATGTGCTGACCCACGCGCTGATGGACGCGCTGCTCGGCGCGGCTGCCCTCGGCGACATCGGGCATCTCTTCCCGGATAACGACCCTGCCTATGAGGGGGCGGACAGCATCGAGCTGCTGCGGCATGTCTGCGCGGTGCTGCGGGAAAACGGTTATCATGTGGGCAACGTGGACTGCACGGTGATCGCGCAGCGGCCGAAGCTGGCCCCCCACATCGCCGAAATGCGGCAGACCCTGGCCAGCGCCATGGGCGTGGAGATCACACGCGTCAGCGTCAAAGCCACGACAGAGGAGAAGCTGGGCTTCACCGGCGAAGGGCTGGGCATTGCCGCGCATGCGGTCGCTCTGATTGAGGAAAACTGAACAATTGTGAAAAAGCTGCATAGGATGTACCGTATCCGTGCAGAGGGAAGCGCCGCCGGGCTCTGTCCGGCGGCGCTTCCCTTTACGCCTTAAAGGAAAGGACGTCCCGAAATGCAGTATCTGATCACCTTTAAAACGCTTACGCAGGCGCAGCGGGCGGCGCGCCTGCTGGAGCGGGCAGGCTATACGCTGAGCATCCGCCGTGTTCCGCCCGATCTGAGCCGAAGCGGCTGCGGCTATGCCATCACGATCCGAAAATCCGCCTATGATGCGGTGGAGCTCCTGAAAAACAGCGGACTCTGGACCGGCAAACTCTTCCGCCGGGAAGGGGAGGAGCCCTTCCGGGAGGTGCTGCCGTGATCTACCTGGATTCCGCGGCGACCTCACTCTATCGCCCGCCCGCGGTGGAGCGCGCCATAGTCCGCGCCATGCGGACGCTGGCAAACCCCGGGCGGGGAGGGCATGTCCCCGCCATGCGGGCGGCTGAGACGGTCTATGCCTGCCGGGAGGAGGCAGCGGCTCTCTTTCATGTCCCGGATCCCTCCCGGATCGTATTTACGATGAACGCCACGCATGGACTGAATCTTGCGATTCATTCTCTGGTAAGACCGGGAACAAAAGTGCTGATCTCCGGCTTTGAGCACAACGCGGTGACAAGGCCGCTCCACGCGGCAGGAGCCGATCTGAAGGTCGCGGGCAGGAAGCTTTTCGATCCGGCGGAGATGCTTGCGTCCTGGGAGGCGGCACTTTCCTGGGCGGAGGTGGCTGTCTGTACCTGCGTGTCCAATGCCTTCGGCTATGTGCTTCCGATCGGGGAGATCGCCGGACTCTGCCGCAACTTTGGCGTGAAGCTGATCGTGGACGCGTCCCAGGCGGCAGGTATCCTGACGGTGGATTATGAATCGCTGCAGGCTGCCTTCATCGCCATGCCCGGCCACAAGGGGCTGCTCGGCCCGCAGGGGACCGGGATCCTGCTCTGCGGCGAAGAGGGCGTGCCGCTGATGCAGGGCGGTTCCGGGGCAGAAAGCAGGCTGCAGACCATGCCGGAGCTGCTGCCGGAGCATCTGGAAGCGGGTACGCTCAACGTCTGCGGGATCGCGGGGCTGCTGGAGGGGATCCGATATGTGCGGGAGAGAGGGGAAGCGACCATCCTGCGGCACGAGCAGATGCTGCTGCAAAGGGCGGTTTCCGAATTATCAGGCAGAGGACTGGAACTTTTTACAGGCGAAGAAGGGCAGAGCGGCGTCCTGTCGCTGCGCTGTCCGTGGATGGACTGCGAAGAACTGGCTTCCCGACTTTCAGATCGGGGCGTCTGCGTCCGGGCCGGGCTGCACTGCGCGCCTCTTGCCCATGAGAGCGCGGGCACTCTGGAGTGCGGTACGCTTCGCATGAGCTTCTCACCCTTTCTGTCCGCACAGGACGTCAAGAAAGCCTGCGAAATACTGGTGGAAACGGTCGAAGAAGCAAAGAGAAATTAAGATTTGTTTTGCCTGCCGCAATTGACATCAGCCCCCTGTTCCGGTATAATATACAAATCAAAAGTATGTCTGGGAGTATGCATACCAGCAGAACGGGGAAACAGCGATGGAAGTTATCCGCAGCGCTTTGAGCAGAGCCCTGAATATCCTGTCGGCGATCGGCATCGCCGATATCATTGACATCCTCATCGTCGCGTATATCATCTATCGGGCGATCTGGTTTGTCAGGAAAACCAATTCTTATAATCTGGCCAAGGGCATCATGGTCATCCTGCTTGCGCTGCTTGCAAGCTATGTGTTCGACCTGCGGATGATCTATTTCCTGCTCTCTCACGCGGTGGAAATCGGTCTTCTTGCCCTGGTCGTCCTCTTTCAGCCGGAGCTTCGCCGCCTGCTGGAGCGCATGGGCCGCAGTTTCTCGGCGACGCGCACGGCGTCGACCCCGGAACTGGAGACCGCCATCGCCGAGACCGTGCAGGCCTGCGTCGACATGGCCGCGTCCCGCACCGGCGCGCTGATCATCTTTCAGCGCAGCGTGAGCCTCACGAGCATCATGGCCACCGGAACGATCGTGAACGCGGATGTTTCGGCAGAGCTTTTAAAGAACATGTTTTTCAACAAGGCCCCGCTGCACGACGGCGCGGCCATTATCCGGGACGCCCGGCTCGCTGCGGCGGGATGCGTTCTCCCGCTGACCGCCCAGACCAATCTGAGCAAGGAGCTTGGTATGCGGCACCGCGCCGGCATCGGTCTGAGCGAACAGTCGGACGCGTTGGTCATCATCGTCTCCGAGGAGTCCGGCGCGATTTCCGTGGCGCTGGACGGAATGCTCAAGAGGCATCTGAGCGGGCCGAAGCTGGATGAGATCCTGCATCAGGAACTGATCGTGCAGGAGGCCAGCAAGAGCGGCTGGCAGAAATTTGCCGAGAATCTGACGAAAGTGTTCAGGGTGGGCCGTGATGAACAGTAAGAATCCTTTGCGCCGTATATTTGACAGCCGGGTTTTCTGGGGCGTTGTTTCCCTGCTTGCTTCTTTTGCGATCTGGATCTATGTCACAAGCGCGGACTCCAGCGATTTCCGGCAGACCTTCCGGAACGTCCGGGTGGAACTGGTGGGGGAGGATACGCTTCGCGCCTCCCGCAATCTGGTCGTCACCGACCTGGATGTGGGCAGTGTGACCGTTGTGATCTCCGGCCCGCGCAGGATCGTCAATCCCATGGATTCCGACGATCTGGTGGCTCAGGTGGATGTGAGCAAGCTCAGTACCTCGGCCTACACCTCCTTAAAATATGATATCGTCTATCCCAGCGGCGTCAGCGAGCGGGAGCTCACGGTGGAACGCAAAAGCCCCGAATATGTCACCTTCAACGTCTCTCCGCTGACCAGCAAGGAAGTCCCCGTGCGCGGCGGCTTTGAAGGCAAGCCGGACGATGGCTATACGGCCGAGTCCCCGGTGTTTGAGCCGTCTGTTATCCTGGTTACGGGTCCCGAGGCCTATCTGAAGGATATCGACCGCGCCTGGGTGACCTTCGGGCGGGATATGGTGGTCTCCTCCACCTACTCCACTGATGTGGGCTTTACTCTGCAGAACGCCAGCGGGGAGGCCTGCTCCACCGAGTATCTCAGCTGCTCGCAGGATACCGTGAAGGCCACGCTGCCGATCCGGGCCATCAAGAACGTGCCGCTGACGGTGAACCTGATTTACGGCTCCGGCGCCAACGAGACCAATACGATCGTCACGGTGACGCCGACCTATTTGACGCTTACCGGCGACTCTGCGATCCTCTCCGGCATGAATCAGATCGTGCTGGGGACGGTGGACCTGACCGATTTCAGCACCACCTTTACGGAGGAATACAGCATTCCGCTGGATAATACGCTCAAGAATCTCACCGGCCTCTCCACGGCGGAAGTGACCATAGAAGTCGTGGGGCTGGAGACGCGGACCTTCGCGGTGACCAACATCAACTGCACCAACATGCCGGATAATTCCGATATTGAGCTGATCACAGAGAGCCTGGAGGTCCGCATTCGCGGCACAGCCGAGCAGCTCAGCCAGATCCATTCGGAGAATATCACGGCGGTCGCCGATCTGACCGATTATCGTGATTCTGTCGGCGCGTACATGACCCCGGTGAAGATCCGCGTGGACGGTTTCACGGATGTGGGCGCAGTCGGCGATTACACGATCTCGGTGGAGATCAGAAAGGCAAACGGATGACACAGGACGCAGTCGTTACCAAAATCCTGCCGAACAACATGGCCGAAGTGGCCGTCGCGCGCACGACCGCCTGCGGCGGCAGCTGCGGCAGCTGTGAAAGCTGCATTTTCCAAGGGGAGATCAAGACCCTGGCCCGGAATCTGATCGACGCCCGGCCCGGGCAGAAGGTCGTGATCGCGAGCAAGTCCTCCACGGTCTTCGGCGCGGCGGCGCTGGTGTATATCATGCCCATCGTGCTGTTTATCCTGGGCTATGCGCTTGCCTATATGGCCGGCGCCTCCGAGGGGCTGTGCGTGGCAGTGAGCTTTCTTGCGCTTCTGCTGAGTGCGGTGATCCTGGTGCTGTCCCAGAGGAAAAAGAAGAATCAACAGGCTTTTACCTTTGATATCATCCGGTAAAGAGGAGAGAGTATGATCAAAAGCATGACCGGCTACGGCAGCGCCAAGGGCACTGTCGAGGGCCTGGAAATCACCGTTGAGCTCAAGAGCGTAAACAACCGATACCTGGATACATCCGTCCGTCTTCCGAGAAGCTTTCTGTTCGCCGAGGATCTGATCAAGTCCGGTGTGCAGAAGCATATCAGCCGCGGCAAGGTGGACGTGTTTGTGTCCGTCAATGCCTCTGCTGCGGGCGATATGACCGTGCAGGTCAACGAGGCGCTTTTGAAAGGATATGTTGAGGCGATCCGGCATATCGCCGGGGAGTACGGCCTGCAGGACGATCTGACGGCGCTGAGCGCGGCCCGTTTTCCCGACGTGCTGAGCGTGGAGAAAAAGGATCTGGATACGGACGCACTTTCCGAGGGCCTCTCCGCCATCACCGAGGCCGCGCTGAACGATTTCGACGCGATGCGCCTGCGGGAAGGCGAGAAGCTGCGGGACGATGTGCTCTCCCGCCTGGAGACCATCAACGCCCTGGTCAGCACCGTGGAGGAGAAGGCGCCGGAGACGGTTGCCGCCTACCGCAAACGGCTGGAGACGAAGATGGCGGAGGTCCTGGGGACTGCCGGCATCGACGAGAGCCGCATCCTTACCGAGGCCGCGGTCTTTGCCGATCACATCGCCGTGGATGAAGAGACCGTGCGCCTGAGAAGCCATATGGCCCAGCTGCGGACGATGATCAACGGCAATTCGCCGACGGGCCGCAAGATCGATTTCCTGATCCAGGAATTCAACCGGGAAGCCAACACCATCGGCTCCAAGTGCCAGAACTCCGAGATCGCCCATGTGGTGGTGGATCTGAAATCCGAGATCGAGAAGATCCGAGAACAGATCCAGAACATTGAGTGAGGCGGCAGGATGAAACTGATTGCCATCGGATTCGGGAACCTGGTCTCCGCAGACCGTATCGTGTCCGTCGTGTCTCCCGAATCCGCCCCCATCAAGCGTATGATCCAGGATGTGCGGGAGAAGGGCTCGCTGATCGACGCTTCCTTCGGCCGCAGCACCAAATCCGTCCTGATCATGGACAGCGGGCATGTGATCCTCTCGGCGCTGCCGCCAGAGACGCTGAGTGCCCGTCTGGAAGAGAAAGAAGAAAAGGAACCTGAAAAGAATGAGTGAAAAAGGAAAGCTGATCGTGATCTCCGGGCCCTCCGGCGCCGGAAAGAGCACGGTGGTATTCAAGGCCATTGAAGGCCGCAATGATTTTTGCTTTTCCACTTCGGTGACGACGCGCAGCCCCCGCCCCGGCGAGGTGGACGGCCGGGAGTATTTCTTCATCGACCGCGAGACTTACGACCGCATGGTGGAGCAGGACGAGCTGCTGGAGCATGCCGAGTATGTGACGAACGGCTACGGCACGCCGCGGGCCTTTGTGGAGCAGAAGCTGAACGAAGGCATGAACGTAGTGCTGGATATTGAGATCCAGGGCGCAAGGCAGGTCAGAAGCAAAATGCCGGAGGCCGTCATGATCTTCATTATCCCGCCCTCCATGGAGGAACTGCGCCGCCGTCTTGTAAACCGCGGCACCGACAGCATGGAGGCCATTGAGGGCCGTCTCGCCCGGGCGAAAGAGGAGTATGCGGAAGCCGAAGGCTATGATTACCTGATCGTCAACGACAGGATCGAAGAGGCCGCCGCCGCCTTTTCCGCCATCGTAACGGCCGAGCATCTGCGCTTTGCCGACCGGAAAGACCTGCTGAAATAAACCAGATTTGTAAACTACCGCATTTATGCGGATGAAATGGAGTAATCGAACTATGATGCTTTATCCCCCTGTTGCTGAACTTGTTGAAAAAATCGGAAGCCGCTACCAGCTGGTGAACCTGGTGGCACGGCGCGCCCGTGAGATCTCCGCCGACGCCGAGGAGAAGCAGATCCCCCTGGATCGCAAGCCTGTTTCCTCTGCCATCGACGAAGTGTACACCGGCAAGCTGTCTCTGAAGAAGTAAGAGCCGGCATGCCGTCTTTGGTTGCCCGCATCGCGGTTTCCGCCGCCACCTACTGGATCGACCGTCCCTACGACTATCTGATCCCGGACGAGATGGCGGCGAAGGCCAGGCCGGGCGTTCGCGTCTATGTGCCTTTTTCTGCCGGCAATCGCCGCAGTGAGGGCATCATTCTCGCTCTGAGCGATCACAGCGATTATGAGAAGCTGAAGCCCGTCCAGGCCATTCTGGATGAGGAACCGGTCCTCGACGAAGATCAGATCAAGCTCGCCCTCTTCATGCGCGAGCGCTTTTTCTGCACCGTTTATGATGCGGTCAAGGCGATCCTCCCGGCGGGCCTCTGGTTTACCGAGGACGGCGAGCGACGCGTAAAGGACAAGACGGTGGAGATGGCGCGGCTCTGCATCCCGCCCGAAGATGCTGCAGCGATCGCCCAGCAGAAGCGCATGCGCTCGAAGCAGCAGGCGAATCTCCTGGATCTGCTCTGTTCCTTTGAAGCGCTGCCGAGCCGGGAGCTGCTGCACTTCACCGGCGCCGGCAGACAGAGCCTGAAGGCGCTGGTATCTTCTGAGCTGGTGGAACTCTACCCGCGCGAAGTCTATCGGCGGCCGGAGATCTATGTCGGGGAGACAGAGGCACTGCCCGTGCTCAATCAGGAGCAGCAGTCCGCTTTTGAAGGGATCGGCGCCCTGGCCCGCTCCGGTGAGGCCGGGGCGGCCCTGCTTTTCGGCGTAACCGGCAGTGGCAAGACCAGCGTGTACATCCACCTGATCGCAGATCAGCTCAAGCGCGGGCGCTCTGCGATCCTGCTGGTGCCTGAAATTGCGCTGACGCCCCAGATGCTGCAGACCTTTTCTTCCCATTTCGGGAACGAGGTGGCTGTGCTGCACTCCAGCCTCTCCACCGGCGAGCGCTATGACGAATGGAAGCGGGTGCGCGCCGGGAAGGCGAAGCTCGTGATCGGCACGCGCAGCGCTGTGTTCGCTCCCTGCCGAAACCTGGGCCTGATCATCATCGACGAGGAGCAGGAAGAAACCTACAAATCCGAAAACAGCCCGCGTTATAATGCCCGCGACATTGCAAAGTACCGCTGCGCCAGGGCAAACTGCCTGCTGCTTCTCGGCTCGGCTACGCCGGACATCGTGAGCCGCTATGCCGCCGAGACCGGTCGCTACAGCTATTTCCGGCTGGAGAACCGCTACAACGAACAGGAACTGCCTGCAGTAGAGATCGTGGACATGAAGCGGGAGCTGCGCGCTGGAAACGGCGGCAGCATCAGCTCCTTCCTGCGCGCTGAACTCGCTGCGAACATTGAGCGCGGTGAGCAGAGCATTCTGTTCATTAACCGCCGCGGTGCGCACAAGCTTGTCAGCTGCGGAGACTGCGGCTATACCTACCGCTGCCCGCGCTGCAGTGTATCGCTGACCTATCACAGTGCCAACCGCAGGCTGATCTGCCACTACTGCGGCTATTCCCGCAGGGTAGATGAAAGCTGCCCCGACTGCGGCGGAACGCTGAAATACATCGGCGTCGGCACTCAGATGGTGGAGGAGGAACTGCACGAACTCTTCCCGGAGATCGAAGTACTGCGGATGGATACCGATACGGTGACGCCCGCGGGATCCCATGAGCTGCTCTTCTCCCGCTTCCGGGAGGAGAAGATCCCCGTCATGGTGGGCACGCAGATGGTCACCAAGGGCCTCAATTTTGAAAATGTGACGCTGGTGGGCGTCATCTCCGCCGATCAGAGCCTTTACGCAGGTGACTACCGGGCGGGGGAGCGCACCTTTTCCCTGATCACTCAGGTGGTGGGGCGCAGCGGCCGCGGGGAGAAACCCGGGCGCGCCGTGATCCAGACCTTCACCCCGGACAATGAGACGATCCGGCAGGCGGCAAATCAGGATTATGACGCCTTCTACGCCTCGGAGCTTTCACTGCGCAGGCTGCAGAACGCGCCTCCCTTCCGGGACATCCTGACTTTGACGGCGTCCGGCCTGGACGAACGGCTTGTACTGCAGGCCTGCCGCTTTGCCAAAGCCAGACTGGAGAGCTTTCTCGGCCCCCAGTCCGGCACCGATATCCTGGGGCCTTCGCCCCTGGCTGTCGTGCGCGTCAACAACCGCTATCGCTATCGCGTGATCCTGAACGGAAAGAACAATGCGGCCCTGCGCGCGGCCTTATCGCAGACCGTGTGCGAATGCAATACGGACAAGCGCTTTCGCGGCGTTTCCGTTTTTGCGGATAACGACCCGATGGATTAAATACAGAGAGAGTGGAATAATATGGCACTTCGGAACATTCTGACCAAGGAGCAGCCGCTCCTTTACAAAAAGAGCCGTGTGGTCACGGACTTTAATCCCAGGCTTCATCAGCTTCTTGACGATATGCGCGAGACGCTGCTGCAGGCAAACGGCGTAGGCCTTGCTGCCCCGCAGGTGGGCGTGCTGCGCCGCGCGGTCCTCGTGATCGAGACCAATGTCCCTGAGGGCGAGGAAGAATATGTTATTGAGCTCATTAACCCGGAGATCCTGGAAGCCTCCGGTGAGCAGGACGGCCCGGAGGGCTGCCTGAGCGTGCCAGGGGAGTACGGCCTTGTCAAGCGGCCGATGCACGTGAAGGTGCGCGCACAGGATCGTTTCGGCGAGACCTTTGAGGTGGAAGGGGAGGGCCTTACCGCCCGCTGCTTCTGCCATGAAATTGACCATCTGGACGGGATCGTGTTCACCTCCAAGGCCGAGCGTATGCTCACCGAGGAAGAGATGCGTGGCCCCGCTTCAGACGAGGACGAGGAAGAATAAATCATGCGCATCGTTTTTATGGGAACGCCCGACTTTGCTGCAGCGTCCCTGCAGAAGCTGCTGGACGAGCAGTTTGAAGTCGTCGGCGTGTTTACGCAGCCCGATAAGCCCAAGGGGCGCGGGATGGAGCTGCAGGCGTCTCCCGTCAAGCAGATCGCCGTGCAGGCGGGCATTCCCGTCTATCAGCCGGAAAAAATGCGGGACGGTACCGCGCTTCGACAGATTCAGAGCCTGGAGCCGGATATTCTGGTGGTGGTGGCCTACGGCCGCATACTGCCGGATGATATTCTGGCCGTTCCCCGCTATGGGGCCATCAATGTGCACGGCTCCCTGCTGCCGAAGTACCGCGGCGCGTCACCGATTCAGGCGGCTGTGCTCAACGGGGATGCGGTCACGGGTGTGAGCACCATGTACCTGGCCCACGATATGGACGCGGGGGACATCATTTTTACGGCGGAAACGCCCATTGGGGAATTTGAAACCTCCGGTGAGCTTTTTGACCGGCTGATGGTCCTGGGCGCGGAGCTGCTGGTGAAAACGCTGAACGCCATCGAGGCCGGGACGGCGCCCCGCGTTCCGCAGGATCATGCCAATGCCAGCTATGTGAAGATGCTGGACAAGTCCGACTGCCCCATCGACTGGAACAAATCGCCGCGCCAGATCGTCAAGCAGATCTGTGGCCTGCAGCCCTGGCCGGTAGCGACCATGGAGCTGGAGGGTGCGGTGTACCGCGTATTCTCCGCGGCCTATACGGAGCATTGCACGTCTCTGGCCCCGGGCAAGGTCGTCTCCGCCGGGAAAGAGGGGCTGGAGATCGCCTGCGCGGATGGGAAGACCCTGCTCATCACCGAACTGCAGGCGCCCGGCAAGAAACGCATGAAAGCCGCCGATTTTCTGCGCGGCCATGCGATCCGGGTGGACGCCTGATGGGGAATCAAGCCAGACAGGCTGCGCTGGAAGCGCTGCAGCGCTGCCGCAGGGACGGCGCCTGGTCCGCTCAGGCCATGGATGCCGCCATCAAAAAGTATGACCTGAACCGGCGGGACGCTGCCCTGGCGTCGCGGCTGACGCTGGGCGTGCTGCAAAACAGCGCCTATCTCGATTATTATCTCGATCTGTTCTGTTCCAGGCCACTCGAGAAGGGACTGCGTGACATCCTCCGTCTCGGCGCCTGTCAACTGCTGCTGACGGACCGCATCCCCGCCCATGCGGCGGTTGGCGAGACCGTGCAGCTCTGCCGCGAGAACGGCTGCGCCAGGGCTGCGGGGCTCTGTAACGCTGTCCTGCGAAAGCTCGCGGTTGCGCGGAATTCTCTGCCGGAGATCCCGGAGAAGGGAAGTGCGCAGTATCTCTCGTTGCGCTACAGCCACCCTCTTTGGCTCTGCGAAAGGATCATCCGCGAGCATGACTACGAGTTTGCGGAAGCATTTCTTGCAAAAAACAACGAGCCCGCGCCCCTCAGCATCCAGGTGAACACCTTAAAGGTGAGCGTTGACGATTACTGCCGGGCCCTGGATCGCGCGGAGATCCCATACCGTGCTTTTCCCGCTCTGCCCGGCTGCCTGGAGCTTGTCGGCGGCAGCGTGACCGCGCTGCCCGGCTTTGAAGAGGGGCTTTTCTATGTCCAGGACAGAGCTGCCCGCACTGCAGTGGAAATCGCGGCGCCTGCAAGGGACATGCGTGTGCTGGACGCCTGCGCCGCTCCGGGCGGGAAGAGCTTCGCCGCGGCCATCCGCATGGAAAACAGAGGCAGCATCCTCTCCTGTGATGTGCAGGAGAAGAAGCTGAAACGGATCTGTGAAGGGGCCGCGCGTCTCGGAATCGGCATGATCGAGACCCGCGCCATGGACGGCCGGGTCTTTGATCCCGTGCTGGAAGCCGCCTTTGACCGGGTGCTCTGTGATGTACCCTGCTCCGGGTTCGGCGTGATCGGCAAGCGGCCGGAGATCCGCAATAAATCGGAGGCGGAGATCGCAAATCTCCCGCCCATCCAGGCCGCGATCCTGGACAACGTCTGCCGCTATGTAAAGCCCGGCGGCGTTCTGCTCTATTCCACCTGCACGGTGCTGGAGGCGGAAAACCGGGGACAGATCCGCGCGTTTCTCAGCCGCCATACGGAGTTTGCAGCGGAGGACTTTCAGCTGGGCGATCTGAAAAGCAGCGGCGGATGTTACGAGTTCTGGCCGCAGCTTGACGGCACGGACGGATTCTTTATCGCAAAACTGAGAAAGATACAGTAAGATGGAAAAAGATCTTCTATCCATGACGCTGCCCGAGATCGAGGCGGATTTCGCCGCGCTCGGGGAGCCGAAATACCGGGCGAAACAGGTTTTTGAATGGCTCGGCCGCGGCGTGCGTGATTTTGAGGGCATGAGCAATCTTCCCAAGTCCCTGCGGGAGAAGCTGAAGGCAAATTATCACCTGTATGCGCCGAAGGTGCTGCAAAAGCAGGTCTCGCAGATCGACGGCACGATCAAATACCTCTGGGAGCTCTACGACGGCAACGCGGTGGAGACTGTGGTGATGAGCTATCAGCACGGCAACACGGTCTGCGTTTCCTGTCAGGTGGGCTGCCGACAGGGCTGCGCCTTCTGCGCGTCCACCATCGGCGGCCTGGTGCGCTCTCTGAACGCGTCCGAGATCCTGGACGAGGTGCTTTTTTCCGAACTCGATTCCGGCAAGAAGATTTCCAATATCGTCCTGATGGGCATCGGCGAACCGCTGGACAATTTTGACAATGTGATGCGCTTTCTGGAGCTGGTGAATGATCCCCTGGGGATGAACATCGGCATGCGGCATATCTCGCTCTCCACCTGCGGCATCATTGAGCGTTTTGACGATCTGGCCGCGCGGGATCTGCAGCTGACGCTGTCAGTCTCCCTGCACGCGCCGGACGATGAGACCCGCTCCCGCCTGATGCCCGCAAACCGGGGCCGCGGCGTGGAAAAGCTGATGGAGGCATGCAAACGCTATTACGAGCGCACCGGCCGCCGCATCTCTTTTGAATACGCCATGATCGACGGCGTGAACGATACCGAGTATCACGCAAGGCTCCTGGCAAAGCGCGCCAGAACCGTTGGCGCGCATGTGAACCTGATCCCGCTCAACCATGTGGAGGAACGAGAATTCAGGCCTTCCACCTCCGGACATATGAAGGCATTTATCAAAATCCTCGAGGACGAAAAGGTCAATGTGACCGTCCGCCGCAGGCTCGGCAGCGACGTGGACGCCAGCTGCGGTCAGCTGCGGCGGAAGATGCAGAAAAAGAACGCGTAAAGCGCAGGGAAAGGCTGTGATCCGATGAAGAGCTTCGGCCTGACAGACAAGGGACCCGTTCGCAAAGATAACCAGGACAGCTTCATCATTGAAAAAGTCAGGACGCGGGACTGCCTGATCGTTGCGCTCTGTGACGGCATGGGCGGCGCCAAGGCCGGCGGCCTTGCCAGCCAGATCGCGAACCGGGCCTTTGTATCCGTGGTCTACAGCCGTCTCTCCGCCCGCACGAGCCGCCCGATCGACTTTGAAAGCATGCTCAAGGAGGCCTGTAAAGAGGCAAACGGGGTGGCCTACGAATTCTCTCAGTTTGGGGAGGAATTCAACGGCATGGGCACCACCATTGTGGGCGGTGTGATCATGTCCAACGGAATCGGGCATATTATCAATGTGGGGGACAGCCGCGCCTATCTGCTCTCCCGCCGCAATGACACCATCAGCCAGATCACCCGCGATCACTCCCTGGTCGGCGATCTGCTGGAATACGGCATCATCACGCCGGAGCAGGTCAAGACCCATCCCCAGCGCAATGTGATCACCCGCGCCGTCGGCACGGATTCCCAGGTGGAGGCAGACTATTTCAATTTTGAGCTGGGCATCGGCGATGTGCTGCTGCTCTGCTCGGACGGGCTTTCCAACACACTGACGGACGAGGAGATGCTGGAGGCGGCCAAGGCCTGCCGGGAACCGGAGGATCTCTGCCGCATGCTGATGGATATGGCGCTGGGGCGCGGCGCGCGCGACAATGTGACCGTGGTCGCGGTCAAGTAAAAGAAGACTCCATGCGCTGAAGGCGCAGAAATCAGCGTTTTCTGAAGTAGAAGGATCCGAACAGGAGAAATCTATGGCAAATGAGAATTATATCGGCCGCGTTCTGGACGGCCGTTATGAGATACAGAGCGAGATCGGCTCCGGCGGCATGGCCGTGGTTTACAAGGCCATGGATCACCGGCTCAACCGGCAGGTCGCGGTAAAGATCATGCGCCAGGAGATGGCGGAGGACGAGGAGTTCCGGCGCCGCTTCCTGGCGGAGGCGCATGCCGTCGCCATGCTCTCTCACCACAACATCGTTGCAATCTATGACGTCAGCCGCAGCAACAACATGGAATATCTCGTGATGGAGCTTGTGGACGGCATCACGCTCAAGCAGTATATGGAGCGGCGCGGCGCACTGGGCTGGCGGGAGACCCTGCATTTTTCACGGCAGATCGCCCGCGGCCTCAAACACGCCCACGAGCGCGGGATCGTCCACCGGGACATCAAGCCCAACAACATCATGCTCCTGCGGGACGGTACCATCAAGGTGGCTGATTTCGGCATCGCCGCCCTGGAAAACGAGGCCAACGAGTCCAAGGGCCAGGCCATCGGCTCCATTCACTATATCGCCCCGGAGCAGGCCAGAGGAGAGAACCCGGACGCCCGCAGCGACCTGTATTCCCTCGGCGTCGTCATGTACGAGATGCTGACCGGGGACAAGCCCTTTACCGGCAGCACACCGGGCGAGATTGCGGTCAAGCATATGAACGCGACGCCGGTGCCGCCGCATGAGAAGGTGGCGGATGTGCCGGAGGAGCTGGAGCGCATCACCATGAAAGCCATGAGCGCCGATATCTCCGCCCGCTATCAGACGGCGGATGAGATGCTCAGCGATCTGGAGGCTTTTGTTCAGAGCCAGATGCAGCCTAAGGAAGAGGAAAAGCTGGAGAACCCCGGCGTGGTCCCCATCCGCTCCGTGAGCGAGCTGAACAGGGAGAGCTTCCTGCGCCGCAGGAGCCGCTCGGCCCGCGTAAGCTATATGACCGGCACCTTCGGCGTCCTGCTGTGCGCGCTGGCGCTGTTTATCTTCCTGTGGAACTTCTGGCTGCGGGATGTGTTCGCTCCGGCGGTGCGCATCGATCTGCCGAACTTTGTTGATACCAGCTATGAGTCTCTGATGAACAATGCGGATCTCTCAGGGCTGTATAACTTCGAGGTCATCTTCGTCGTCAACACGGATACGGCGCCAGGCATCGTGCTGTCCCAGTCCCCGGAGGCCGGGCGCAGCATGATGGTGACGCCGGACGGCATTGATGTGACGCTCATCGTCTCCACCGGCGACACGCTCTCCAGCGTGCCGGATGTGATCAACATGGATTACCGCACGGCCAGCGCCCTGCTGCGGCAGTACGGCTTCTACGTGGAGATCGAGAACTCGGTTTCCGACATCTATACCCGCAACTATGTCATGAAAACCTACCCCGACGTGGGACAGGCCCTGGCCACCGGCTCCACCGTGTATCTGACGGTCAGCAGCGGGCCGGAGATCATCAACGTCAGCATGCCGAATCTGATCGGCCTTTCCGAAGGCGCGGCGATCCAGCAGCTGGAGAATTCATCGCTCAGCTACGGCGGGAGCGAGTATGTGAAGAGCGATCTTGCCGCCGGAACGGTGATCGGCCAGAGCGCCGATGCGTTCACGGAAATCGAAGAGCACAGTAAAGTGGTCCTGCGCGTATCCACGGGACCGGAGGGCTGATGAGAGAGGGTATCATTGTCAAGGCGCTCAGCGGTTTCTACTACGTCCGCACGGCGGAGGGACTGCTGGAGTGCAAAGCGAGGGGGCGTTTCCGGCTGGACGGCACTTCGCCTCTGGTGGGAGATCGGGTGCGCTGCAGCGTGGATTCCGCAGGCCGGGGCCGGATCGACAGCGTGGAGAAGCGGAAGAACTTCTTCATCCGCCCCGCAGTCGCCAACATTGACGCGCTGGTCTTTGTTGCGGCCAACGTGAACCCCGTTACGGATCCTTTCCTGATCGACCGGGTCTCTGTCATTGCCGAAGAGGCCGGCTGCGAGCTCATTCTCTGCGTCAACAAAACCGATCTGGATCCCGGCGAAGAGCTGGAGCGGCTGTACCGAGCCGCGGGCTATCCCGTGATCCTGACCAGCGCCGACACCGGGCGCGGCATCGAGGAGCTGCGGGACGCGATCCGCGGCAGGGTCTGTGCCTTCACCGGCAACTCCGGCGTGGGAAAAAGCAGCCTGCTCAACTGCCTGTCTCCCAATCTGGGACTGAAAACTGCCGAAGTCAGCGAGAAGCTGGGCCGCGGCAAACATACCACACGGCACGTGGAGCTTTTTGATCTTGGCGAGGATACTTTCCTGGCCGATACGCCGGGCTACGCGTCCTTCGAGCTGGAGATGATGAAGATCATCCCCAAGGAGGAGCTGGCGGCGGATTTCCGCGAGTTTCGTCCCTATTTGAACGAATGCCGCTTTCTCGACTGCGCGCACCGGAAGGAACCGGGCTGCGCGGTGACGGAGGCTGTCCGGGAGGGAAAAATCGCGCCCAGCCGCTATCGCTCCTACGAGCGGCTCTATGAATTGTCCGCTCAGCACAAAAGCTGGGAGGACTGAAGAAACGAAGGAAACCGCAGCGGCGGGCCGCTTTCGCCCGATGCTGCGGTTTTTACGAAAGGAGGGATGTACATGGTCAAGGATGATCTGCTGATGGCAGGGCGCGTTGCCGAAGCCGTACAGCGGGCCGGCGGGCGCGTCTATTTTGTGGGCGGCTTTGTGCGCGATCGGCTGCTCGGCCGCGAAAACAAGGATATCGATATTGAGGTGCACGGGATCCCTGTCAGGACGCTGGAAGAAATCCTGGACAGTCTGGGCGAACGCCTCACCATGGGCGCAAGCTTCGGCGTCATGGGCCTGCGGCACTATGACCTGGATATCGCCATGCCCCGTTCGGAGACGGCGACCGGCCGCGGTCACAAGGATTTCGAGGTCTTCGTCGATCCCTTCCTGGGCGAGGAAAAGGCGGCCATGCGCCGGGATTTCACGATCAACGCGCTGATGGAGGATGTGCTGACGGGTGAGATCCTGGACTTTTTCGGCGGCCGTGAGGATCTGAAGCGCGGGCTGATCCGGCACGTGAACGATCAGAGCTTCGCCGAGGATCCGCTGCGGGTCTTCCGCGCCTGCCAGTTTGCCGCACGCTTTCAGTTTTCTGTGGCTCCCGAGACCACGGCGCTGTGCTCCACCATGGCTGTGGACGCGCTGGCAAAAGAACGGATCCTGGGGGAGATGGAGAAAGCTCTGCTCAAAGCGGCAAAACCTTCTGTTTTCTTCGAAGAGCTTCGAAAAATGCGGCAGCTGAGCTGCTGGTTCCCGGAGCTGGAGGCGCTGATCGGCCTGGAGCAGAACGCGCACTATCATCCCGAAGGGGATGTGTGGATCCATACCATGCAGGTGCTGGACGAGGCGGCGCTGCTGCGCGGCGAGGCCAGAGAACCCCTTTGGTTCATGCTCTCGGCTTTGTGTCACGATTTCGGTAAGGCGGTCACCACGGAGGAAAAGGACGGCGTGATCCATGCCTATGCGCATGAGACGGCCGGCCTGCCCCTGGTGGAGCGCTTCCTCAGCCGCATCGCCAACGAGGTGAAGCTGAAAGAATATGTGCTGGATATGACCAGGATGCATATGATACCCAACATGCTCGCCGTCAACACCAGAAGCGCCAAAAAATTCATGAAAATGTTCGACAGCTCCGTCTGCCCGGAAGACCTGCTCCTGCGTGCAAAGGCGGACCACCTGGGCCGCAGGACACCGGACACCGATCGCGCAGAGATGCTGCGGGAGTATCAGCCCATTGAGGAACAGCTTCGTTCCCGCCTGGCAGACTATCGCCGCCTGATGGAGAATCCGCCGCTCATGGGCCGCGATCTGATCGAGGCCGGCATGACGCCTGGGCCGATCTTTACCGATGCGCTGGCCTACGCGCACAAGCTGCATCTGGCAGGGGTCCCCAGGGATACGGCGCTGCGGCAGACGCTGGGTATGTATCACAAAACGGAAAGGACGGAGAAGCATGACGCAGGAAGAGATGCTGCGCCTGGTTCCGGAGACGCTGCGGAAAATTGAGAGCGAATACAACGTAAAAGTCTTGTATGCAGCGGAATCGGGAAGCCGCGCCTGGGGCTTTGCCTCGCCGGACAGCGACTTTGACGTTCGCTTTGTCTACTGCCGGCTGGAGGATTCCTATCTCCTGCTGGAGCAGCCGCGGGATGTGATCGAGCTGCCCATTGACGACACCTGGGACGTTTCCGGCTGGGATCTGCAGAAGGCGCTGCGGCTGCTGGCAAAATCCAACCCCAGCCTTTACGAATGGTTCCGTTCCCCGATCTGCTACTGGGATACCGGCTTCTCGGGGCGGATCCGGCCGCTTCTCGAGCGGTATTATTCTGCCCGGCATCTGTTCTACCACTATATCAGCATGGCCGGGAACAATGCCAGAACCCTCTCAGGCAGTGAAACGGTGAAGCCGAAGAGCTATTTCTATGTGCTGCGGCCGCTGCTCGCCTGCCGGTGGATCCGTGAGCTGGGTACGCTGCCGCCCATACCCTTCGCAGAACTGGCGGAGGCTGTGCTGCCCGACACGCTCCGTCCGGAGATCGACCGGCTGCTGGAGCTGAAAATCAGCGGCGCGGAGGGCATGCGGATCCCTCACGTCCCGAAAATCGATCATTTTCTGGATGCGGAGCTGGGCGCATTGAGCGATATGCTCAAAACCTGGCCGGAGGATGCCTTTCCCGGCTGGGAAGAGCTGGACCGTTTCTTCCGGGAAGAGATCCGATAATAAGCGAATAGATAGCACGCCTCCTGCGTAGACTGTAGGGAATACAGCTGCGGGGGAGGCGTTTTTATGCGCGGAGGACGGCGCGGCCTGTGGGGCATCACGGCGATCGTGCTTGGAGTCATCATCCTGCTGGCGCTGGTGCTGCCGTCGGAGTTCTGGTGGTTTGGCCTGGCGGCGCTGCTGATCGCCGCGGGCGTTTGGCTGCTGCGCTGCTGCTGACTGCGCAGAGAAGGAGGAGCATGAAAATCTGGGTCATTAGGCTGCCGCGCCTTCTGGGAAAGCTGCTGGCAGGGCTGACGGGAAGAAGCAAAAGGAGTGAGGACAATGGAACTTCCGTTTGAGGAGAAATGCTGTGATGTCTGGCGGGAGCGCCTCTGTAAAACAGAGCGGCTCCGCGTGGATCTGGAGGGCGTGGTGCCCGATGTGAACGAGGACGTGGGGCGTATTGCCTGCGTGCGCTGCAATGTGCTGCTCAAGAGCAAGGAGATCACGGAGTCCGGCCTGCGGGTGGGCGGTGAGCTGGAATGCCTCTTCCTCTGCATCACGGAAAACGCGGATGCAGTGCAGACCGTGACGCTGCGTAAAGAGTTTGAGACCGAGATCGACGCCGAGGGCGCGAAGCTGGGGGAGGCGCAGGCATCTCTGCGCCTTCTGCGGACAGAGGCCAGGGTGCTGAACCCGCGCAAGCTCTCTTGCTCGGCGGAGCTCACGTGCACTGTCACGGGCTGGTGCAGAGAGCAGCAGATCCTGTCGCTTCTCCCGAAAGAGGGCGATGAGAGTCTGCTCTGCGGGCTCGCGGTCAGCAGGGAGATGCAGCTTACGACTGTCATTACGGAGAAGAGCTTTGCCTTGAGCGAGAGTTTTCCACTCCCGGAAGACAGAGCCGCAGTCCTGCGGGTGCTCGGCGGAGAGGTCTCTCTGCATCTGCAGGAGCACAGCCGGATCGGCAGCAGGCTCATCGTAAAAGGCACGGCGGAAATCCAGGTGCTCTTTGAGGCGGAGGGGAAGAATTACCCGGTCAGGCAGCATTTTTCCACGCCGATCTCCCAGATCCTTGATGTGGGCAACGAGAACACAGGCTGCTGCACGCTGCAGGGTGAGACCACATCCGTCTTTTTTGACCTGACGGACAGCATCGGCGGGGGAAAGACGCTGGCGGCGGAGATTCACGCGGTCCTGCAGCTCGCCGGGCGCAGAAACGAAATACTCAGCTGCCTGAAAGACGCATATTCGAATCTGATGCCTCTGCATCAGAGCATGGAGACGGTGACGATCCCACGCTGCGGCGAGATGACGAGGAGCGCTGCCCGGGCCAGCGAGCTTCTGGCCGTCGCCGAGGACTGCGCGGATATTCTGAGCATTCTGCCGTCAGTCTCCATGGATGGGACGGCGCCGCGGGCGGAGCTGGATATCCTGTATCGGAGCCGCATGGGAGATATTGCGGCAGTCCGCCGCCAGATCCCGCTCAAGGGAGAGCCTGTTCCGGACGGGGCGCGGATCCAGGATATCAGCCTTTCCCACTGTGATCTGCGGCCGGAAGGAGAGGGAATCCAGTGCGACCTCGCGGCGTCGATCCTGTGGCAGGAGATTTCGGAAAACGAGGAGACTGTGGTGTCCGCCGTCACACTGGAGGAGGATCAGCCATACGATCCGGCTGCTTTTCCCGCCGTTACCCTGGTTCGCGTGGAAGACGAGAGCCTCTGGGAGCTGGCGCGGGAATACCATTCCCGGATCGACGCCATCACGGCAGTCAACGGCAGCGGCGAAACGAACGGCAGAATGCTGCTCATTCCGCGCTGTGGACAGCAGACATGATGCGTTCCGGAAACAAAAAACAGGCAGCAGCTGCTGCCTGTTTTTTATTGCCTGTTTAGAGAATCAGCCGACGATATCGCGGGTGTCGCGGGCGATGACCAGCTCTTCGTTGGTGGGGATCACGAAGACCTTGACCCTGGAGTCGGGCGTGGAGATCATCACGTCCTCGCCGCGCTTGGAGTTGGCTTCCGGATCGATCTTGACGCCCAGGTAGCCGAAGTACTCGCAGATGGCGGCGCGGGTGTCCTTGCTGTTTTCGCCGACGCCGGCGGTGAAGACGATGGCGTCCACGCCGTTCATGGCGGCGACATAGGAGCCGGCGACCTTGGCCACCCAGTACTGGAACATATCCAGCGCGAGGCGGGCGCGCTCGTTGCCCTCGGCAGCGGCGTTATCCAGATCACGGAAGTCGGAGCTGACGCCGGAGACGCCCAGCACACCGGACTTCTTGTTGAGGATGTTGAGCATCTCGTCGATGCTGTAGCCGTACTTGTGCATGAGGAACTGGATGATGCCGGCGTCCAGATCGCCGCAGCGGGTGCCCATGGGAAGGCCGACCAGCGGAGTG
>CAMOXI010000016.1 GCA_946628965.1 uncultured Clostridia bacterium | reverse complement strand
AGGCGTTGATGGCTCCCAGATAGCTGGGGCTCTCCAGCACGACCACGTCGCCCGGGTTCAGAAAGAGCTTGCCGATAAAGTCCAGGCCCTGCTGGCTGCCGGCAGTCAAGATCACATGGTCGGGGTCCGTGTGGATGCTGTTCTTGGCGGCCATGCGGTTGACGATGTGCTTTCTCAGCGGGGCGTAGCCCTCGGTCTGGCCATACTGCAGCGCGACGCGGCCGTTTTCCTGCATCACGGCGTCAAAAGCGGTCTGAATGTCTTCCACGGGAAAGAGCTCGGGCGCGGGCAGGCCGCCGGCAAAGGAAATGATATCGGGCTGCGCGGTAAGCTTCAGCAGCGCGCGGATATCGGAAGCCCGGATGCCGTCCATTCTGTCGGAAAAATTGACCATGTTGTTTTCCTCCTGTCTTGTTTTATTCTTTAAATTGCTAATACTCCCTCTTCTTTTATATCACATTTTTTACCTGCTGTAAATAAGAACACTTCGTTATTTTCTGCGCAAAATGCGGGCGAGCAGGGAGCGTTTCTCCTGCTTTTCAGGGATCTGCGCCAGATCCGTCCAGGCATCCGGCCCCAGATACCTGAGCACGGCCACCTGCGGCTCCATATCCGGCGTGACCTCGAAGGTGTCGGTATCGTAGTAGTGGATGAACTCCGGGGACTCGAAATGCCAGACAAAATCCTTGACCATCTCCAGCCTGTGGCCGCCCCGGTTCCCGTCCCGATAGTGCATGGGGATGATGACCTTGGCCATGATCTCATCGGTGGCGCGCTTGGCCTCCTGGGAGGGCAGGGCCGTGGCGGAGCCCGCGCAGATCATGCATACGTCCGCCCCGTAAAGGCGCGAGATCTGTCCGCCGTCCAGCTGGGTGCCCAGATCCGCCATGTGCACCAGCTTATAGCCGTCCGCCTCCAGGATGTGGATGTTGCAGAAGCCGCGCCAGTTGCCCAGCTTGAACTCATGCGGCACCTGCAGCGTGGTGATTTCAAAGGGGCAGTCCGACTCCGGCCGGCCGGAGAGCTGCACGCCCTCCCGGTAATTATGCCCGAAATGCTCGTGGCTTATCAGCAGCTTGTCCGCCCGGACGCGCAGCTTGGGGTAGCCGTTGGTATAGTCGGCGTTGTAGGGGTCGATGAGCACGGTATAGCCCTTGTGGGTGATGGCAAAGCAGGCGTGCCCCAGCCATTGGATCGTCATAGTATTTACCTCTAATATCTCAATGAATCTTTATTCTTGCGGGTCGGCAGTCTCATCCGGCCACTGACCACTGGCCACTGGCCACTTTTCTATCCTTCCATCACGTGCAGCGCGCGGATTTCCGGATTCTCGATCCGCTCCTGCACCGCGAAGGCGTGGGGTTCCAGAAAGTCGGAGGACGCGTCCGTGAGGCCCTGCTCCCGCAGGACGCGGATGACACTTACGCAGATGTCCTCCACCACCGCCTGCTTGACGCGCTGGCCGTCCGCGTCGTTTTCCGCCGTGAGCAGGAACTCCAGCGGCTCCCGCATGTCAGACAAGAGCGGCAGCCTCTCCATCCCCCGCAGCGCCCACTTGTAATAGGGCGCGTGGGCCCGGTTTAGAAGATAGATCGCGCCGCAGCCCTCGCGCACAAACTCCGAGAGGGCCAGCATGGCCGCCCCCTCTTCCCCGTGGCGCAGGCAGCGGGCGTAGTTATACTGGCCGGACTGGGCCATGGCGATCAGCCGCGCCGCCAGCTTCTTTTTGCGCACGTCCTCGGGCATGCCGTGCAGAAGCTGCTCCCGGACGGCGGTAAACTCCCCCAGATCATCCCGGAAGACCTGGCCGTTGGTGGCCTCCGCCAGCGCCCATGAGGGAAGACCCAGCCACTGCCGCCAGTCCCGGGGCGCGCTGTCGCTGCCCAGGTAGCGGCGGTAGAAAAAGCCGATGCGGCGTACACCGCGGTTGGATTCGCCCAGGGCGCTGTGCTGGGCCGCGCCGCGCTTCGGCAGCGCGCGATAGGCCTGTGCCAGCTCCTCGCCGATCAGAATATCGTCCGCGTCCGTGAGCCAGAGGCAGAAGCCCTGCTCCATGTCATGGTCGCGGGAGATCTCGTCGTCAAAGCCGAAGCACTCGGAGCCCCGGCCCACAAGGCCCACGGCGATGCGATCCTCGAAATCCGGGAAGCGCTCATGCAGCATGTCCCGCCCGAAGTCCTCATAAAAGCGCCGGGCTTCCTCAAGTCCCTTCATAGATCTCCTTCATTCTTTCCCTCAGTTCCGCCGCATAGAGGAAGAATCCGAAATAGTCAAAGCTGGGGATGCACTTGGAAATGGTAAAGGCGTGGTAACCGTCCCGCGGCAGGCTCGGCACATTCAGATATTCCCAGGCCCGCTCCATGCAGTCCGTGATTCGCGGATCCTCGGGATCCTGCTTATCAAAGAGCTCCGCCAGATTGCAGAGCGTGACGGCCAGCTCGTTTTCCGGGTTTGGGCACTTTTCGATCGTGCGCATAGCCAGGCGGAAGTGCCGCTCGGCGTTGGCAGTGTCCCCCACATCGGCATAGCTCAGGGCCATGTTGTTGTAAAGCCCGGCAAAGCGGTAGTCCTCCGGGGCTAGATTCTCGGCATAAACGCGGGCCACATGCTGAAACACCGGCAGGGATTCCTCTGCCCGGCCGAAGCACTTCATCGTGGTGGCGGCGTTGAGCATCACGGTTGCGCCGGAGACGGTGCTGCCCATGTGGTGCTCCCGGATGATCTGAAGCCCATCGGCCACGGCCTGCAGACCCTTCTGTTCCTCCATGCCGCGGCGGTAGTGGCCCATCATCTCGCTGAGCATGCTCAGCTCTCCGCGCCAGTCGCCGAGTTCGCTGGCTTCCGCGCGGCTGCGCTCCAGCAGCTGCCCGGCCTCCTGTTCTTTGCCGGCGTTATAGAGCGCGTCCAGCTTTTCGATCCGCTCCCGCACGGGCAGCGTGCGGCTGCAGGGTTCGGCGTCCGGCGTGCCGGTGTACTGGCTTGCGTCAAAGGGGCAGATCGGGTCGATATGATCCATGGTGATGACCTCACTTGCAAGAATCGGTAGTTTCCGTGTATAATAGTGATCAGTGTTTTAAGTATAATCCAAATCCCTCTTTGTGTAAATCTTTTTCATCCCGGGAGGATGTTCCATGTCGAATCATCTGATAAACGAGCGCTCGCCCTATCTGCTGCAGCACGCCGAAAACCCGGTGGACTGGTACCCCTGGGGGCCGGAGGCCTTCGAGAAGGCCCGGCGGGAGGACAAGCCCGTCTTTCTCTCCATCGGCTACGCCACCTGCCACTGGTGCCATGTGATGGCCCGGGAGTCCTTTGAAAACGAGACCGTGGCCGCCGTGCTGAACCGTGACTATGTGCCGGTGAAGGTGGACCGGGAGGAGCGACCGGACGTGGACAGCGTGTATATGGAGGTCTGCACCGCGGTCAACGGCAGCGGCGGCTGGCCCCTCACGATCATCATGACGCCGGAGCAGCAGCCCTTCTTTGCAGGGACGTATCTCCCCCGCGAAAACCGCGGCGGGCGGGTGGGCCTGCTGCCCCTGCTGCGGGCGCTGGCGGGCCGCTGGCGGAGCGACCGCGCTTCGCTCCTGAAAACCGGGGCGGAGCTCACCGCCTGGCTCCGGCAGGAGGCGGCGGAGACGGATGGCGGCAGCGCCGACGAGAGCTTTCTGAAAAAAGCGAGTGAGCAGCTGCGCGCCTCCTATGACGCCGAATACGGCGGCTTCGGCACGGCGCCCAAGTTCCCCGCGCCGCAGAATCTCCTCTTTCTGCTGCGGCAGAGCGCCTTCAGCGGGGACAAAGGTCTGCGGCAGATGGCGGAATTCACGCTGCAGCAGATGTACCGCGGCGGCATCTACGACCATCTCGGCGGCGGCTTCTGCCGCTACAGCACCGACCGGGAATGGCTGGCCCCGCACTTTGAAAAGACGCTCTACGACAACGCCCTGCTGGCTCTCTGCTATACCGAGGCCTGGCAGGACGGGCACTACGCTCTCTGGCGCAGCGTGGCCGAGAACACGCTGGACTACTGCCTGCGGGAGCTGCGGCTGGATAACGGCGGCTTCTGCAGCGGCCAGGACGCGGACAGCGAAGGCGAAGAGGGCAAATACTACCTCTTCACCCCTTCGGAAGTCCGTACTGCTCTGGGCGAGGAGCACGGCAAACGCATCTGCGAGTGCTATGATATCACAGAGGAGGGCAACTTCCACGGCAAAAGCATCCCCAACCTGCTCATCAACCAGCGCTGGAACCTGATCCCGGAGGGTTACGAGGACGACGTGGAGCGGCTGCGGCTCTGGCGGCAGGAGCGCTGCACCCTGCGGGCGGACACCAAGCTGCTCTCCGGCTGGAACGGGCTGATGCTGATAGCCCTCGCCCGGGCGGCCCGGGTCTTTGACGATCCGCGCTACACTGCGGCGGCAAAGGCTCTGGCGGATTTCCTGCTGCATACGGCCGGGGCGGACAGCCCCGAAGACTTTGCCGCCGTCTGCTACGCAGACGAGCGCGCTCCCCTGCCCGCCCAGCTGGACGACTGCGTCTTCACCGCCCTGGGGCTGCTGGAGCTTTACCGGCTGGACTTTGACGCGCGGCACATCCTGCAGGCTGCAAGGCTGGCTGAACATGTGTCCGCCCATTTTGCCGACGGCAAAGGCGGGTTTTACCGCACGCCCGACACAGCGGAAACGCTGCTCAAACGGCCGCAGGAGTTTTATGACGGGGCCATGCCCTCGGGCAGCAGCGGCGCAGCGGTGCTCTTCGCGGAGCTGGGGCGCATGACGGGCGAGGCGAAGTGGACGGAGCGCTGCGACAGGCTGCTGGCTCTTCTCTGCGCCCGGGCGGAGCGCTATCCCGCCGGCATCGTCTTTGCGCTGACGGCGCTGCAGAGCCGGGTCTTTCCCACGCGGGAGCTGGTGTGCGTAAGCGACGCGCCCGCGCCCATGCTGCGCGCGGCGCTCGGCCGTTATGCCCCGGAGCTCACGGTGCTCCTGAAGCGCCCCGGGGATGAGGCGCTCGCCGAGGCGGCCCCTTTCACCGCCGCCATGGTGCAGCAGGACGGAAAGCCGACCTATTACCTCTGCCAGAACGGCGCCTGCGGGCTTCCGTTTACCGAATAATGCGCATAAGCTGAAAAGGCCCGCTTTCGTTCACAGCGAAAGCGGGCCTTCCCCGTATTGATTCGATCAGCCTTCGGTCTCCTCCCCCAGCTCATAGCGGACAAAGGCCAGGCGGCAGCTGTCGGGCGCCCAGGAATTGACGTTGATGCTGCCCTGCCCGCCGAAGAGGGAGAGCACAGGGCGGGCGTCCTCCCCCTCCGGCCCCATCAGCCAGAGCTCCACCGGCAGATCGGGCAGATGCTCCTCCGGCTTCAGGTCGCCCTTGCGATAGGAGAGGAAGACTACCTTCTTCCCGTCCGGCGAGGGGTGGGCAAACCAGTTGTTGCGCTCTGTATGGGTCATCTGGGTCTGCTCGCTGCCGTCCCGGCGCATGCGCCAGATCTGCATGAGGCCGCTGCGGGTGCTGTTGAACCAGATATAGTTCCCGTTCGGGCTGTACTCCGGGCCGTCGTTGAAGCCCCCGTCCGTCAGGCGGCGCTCCTCGCCGCCCGCGGCCGGGATGATGTAAATATCCACGGCAAGGCGGCCCTCCCGCTGCCGGAAGGCGCAGTAGCTCAGTTCCTCTCCGTCCGGCGACCAGCCGTGCAGGAAGCTGGGGCTGTTCGGCGTGACGCAGCGGGGCGTGCCGCCCCCGATGGGCAGCGTATGGATCCGGCAGAAGTAGCGCCCCTCTTCCATGCCGCCGTGGCTCACGGCCAGCATCGTCCCATCCGGCGAAAGCACATGGTCGTTGTTGCAGCCAGTGCACGCCCCGGTGTCCAGCAGGCAGATTTCGCCGCTCTCCAGATCCAGGGTATAGATCCGCCCGCCGTCGTTATAGAGCAGTCTGTTTTCATTCCGCAGCCAGTTCGGCGCCTCGATCAAATGGTCGAAGCGGGCGACTTCCCGCACTTCACCGCTTTCGGTATCCAAGATGCTGAGGATGCTCGTTCTCTTTGCCATGCTGTCTTCCTCCTCCGCAGTGAAGCTTTTCGCTATTCTGTTTCCATTGTAGCTTCCCGCGCCGGATAAAGCAACCGCGCACGACGGCATTCTTCGATTTCGTTTGCACCGGGCATGAAAAAGCCGCCGCGGTCAAACCACGGCGGCTTTTATCGTATCTTTCTCTGCGAATCAGGCCTTGACGGCGTTCTTCGCAGTGTCGCACAGGGCGGTGAAAGCGGCGGGATCATGGATCGCAGTCTCAGAGAGCATCTTGCGGTTCATGTTGATGCCGGCGACCTTCAGACCGTGCATGAAGCTGGAGTAGTTCATGCCGTTGGCCTTGCAGCCCGCGCTGATACGGGTGATCCACAGCTGGCGGAAGTCACGCTTCTTCTGCTTGCGGCCGACGTAAGCATAGCGGCCGGACTTCATCAGCTGCTCGTTAGCCATCTTATAGTGACGGGACTTGTTGCCCCAGTAACCCTTGGCCAGGCCCAGAACCTTGTTCCGGTGCTTGCGGGTCATCATTGCGCCTTTAACTCTTGCCATTAGTATATCCTCCTATCGTCCGTCTGCCCTTATTTGTAAGGGATCATTTTCTTGATGGTTGCTACGTTGGTCACGTCGGCATAAGCCTCGGAGCGCAGACGGCGGCAGCGCTTGGTGTCCTTCTTGGTGAGGATATGGCTCTTGAACGCGTGAGCGCGTTTTACTTTGCCGGTCTTGGTGAGATTGAATCTCTTCTTGGCACCGCTGTGGGTCTTCAGTTTGGGCATGATGATTTCTCCTTTACGTAATTTGCCTGCTAGCCGATTGCGACAGTTGCAAACAGAATTGATTTTGCCCCGTGGGGTTTTAATCGTTATTGAGGCGGCTTTGCCGTCTCAATAACACCCTGAGGCGAGCTTGTGCGAGCCCTCGCGCCGGCGTCAAGCGAAACTCACTCCATTTCGCTTCCGCTTTTAGCGAAAGCTTCATATCCGTTTCTTCCGCTTTCCTCACAAAATCAAAGCGTTTGCTTTGATTTTGAATAGGAAGAAGGAAGGAGCAGAGCGCAGTTTTCGTCATTCTTGACGGAAACGGAGCGGTGCGAGTTTCTTCTGACGTATGCGCGAGTATTTCCATTGCAAAACCTGTTTTGCAATGGAGGGAAATTCAGCCTTCGGCCTCGGGAGCCTTGGGCGCTTTGGGCCTTGCCGGCTTCTTGGCCGGTGTGACGGGCTTGGGAGAGAGGAACATGGACATGTTCCGCCCTTCCAGCTTGGGTGCTTTATCCATATTGGCGATATCCGCGCACTTGGCCGCAAAATCCTTCAGCAGTTCTGCGCCGATCTCGGTATGGGCCATCTCGCGCCCGCGAAAGCGCACAGACACCTTGACCCGGTCGCCGTCGGCCAGGAACTTCTGACCGTTCTTCAGCTTGGTGTTGAAGTCATTGGTATCGATGCCCGGAGACATGCGGATCTCCTTGATCTCGATGACGCGCTGATTCTTCTTGGCTTCCTTCTCCTTCTTGGTCTGCTCGAAGCGGAACTTGCCGTAGTCCATGATCTTGCAGACGGGAGGATTGGAGCCCGGAGCGATCTTGACTAGGTCCAGCTCGCGTTCCTCTGCGATCTTCAGAGCCTCAGCGGAGGACATGATGCCCAGCTGCTCGCCCTCGGCGCCGATCAGGCGCACTTCCTTGTCAAGGATCTCTTCGTTGATTTGATGAACCGCGTTTGCGATGAGAAACACCTCCGAATAAATACGGTTAGAAAATCGGACAACAAATAAAGCGCGGACGCACAGCATCCGCGCATAAAAACAGCGTTACTCCCCTCTCAGGGCGTTGCTCTTATTAACCCGCGCCGACCAGATGCCGCCGGGTGAGGACGGGGATGCCGTACCTTCTTTGTTTTAGCTCTGATAATATAGCAGTCTTTTCCCGCTTTGTCAAGGGCTTTTCCCGTTTTTTCCGTGCTTTTCTTTTCCGTCCTTTAAGAAATCTTATGTTGTCCTGCCGCGGATTATGCGCTAGAATGAAGGCATCAAGAAAGAGAGAGGTTCAGCCCATGAAACGCTCGCTGATTCTTCTGACCCTTTTCAGCCTTCAGCTGCTCGCCGGCTGCGGCACGGCCGCCCCCGCGGCGGAGACCGCGGTGCCCGTCCCGACCGTTGAGGCAACGCAGCAGGAGAGCACGCCTGCGCCCGAAACGCCAGCGCCCGCGCTTCCGTCTGAGTCGGAGCAGCGGCAGCTTCTGATGGATCACTATGCGGAGTGGCGCTTCCCGGACGGGCCGGAGCCCTGGTTCTACGCCTTCACCGACCTGGACCACAACGGCAGGCTGGAGGTGCTTGCCGCCTCGACCCAGGGCAGCGGCATCTTCACCTACGTCGAGTGCCGGGAGGTAAACGCCGCCTTTGACGGTCTCGACCACTGCACGGCGGACTATGCCGAGGAGGAGTTTTTCGCCTGGCCCGAGATCATTGTGGAGGAGGCGCCCTGCTATTACGACAGCGCCTCGGGGCTCTATCACTATCTCTTTACCGATCTGACGCGGGTCGGTGCGGCCCAGCACTACGAGACGCTGTGCGATCTCTGTCTCTCCGATGGGAAGCTGAGCTATCAGCCCCTCGCCTCCCGGGAGACGCTGAACGACGATAGCGGTGAGCATATCACCTGCACCGACGCTGACGGGAACGCCATCAGCGAAGCGGAATATGATGCCTGGCCCGCGAAAGTCTTCGCCGGCATGGAGCAGAGCTCCCCGCCTTTTGTGTGGACCCAGGTCGGCAGTCTCTCCATCGAAGAGATCATGCCGGACGGCCCGGAGATCGTCATCACCAAGCACCCCACCGGTGAAGTGCTGTCCATCGGCGGCAAGGCCTGGTTCATCGCCCACGCGGACAACGCCGATCAGCTCACCTGGATGCTGGTGGACCCGGAGGGCGTCTACTATGCGCTGGAGGATGCCAAAGCGCAGCTGCCCGGGCTGGAGCTGGAGGTACTGCCGAAGGACACGCTGGGCGTGAGCAATGTGCCAGCGGCGCTGGACGGCTGGGGCGTGGTCGCCTGGTTCTTCGGCCCCGGCGGCAGCGCCGAGACCAACATCGCCTACATTACCGTGGAATAATGCCTGCGGGCCACCTGCCACCGATCACTCATCACTTGAAAAGAGCTGTGAAAACATAGTTTTCACAGCTCTTTTCGCTTATCAGTACTTTTCGTCCGGCGCGCCTTCGGCGTTCTCCAGCTCCATGGCGAGCTTTACGATCCGGCTGGTGCCGAGCCGCTCGGCTCCAAGGGCGATGAAGTCCTCCGCGTCCTGCAGGGAGGAGATGCCGCCCGCCGCCTTGACCATGACAAAGCTGGGGCAGTGCTCCCGCATGAGCTTCACGTCCTCCCGGGTGGCGCCGCCCTTGGAGAAGCCGGTGGAGGTCTTAATGTACTCCGCGCCGCACTTGGTCACGATCTCGCACATCTTGATCTTCTCCTCCTCGGTCAGCAGGCAGCATTCGATGATGACCTTCAGCAGGGTATCGGGCACAGCCTCGGCCACGGCCCGGATGTCCTTTTCCACCAGATCCCAGCAGCCGTCCTTGACCATGGAGAGGTTGATGACCATATCCACCTCGTCCGCGCCGTTCTTCACCGCGTCGGCGGCCTCGAAGGCCTTCACCGCGCTGGTGCAGTAGCCGTTGGGGAAGCCGATGACCGTGCAGACCTTCATCTGATCGCCCACATAGCGCTTGGCCCCGGCCACATGGCAGGGCGGGATGCACACGGAAGCGCAGTGGTATTTGATCGCCTGGTCGCAGAGTTTGCGGATCTCCTCGCTGGTGCAGTCCACGCGCAGGAGGGTATGGTCGCATTTTTCCAGAATATCCTTGATTTCCATAAGAAGTCTCCTTTTTCTTTGGTGCGTCTATTATATCTGTTTTCCCGGTCATATTCAAGTGCCCCGGCCGAATAGATTGAAGCAGACAGTTTCACCGACAGAAGGAGCAAAACAATGGATATGATCTCGGAAAACAACGCCCTGCGCCTCACCGGCACGCTGGCGGGGCGGCCCCATTTTTCCCACAGCAGCCGCGGCGCGGAGTTCTGGCAGTTCCCGCTGGCGGTCCGTCGTCTCTCCGGCACGGAGGATGTCCTCAACGTCATCGCCCGGCGGGAGCTGCTGGAGGCCTTCGCCCCGGAGGAGACGGAAAAGCTGCAGATCCTGGGCGAGCTGCGCAGCTTCAACAACCGCAGCGGCACGGGGGCAAAGCTGGTCATCACCGCCTTCGCCCACGCGCTCTCCCGCTCCGACGGGGAGGACGAGAACAGCCTCTGTCTCACCGGCACACTCTGCAAGCCGCCCACCCTGCGGCAGACCCCGCTGGGCCGGGATATCTGCGACCTGATGCTGGCCGTGAACCGGCATTACGGGCGCTCGGACTACCTGCCCTGCATCTGCTGGGGCTCCCTCGCCCGGGAGGCCGCCTGCTGGTCCGTCGGGCAGCGGCTGCGTCTGGAAGGCCGTGTGCAGAGCCGCCGCTATCTCAAGAACACCGGCCTCGGCCCCGAGGAGCGCATCGCCTATGAGGTCAGCGTCGCGGCGGCGGAGCCCATCGAGTCATAGCAGGCGGCATTTTCACTAGTTTTGTCGAAGCCCTTGACGCCGCCCGGGAAATACATTATGTTAACCACAGAGGTGGTTTTCATGAAAAAGATCCGGGTCCTTGCCCTGCTGCTGGCGCTGCTTGCGCTGCTCGCCGTCCATCTGCATCCCCAGTACCGCGTGACCGTGGACGGCGCTCCCCTGCCCGGCACCTACAGCCCTTCCGCGCTGAAGGAGAGCCTGCGGGCCGCCGAGGAGGCCGCGGAGGAGATCCTGCGCTACAATGCGAAAATGCCGGAGACGGAGCGCCGCCTCTGTCTCCGCTTTCGCCCGGCGGCGGACGAGAAAGACGCTTTGACATCGGCGCTCCTGCATGCGATTTCCGGCGTCACGCTGGCGGACTCGGTCTATGTCAACGGCGTCCGCCTCGGGACGGTGGCCGACGGGCAGAAGCTCTGCGAAATGCTGCGTGCCTCCATCCTCGGCCAGATGCCGCGGGCGGCGGTCTCCGGCAACATCAGCGGGCGGCTGGAGCTGCGCCGCGTCTACACCCGGGCCGACAGAAACACGGACTATGAAGACATGGTGCTTCTCATCACCGGCATGGCCCCGGTGATTTATCTGGACGGCAGCGGCAAGCTGGTGTAAGTAAAAACGGGACTGCATTTGCAGTCCCGTTTTTTATTTGAGTAGCTTTGCAATCTCGCTCTCCCCGATCACAGGGATCCCCATCTCCCGCAGCAGCTCTGCCGCGGCGCCGTATCCGGGGACAAGCCTGCCGGAAAAGCTGCCGTCGTAGATCTCCCCGCTGCCGCAGGAGGGGCTGCGTTCCTTCAAAAGCGCCGCCTCGCAGCCGTACAGCCGCGCGAGCCGCAGGGCGATCAGCGCGCCCTTTTCATACGCTGCCGTCACATCCAAGCCGTCGCGGGTCATGACCCATCTCCCCTGCCGCTCGGCAGGCGTCCGCGGGACCGGCAGGCCTCCCGCGCATTCGGGGCAGACCGGGATCAGCCGGTATCGTTCCCGGAGCTTTGCCAGCGTCTCCGCCGGCAGAGCGTTATTCCCGCCGCTGTACTTGCAGTCAAAGCCCAGCAGGCAGGCGCTCACCAGCAGATGTTTCATCCCAGCTCCGCCAGCGCATCCCGGTAGAAGCGCTCCGTCCGGACGTCAAAGCAGACCATGCGCACCCGCTCAATCTCGGGGTGGGTATTCAGATAGTCTGCGATGGTGCCGATGGCGATCTTCGACGCCTTCTCCAGCGGGAAGTGGTACACACCGGTGCTGATGGAGGGAAAGTCCACGGTCCTGCAGCCGTTTTCACTCGCCAGCTCCAGGCAGGAGCGGTAGCAGGAGGCGAGCAGCGCCTCCTCGCCGGTATTGCCGCCGTGCCAGACCGGGCCAGGGGTGTGGATGACGAACTTTGCGGGCAGCCGGTAGCCCTTCGTGATCTTGGCCCTGCCGGTCTCGCAGCCGTGGAGCGTGCGGCATTCCGCAAGCAGCTCCGGCCCCGCGGCCCTATGGATCGCGCCGTCCACGCCGCCGCCCCCCAGCAGGGAGCAGTTGGCCGCGTTCACGATGGCGTCCACGGTCGACTCGGTGATATCGCCCTGAATGATCTCGATCCGGCTCATTGGCAGCTTACCTCCACTTTTCTGTCCGCGGCGGAGAGCGAAACGGCGCTGACGCCCGCGCCGCGCTTTTCAATCAGCGCCGCGGCGATCTCGTCCTCGATTTCCTTCTGGATCAGGCGGCGCAGGTTCCGTGCACCGTAGGTGACGGAGTAGCCCTTCGCGACCAGATAATCCACCAGGCTCTCGTCCCAGCTGAGCGCCAGGTTTTTCTCCTGGAGCACATCCCTGACCTCGCCGAGCATGAGTTCGGCGATGCCGCGGAAGTTCTCCTCCGTGAGCTGGTTAAAGCAGATGACCTCGTCCACGCGGTTGATAAACTCCGGCCGCAGGAACTCGTTGAGGGCCTTCATGGCGCGCTCGCGGCTCATGTCGCTGAGGGTGCCGCCGAAGCCCACGCTGCCGGTCTTGTTGTTGGAGCCGGCGTTGGTGGTCATGATGATGATGGTGTTTTCAAAATTCACCGTGCGGCCCTGGGCGTCGGTGATGCGGCCGTCGTCCAGGATCTGCAGGAGGATGTTCATCACATCCGGGTGCGCCTTCTCGATCTCGTCGAACAGCACCACGGAATAGGGCTTGCGCCGGATCTTCTCGGTCAGCTGCCCGGCCTCGTCATAGCCCACATAGCCCGGGGGCGAGCCGATGATGCGGGAGACGGCGAACTTCTCCATAAACTCCGACATGTCGAGCCGGATCAGGCTCTCGGGAGAATCGAACATATCGGCGGCGAGGCGCTTTACAAGCTCCGTCTTGCCGACGCCGGTGCCGCCCACGAAGATGAAGGACACGGGCTTGCGCTTGACCTTGAGGCCCACGCGGCTGCGGCGGATCGCGGCACAGACGGCGTCCACGGCCTGATCCTGGCCCACGATGTGGGCCTTGAGCCGTTCGTCCAGCTTGGCAAGGCGCTCCAGCTCCTCCTCCTTGATGGAGCTCGCGGGGATCTTGGTCCAGAGCTCGATGACCCGGGCCAGATTGTCGACTGTCAGCTTCGGCCGCCCGGCGCTCTTGAGGGCGCTCAGTTCCTGCTCCAGCTGGATCTCCTTGCTGCGCAGCTCCGCGATGCGGGCATAGCGCTGATCCAGCTTCCCGGGGTCCTGCTCGTTGGTGTCACTCATGAGCGCCTCGCGCTCAAAGCGGACGTTCTCCAGATCCCGCTCGGCAAGCATTTTCCGCTTGATGCCCTCGTCCTTGAGGTTCACGTCGGAGCAGGCCTCGTCGATGAGGTCGATGGCCTTGTCGGGCAGGAAACGGTCGGTAATGTAACGCTCGGAGAGGATGACCGCCTGGCGGCACATCTCGTCGGAGATCTCCACCCCGTGGTACTCCTCGTAATAGTGGGCAATGCCCTTCATGATCGCGATGCTGTCGTCGATGGAAGGCTCCGCGACTGTGACAGGCTGGAAGCGGCGCTCCAGCGCCGAGTCCTTCTCAATATGCTTGCGGTACTCGGCAAAGGTGGTGGCGCCGATGACCTGGATCTCGCCCCGGGAGAGGGCAGGCTTCAGGATATTGGCGGCGTTCATGCTGCCCTCGGCGTCGCCCGCGCCGACGATCGTATGCACCTCGTCGATGACGAGGATGATGTTGCCCTCCTTGCGGATCTCCTCGATGAGGCCCTTCATGCGGCTTTCAAACTGGCCGCGGAACTGGGTCCCGGCCACGAGAGAAGTCAGATCCAGCAGGAAGACCTGCTTGTTCTGCAGCTTGTAGGGCACACTGCCCATGGCGATGCGCTGGGCCAGGCCCTCGGCGATGGCGGTCTTGCCCACGCCGGGCTCGCCGATCAGACAGGGATTGTTCTTCTGGCGGCGGTTGAGGATCTGGATCACGCGCTCCAGTTCCTCCTCGCGGCCCACCATGGCGTCCAGCTTGCCCTGCCGCGCCCGCTCGGTCAGATCGATACAGTAATTGTCCAGGAACTTGCGCTTGGTGGGTTTGCCCTGCTTCGGATCGTCGTTGCGGGGGCGCTGCTCATTCTGCTGGCTGCTCACCTGTCCCTGCGGGCCGCCGAAGAGGCGGTTTAAGAACGGGAAGGTGGCGGTCTTGCCGTCATCGTCGCTGTCGTCGTCACCGTTTTCCACGTTCATCAGATCCTCGGCGCCGCTCAGGGCGTTCATCATCTCGCCGGAGAGGTTCTCCAGATCCTCGTCGGAGATGCCCATTTTGTTAATCACATCGTCCACGGGCTTAATGTGCAGCTCGCGGGCGCACTTGAGGCAGAGACCCTCGTTCTTGGTCTGGCCCGCCTCGATTTTGGTAATGAAGATCACCGCCACATTTTTACCGCAGCGGGAACACATCGTAGTCTGCATAGTACCTCCTTGGATTGCATGCCGATATGTGAAAGAGGGCGGCCGCAAGGGCCGCCCTTACGTTTTCTGTTTTATCAAATTCAATTACAAAAGACTGTTTGTGATGAAGCGGAAGGCCAGGAAGAAGCGGGCCAGCGTCGTACTGCCCAGGGTGTCCTTGCCGATCAGGATGCCGAAGAAGCTCAGAAGCCAGCACAGCAGCACGCAGTAGAACATGCCCTTCAGAAATCCCAGCACCGCGCCGCCGATCTCATCCAGCAGCTCCAGATTGGGAAGCCGGAAGGAGAGATTGCCCACGTTGGCGATGGCCACCAGCGCGATCAGGATCAGCAGGAAGGCAATCACCATCCCGCCCACATAGCAGATCGTATCGCTCAGCGTGGAGATTACCGCGCTCTGCATGCTCATGCCGGTCTCGTCGGAGGTCTGCACCGCCCACTCGCCCAGCTCTTCCGCGCGGGTGTCGTAAAAGCCCACGTTGCGGAAGCACTCATAGGCGTAGTCGTAGCGCAGAGAGGGGTCCTGAGCCAGAATGTCCTCCAGGGAGAGGGGGCTCTCGCCGTAGCCCATGCGCTCCAGCACATCGTCCCGCGTCTTCTGGGAGCTGATATAGCCGTCCACAAAGGGCTGCAGCGCGGGCACCACCTCATGGGAATAGGCGGAGGACAGGAGGCTGCCGCCGAAAAGGGCGATCACGATGGCGAGGATCCCGGCGACGCCGCCGATCAGCCCGCGCCGATAGCCGCCCCAGGTACAGAGCGCCACGATCACCAGCAATATGATATCTATGATCAGTCTCATCATTTTCATTCACCTGCATTGCGCGGCCTCGCCGCGCCTATGTGTCGATAGTTTACCATGGAATTGTGAACAAATAAAGTGGCCAGTGGATAGTGGTCAGTGGTCAGCGCCAGGGAAATACTGGTCACTTCAGCATCATTTCCCCGACTTCCCCATCGTACCAGATTCTATTCAGGTACAGGCCCTGGGGCGGCATGGTGGGACCGGTCAGGCGCCGGTCGCCCTTTTCCAGCAGCTCAGGGATCTCCTCGGGCCGGAGCTTGCCGTAGGACGCATAGATCATCGTGCCGACCATGGCCCGGCACATATTGTAGAGAAAGCCGTCCGCGCAGATGGAGACGGTGATCAGGTCCCCTTCCTTCTCCGCCCGGCACCAGTGCACGGTGCGCACGGTGGTCTTCGTCTCGGTCCCCACACTGCGCACGGCGCGGAAATCGTGGGTGCCCTCGAAGGCCTCCGCCGCACGCTGCATCATCGTCAGATCCAGCTGCTGGGGATAAAAGCATACCCGCTTCTGCAGAAAAGGATCCCGGATGTTGCTGTTGTGTATTTTATAGATATATTCCTTTTTTATGCAGGAGCCGATGGCGTTGAAGTCCTCCGGCGCCTCCACCGCGTCCTGCACGGCGATGTCCATGGGCAGACGGGAATTGACCGCGAGTGCCATGCGCTCGATGGGGATGCGGCAGTCCGTGCGGAAGTTTGCACAGTAGCGCAGGGCGTGCACCCCGGCGTCCGTGCGGCCGCAGCCCACGGTCTTCACCGGATGGCCGCAGGCCTTGGTAAGCGCGGTCTCCAGCGTTTCGGCCACCGTGATCTCGTTTTTCTGCACCTGCCAGCCGTGATAGCTGGAGCCATCGTAACTGAGGTGCAAGGCGATGTTTCTCATAGTCTCGTTCGTTCCCGGATGAATGTTTCTCCTAAGCGCTAAAGGCTATCGGCTGATCGTTACAGCCCAAAATGCTTGAGCACGATCACCGCCGCGAGCAGCAGCAGGCCGAGGGCCAGGGCGATCCAGTCCCGCGCGGCCATCTTGAGCTGCTTCATGCGGGTGCGGCCCTCGCCGCCGTGGTAGCAGCGGCTCTCCATGGCGACGGCCAGCTCGTCCGCCCGGCGGAAGGCCGAGACGAAGAGCGGCACCAGGATGGGCAGCAGGGCTTTTGCGCGCTGGATCAGGCTGCCGTTTTCAAAATCCGCGCCGCGGGCCTTCTGGGCGGACATGATCTTGTCCGTCTCCTCGATGAGCGTCGGGATAAAGCGCAGGGCCATGGACATCATGATCGTGATCTCATGCACCGGCACATGCACTTTTTTCAAGGGGTTCATCAGCAGCTCCAGCCCGTCGGTCAGGGCCATGGGGCTGGTGGTATAGGTCAGCAGGAAGGTGCCTGCGATCAGCAGCGTGATACGCAGCATCATCTTCACGGCCCGCTCGAGGCCCTCCCAGGTGATGATCCAGCCCTCGACGATGGGCGTGCCCTGGGTGTAGAAGATGTTCAGCGCGGCGGTCAGGGCGATGATGAAGAGCATGGGCTTTAAGCCCTTGAAGATGTTCTTCGGGCTGATGTGGGAGACCGCCATGCATACGACCGTCGCCAGCAGCACGAGCCCGTAGCCCACCCAGCCTTTGGCCTGGAACAGGGCCACAATATACAGGAACACCAGGATCAGCTTGGTGCGCGGGTCGAGGCGGTGGGCAACGGTATCGCCGGGGAAGTACTGGCCCAGGGTGATGTCCTTCAGCACAGCGCCACCCCCTTTGCCTTCGCGACGGCTTTCAGCAGCTGCTCATGGGTGAAAACGGAGCCCTCCAGCGGCATGCCCTTTTCCCGCAGCGCCATGGCGATGGCCGTGGACTGGGGGACGGAGAGGCCGATATTGATGAGCTCCTGCGGCCGGGAGAAGACCTCCTCGGGCGTGCCGTCCATGGCCACATGGCCGTGGTCAAAGACGATCAGGCGCTCGGCGAGGCGGGCGGCGTCGTCCATGTTGTGGCTGACGATGATGACCGTCGCGCCGCTCTGCTCGCGGTAGCGGCAGATGTTGTTCATGATCTTGCGGCTGCCCGCGGGGTCGAGACCCGCGGTGGGCTCGTCCAGGATCAGCACCTCGGGCCGCATGGCGACGACGCCCGCGATGGCGACGCGCCGCTTCTGCCCGCCGGAGAGCTCCAGCGGGGAGCGCTCAAAGAGCTCTTCCTTCACGCCCACGAAGCCCGCGGCCTCGCGCACCCGCTCCTCGATCTCTTCCTTCTTGAGGCCCATATTCTTCGGGCCGAAGGCGATATCGGCGAAGACCGTCTCCTCAAAGAGCTGGTACTCCGGGTACTGGAACACCAGACCCACCTTCCACTTCACGTCGTGGCGGGTCTTTTTGTCCTTGTTGATATCCTCTCCGTCCAGCAGGACGCGGCCGCTCGTGGGCTGCAGGAGGGCGTTGAGATGCTGGATAAAGGTGGATTTGCCGGAGCCGGTATGCCCCAGCAGGCCCACAAACTGCCCCGCTGGGATGCTCAGGCTGATGTCGTCAATGGCGACTTTTTCAAACGGAGTCCCCGCGCTGTAGGTGTGGCGCAGATTCTCCACGGTGATAACAGACATAGATTTTATATCCTTCCGGTCCCTCCCGCCGATGGGTGAGGGCTGGTTTTTTAGTGTGCGGCGCTGATCAGGTTTTCGGCGCAGGTCTCCACATCCAGACTGTCCAGCGGGAGAGAGAAGCCCGCCTTGTTCAGATCCCAGCAGATGCGGGTGGTTTCCGGCACGTCCAGGCCCGCCTGCTCCATCAGCTCCACCTGGGAGAAGACCTCTCCGGGCGTGCCGTCGGCCGCGATTTTTCCGTAGGACATGACGATGAGCCGGTCCGCGCCGATGCACTCCTCCATGTGGTGGGTGATCAGCACCACGGTCATGCCGTTTTCCCGGCAAAGGCGGGTCACGGTGGCGACGACTTCCTTTCTTCCCTGGGGATCCAGCATGGCCGTCGGCTCGTCCAGCACGATGATGCGCGGCTGCATGGCCAGCACGCCCGCGATGGCCACGCGCTGCTTCTGCCCGCCGGAGAGCAGATGGGGCGCGTGCTGCCGGTGCTCATACATGCCCACGGTTTTGAGGGCATTGTCCACCCGCTCGCGGATCTCCGCCGGGGGGACGCCCAGGTTTTCGGGGGCGAAGGCCACGTCCTCCTCCACCACGTTGGCGACGATCTGGTTGTCCGGGTTCTGGAAGACCATGCCCACCGTGCGCCGCACGGGCAGCAGATTGGCCTCGTCGGAAGTATCCATCCCGTCCACCAGCACCCTGCCCTCGGTGGGCAGGAGGATGGCGTTCATGTGCTTGGCCAGCGTGGACTTGCCGGAGCCGTTATGGCCCAGCACGGCCACGAAGCTCCCCTCTTCGATCGTGAGATCCACGCCGCAGAGGCTGTCATGGTCGGAGTCGGGGTAGCGATAATGTACGTTTTCAAAACGGATCATAGTAAAGGCAATGAATAACGAATCATGATTCGTTATTCATTTATTCTCCTTCCCAGCGACATGTCGCGCCACAAGGTAAAAACAGGCCCGAATCGGTCACGGGCAGGGCCAGCTCCTGGCTGTCGGAGCGGCCGCCGTATTTCTTCGTAAAGATGCTCTCGGTCACATAGCTCAGCACCGAGGGGGAAAGCCCCGTGGTGTAGGAGTTGATGATCACAAAAAGCGGATCGTCGGACAAAACCCCGGCACAGAGGGAGACGAAAGGCCAGAGATTTTGTTCCAGCTTCCACACTTCGCCGCCCGGGCCGCGCCCGTAGGAGGGCGGGTCCATGATGATCGCGTCATAGCGGTGGCCGCGGCGGATCTCCCGCTCCACGAACTTGGCGCAGTCGTCCACGATCCAGCGGATCGGCGCGTCCTGCAGACCGGAGGCCGCGGCGTTTTCCTTGCCCCAGGCCACCATGCCCTTGGCCGCATCCACATGGCAGACGGAGGCGCCGGCTTTCGCGCAGGCCACCGTGGCCCCGCCGGTGTAGGCGAAGAGATTCAGCACGCTGATCGGGCGATTTGCCCCGCGGATCTTCTCCATGGCCCAGTCCCAGTTGGCGGCCTGCTCGGGGAAGAGGCCGGTGTGCTTGAAGTTCATGGGCTTGACGTGGAAGGTCAGCTCCTTATACCGGATGTTCCACTGGGCGGGCAGACCGCCCTTGTCCCAGCTGCCGCCGCCGCTCTCGCTCCGGCGATAGCGGGCGTCCCGGTCGTTCCAGTGCATATTGCGGCGCGGGGTGTCCCAGATGGCCTGCGGGTCCGGCCGCACCAGGTAGTATTCCCCCCAGCGCTCCAGCTTTTCCCCGCGGGAGCAGTCCAGCACCTCAAAATCTTTCCACTGATCGGCAATCCACATAGCAGCAAACCATACCTGTTCGATAGTAATCGTAATAATTCAAAGTATTTTACCATCAAAAGCCGCCGCGGTCAATAGTCCGGCGGAAGCAGAAAAGGGCTGTGAGCAGCTATTCTTCACAGCCCTTATTTTTCTTCGGTCCGAACCGCGATTCCGCTCTGGGGCAGGGTCTCACAAATCATAGGCCGGGAGCGCGAACTCCGCGGCAAAGTGCTGCCCGTCCCGCCGGGTCTCAAAGACGCCGTGCATGGTCTCCATGATTTTTTCGCAGGTGCGCAGGCCGATCTTGGTGCTCTCCACCCGGGGCGCGGCACTGGCGACGGTGTTGGACACCGTGACCGAGAGCTTCCCCTCCGAGAGCTCGGAGACGATCAGCAGCGGCTCGCTCTTCTCCGCATATTTCTTGGCGTTGGAGACCAGATTGTCCAGCACGCGCTTCAGGTAGAGCGGGTCCACCTCCACGGCGCACTCGCCGGAAAACTCGATGCGCTGCACCGTAAAGCCCGCGTCGGCCAGATCGAACTCCGCCTCGCCCAGCATCTGCTCCAGCAGCAGCCTTGCGTCGAAGCGCTCCAGGTTCATCTGCACCTCCGCGCGGCCGAAGACCAGGAAGTATTTGAAAAGCTCGTCCGTCAGATCCTTGAGCTCCACGGCCTTGTCATAGGCAGAGCGGGCAAACTGCCGTTTGCGCTCCTCGTCCCCGCTCTCGTTCAGAAGCTCCAGATAGCCGAGCAGACTCGTCATGGGGGTGCGGATATCGTGAGAGATGGCGGTGATGAGCTCGGAGTTTGCCTCCCAGGCTCTGCGCTCGCCGGACATGCGCTCGATCACGGCGTCGCGCATATGGTCCATCTCACCGGCAAGCTGGCTCAGTTCGTCCTCCCCCTCCACGGAGATGGGCGCCTCCAGATCGCCGCCGCCGATGGCCCCGGCTTCCCGGGACAGGCGGATGATGCGGCTCGTGAGGCGGCGGATGTAGGTGAACATGACCGCCGTGAAGGCGATGCTGCCGAGCAGGATCGCGATGATGCGGTTCAGGTTATCCTCCCGCACGCTGGTGTTGTCCTCGATGCGCACATAGTAGGGCCCGTCGGCAAACTGCATGGGATAGAGCTTGCCGTACACGGCCGAATACTGGGGCCGGGCGCTGCGGCCGGCGGTGCTGCGGGGATCGAGCCCCAGATCCTCCGCGCTGAACACCGTGACCGTCACATAGTCCCGCCGGTTATTGAAGCGGGTGACCGCCACCGAGTCCCTGCCGGAGACCTCGTTTGCGCTGACAAAGCCCGCGAAGTCGGTATAGTACTCCGCCTGGCGGGCGGAGACCGCGTCCGGGCTCAGATAGAGCCGGTTGAGGGCAAGCGAAGCCGCGCCGTAGGCCGCCGCGAAGACCGCGAGGGCGCAGAGCAGACTCAGCAGCAGCATGTAGAGCATCTTCGCGTCCAGCGTCCGGGGCAGGCGAAAATGCTTAGTCAATCTGATAACCCCTTCCCCAAACGGTGCGGAGGATCTTGGGCTTGGACGGGTTTTCCTCGATCTTGCGGCGCACGTTCAGCACATGCACCATGACCGTGTTGCCCGAGCCGGAGAGGAACTTCTCCCCCCAGACGGCCTCGTAGAGCTCCGCGGCGGTGACCACGTTCCCCCGGTTTTTGATCAGGTATTCCAGGATCGCATACTCGGTATCGGTCAGGGTCACGGGCTTGCCGTTCACCCTGACGCTGTGGGCGGCGAGATCCATCTCCAGCCCCTCGATGGAGAGGACGGAGGCGGGCTTGCCGCGGTAGAGCTGATAGCGGCGCAGCAGCGAGGAGATCTTGGCCAGCAGCTCTGCCTGGGAGAAGGGCTTGGACAGGAAATCGTCCCCGCCGCTCTGATAGGCGGCGACCCGGTCCCGCTCGGCGGATTTGGCCGTGAGGAAGAGCACCGGAGCGTTGGAAAACTCCCGCAGCTTCGTGCAGGTCTCCAGCCCGTCCATGCCGGGCATCATCACATCCAGCACCACCAGATCGGTGTCGGGATTGGCCCTGATATAGTTTACGGCCTCGGCGCCGTCGGCAGCCTCCGCCACAAAATAGGAATCCTTTAATAAAAGAGACAGGACATTGCGGATATCCGGATCGTCATCCACGATCAGGATCCGGGATAAAGCGGTCATACAGCATGCCTCCCCTGTGTTTTCTGGGCACATTGTATCACAAACTTTTTCGGAAACAAACACCCCGGAAAAGATTTAAGGAATCTTAAGATACACCCGCTGTATGATATGGTATAATACAGCAGCGTTGAAACAGACGCATGTTGACGCATGTTATTCTATCAAGACCGCAATGCGCTCTGCGCATGGATTATTCTCTCAGGAGGACACAAAATGAAGAAAAACATCCGCTCCCTGCTCTGCCTTGTACTGGTCCTGGCCATGGCCATGGGTCTCTGCGCCTGCGGCGGAAAGAGCGAAGCGCCCGCCGATCCCGGCAAGGACAGCGAGGCCACTGTCACCGACTACGCCTACAAGGCGGACTTCTCCCCCATCGACGTACCCGACGACGTGAATCTCAATCCCTGCGCCTACACCGCCGACGGCTTCTACGCCACCTCTTATGAAAAGGTCGGCACGCGGGAGCTCAACGAGGGCGAGACGCTGGAATATGATGGGCAGCTGGACGTGTACGGCGCTTCCCTCTACTATGTCTCCAACGACGGCAAACTCCGCAAGCTGGAGGCCTACAAGCCCCTGGAGGGCGTGGAGGACACCGAAAACCGCCTGAACTACAGCTCCGGTGCGGACCTTCAGGGCATGTGCCTGACTGACGACGGCAAGATCCTGGCCCTGGAGCAGGTCTACACCAACTGGTTCGACGGCAGCCGCGAGGAACTCTACAGCGACCAGAGCTGGGAAAACTGGCGCTATGAGCGCAGCTACTATGTCCGCGTGCTCGACACCGACGGCAGCGAGATCAGCACCAACGCCCTCGATTACCCCATCGGTGAGGACACCTATCTGAACGCAAGCTCCCTGAACCTGGACGAGAAGGGCAATCTGCTGATCACGGCAGACATGACCCTGCTGGCCGTCGCCCCCGATGGCACGGTCTCCTATGAGATCGGCAGCGACGATTATCTGAACAACGTGGTCCGCCTCAAGGACGGGCGACTCGGCGTCACCATCTCGGGCAACAACGGCATGGACTTCATGCTCATCGACACCGAGCACGGCACCCTGGGCGAGAAAATCAGCCTGCCCGGCAACGCCTACGACCTGCTGCCCGGCGGCGGCGACTATGATCTCTGCTTCCGCAGCGGCTCCAACTTCTACGGCATCAAGCTGGAGAGCGGTGAGACCGAGAAGATCCTCAACTGGATCAACTGCGACATCAACGGCGACTACATGAACGGCATCCACATCTCCCCGGATGGGACCATCACCGGCGTGCTGACCCATTACCGCAGCGACACCCGCGAGACCGAGTTTGTCACGCTCACCCGCGTCCCGGCCGATACCCTGCCCCAGAAGCAGACCCTGTCCCTCGCGGTCATGTACCTCGACTACGACATGAGCGATAAGATCATCGACTTCAACCGCCACAGCGATTCCGTGCGCATCGAGCTGCGCGACTACTCCGAGTACAACACCGAGGACGATTACTCCGCGGGTCTGACCAAGCTGACCACCGAAATCCTCTCCGGCAAGCTGCCCGATATCCTGTCCCTCAACGGGCTGCCCTTCAGCCAGCTGGCCGGCAAGGGTCTGCTGGAGGACCTCTATCCCTACCTTGACGCCGACAAAGAGCTGAGCCGGGACGACTTCTTTGAAAATGTCCTGCATGCCATGGAGACCAACGGCGGCCTCTACCGCATCTGCCCCAGCTTCTCCATCCAGAGCCTGATCGGCGCCGCCTCCGTGGTAGGGGACACGCCGGGCTGGAACTATGAGCAGTTCAAAGAGGCACTGGCCTCCATGCCCGAGGGCTGCACCCCCCTGGATCAGTACACCACCCGCGACTACGTGCTGACCACCCTCCTGTGCCTGGACATGAACGATTTCGTGGACTGGAGCACCGGCAAGTGCAGCTTTGATTCTCAGGAGTTCGTGGACATCCTGGAGTTTGCCAACTCCTTCCAGGCTGATTTTGACTGGGACAGCTATGAGTGGTCCGAGGAAGAGAGCACCCAGAACCGCATCGCCCAGGGCCGCCAGATGCTGATGCAGAGCGGGATCTACAGCCTCGACGACGTGCTGTACAACGACATGTACTTCGGCGGCAACAGCACCTATATTGGCTGGCCCACCAACAACGGCGTGGGCAACATGATCTATCTGACCGACGGCGCCTTCGCCATGAGCGCCAGCTGCTCCAACAAGGAGGCGGCCTGGGAGTTCATCCGCACCATCCTGCTGGAGGACTACCAGAAGAGCCTGTACGGGCTGCCCGTCATGAAGAGCGCCTTTGACTACAAGCTCAAGGAGGCCATGACCCCCGAGTACGAGAAGGACGAAAACGGCAACTATCTCCTGGACGAGAACGGTGAGAAGATCCAGATCTCCCGCGGCGGCATGGGCATGTCCGACGGCAGCGTGTATCAGATCTACGCCCTGACTCAGGAGCAGGCCGACAAGCTGCTGGACGTCATCAACAACACCGACAAGGTCTACGACCAGAACGACGCCATCTACGGCATCGTCTCCGAGCAGGCCGCGGCCTACTTCGCCGGCCAGAAGAGCGCCGAAGAGGTGGCCCGCCTGGTGCAGAGCAAGGCCAACATCTACGTCAACGAACAACGATAACGTCAAACCGGCACAGCAAGGTCATGCGGCAGGGCGGGCCCTGCCGCATTGACCGTCTGCGCCGGTTTTCCTTCTCAAAACCAAAGCCCCCTCGGGGCTTTGGTTTTGTATTTTATTGTGGTTTATTCACTCCCCGCTTGTCGGGGAGGGCGTATTTGTGCTATACTGTTGCGTTAGTATGAAATGATAGGAGCGTAAAGCCATGTATACACGAGAGAAAACCAGAAAGCTGCAGGTCGGCGGCCTCGCCGTGGGCGGGGATGCGCCCGTCACCGTGCAGTCCATGTGCAACACCAAGACCTGGGACGTGGAGGCCACGGTAGCCCAGATCAAGGCGATGCGCGCCGCGGGCTGCGAGATCGTGCGTCTCGCCGTGCCGGACGTGCGCGCCGCCGAGGCCATCGACAAGATCAAGGCTCAGGTGGACGTGCCCCTGGTGGCGGACATCCATTTTGATTACCGCCTCGCTTTGATGTGCGCCGAGCGCGGCATCGACAAGATCCGCATCAACCCGGGCAACATCGGCGCGGAGGAGAACGTGAAGGCCGTGGCGGAGGCCTGCAAGGCCCGCCATATCCCCATCCGCATCGGCGTGAACGCGGGCTCCCTGGAAAAGCGGCTGCTCGAGAAATACGGCCATCCCTGCCCGGAAGCCATGGTCGAGAGCGCCCAGGGCCATGTGGACCTGCTGCGGAAGTTCGATTTTGAGGACATCTGCCTGTCCCTCAAGTCCTCCACCGTGCCGCTGACCGTGGCGGCCTACCGCATGGCGGCGGAGGTCTTTCCCTATCCCCTGCACCTGGGCGTCACCGAGACCGGCACCGAGTGGAACGGCACGATCCAGTCCGCCGTGGGCATCGGCACGCTGTTAAACGAGGGCATCGGCAGCACCATCCGTGTCTCCCTGACAGCGGATCCTGTGAAGGAAGTGTCCGCGGGCGTCGCGATCCTGAAGGCCGCCGGGCTTAGAAAGGGCGGCGTGAAATTCGTCTCCTGCCCCACCTGCGGCCGCACCGAGATCGACCTGATCGGCCTTGCCACCAAGGTGGAGGGCCTGGTGCGGGATCTGGACCGGGACATCACCGTGGCCGTGATGGGCTGCGTGGTGAACGGCCCCGGCGAAGCGCGGGAGGCCGACTACGGCATCGCCGGCGGCAGGGACAAAGGCCTGCTCTTCAAGAAGGGCCAGGTTCTGGGTACATACGATTACGACCAGCTCTGCGATAAGCTGATGGAGCTGATTTTGAATGAAAAATGAAGTGCCTCCCCTGTGTAAGGACTTTTGCCGTGACAAAATGTGCCGGGGGCACATTTTGCAGGCAAAAGACGACCGCAGGGAGGTGGCTGAGCGAAGCGAAGTCGGAGGGGTTGCAGGAGAGATCCGGACAACCCTTCAGTCAGCCTGCCGGCTGACAGCTTCCCTTGCACAGGGGAGCCATAATGGAAGGTTTATGATATGACAGACTACACCCCGTTTTTGACCATATTCCCCGGCTGTGAGGATCTGCACGCCATGGCGGGCGGCCTGGATCAGGCCTATGTGACGGACGTGCAGGTGAACGCGCGGGAGCTTCTGCTCACGGTCAGCGCCCACTTTGCCGCCATGCCCTCCCCCGTGGATCTGAGCGCTCTGGCCGATCGGCTGAAAGGCGACTACAGCCTGAAAAGCGTCGACATCATCGCGGACTACCCCAAGCCCAAAAGCACCGCGGTCGCAAGCTTCACCCCCGGCACCGGCAGCGGCGGCGACGGCCCGAAGGGCGACGTGCTCTTCGGCCGGGCCATCCGGCAGAAGCCCGTGCCCATGAACACGCTGACGCTGGAATCCGGCAAGGTCACCGTGGAGGGCGACGTGGTGGCGGTCAACAGCCGCTCCACCCGCAACGGCGGCGCCGTGCTGGCCTTCGACCTGACCGACCGCACGAACTCCGTCTCCGTGACCCGCTTCCTGCGCTCGGACGATGACCGCAGCATCATCGACAAGATCGGCCCGGGCGATCATCTGACCGTCCAGGGCGAGATCATCTGGTCCAAGTTTGACAACGATATGGTGCTCGACCCGCGCAACATCATGAAGTCCAAGCGCCACATCCGGCCGGACAACGCGGAAGTCAAGCGCGTGGAGCTGCATCTGCACACCCGCTTCTCCGCTCTCGACGCACTGACCGACCCCGCCGCCGTGGTCAAGCGGGCGGCAGACTGGGGCATGCCCGCCATCGCCGTCACCGACCACGGCGTGGCCCAGGCCTTCCCCGATATGTGGAAGGCCGGCAAGAAGCACGGCGTCAAGATCATCTACGGCATGGAGGCCTACTTCGTCAACGACATGGACGGCAACGCCGCCGTCATCGGCAAGTCCAAGCTGCCGCTGGATACCGAGTTTGTGGCCTTCGACATCGAGACCACCGGCCTCAACGCCCAGGATGAGCGCATGACCGAGATCGGCGCCGTCATCTTTTCCGGCGGCGAAATCAAGAGCACCTTCAACACCTTTGTAAATCCCGAAAAGCACATCCCCGCGGATATCACGAAGCTGACCGGCATCAAGGACAGCGACGTTCAGGACGCTCCGAAGGAGAAAGAGGCCCTGGAGATGTTCATGGCCTATGCCGGGGACCGGCCGCTGGTCGCCCACAATGCCCACTTTGACGTGGGCTTCATGACCGCGACGGCGCTGCGAAACGGGCTGCGCTTCTCCCCCGTGTTCCTCGATTCCCTGGCGCTGAGTCAGGCGCTGCTGCCCGACCTGAAGCGCTTCAAGCTGGATACCGTCTCCAATTACCTGGGGCTTCCACAGTTCAACCACCACCGCGCCTCGGACGACGCCATGGTGGTGGCCCGCATGATGGACAAGTTCCTGCCCATGCTGCGCGCCCAGGGTGCCAAGGATCTGGACGGCATTGAGGAGGTCTACCACCGCCTAAAGCGCACGGACGTGGCGAAATCGCACCACATGATCCTGCTGGTGAAGAATCGCAAGGGCCTCAAAAACCTTTACGAGATGATCTCCCAGTCCTATCTCAAATACTTCCATCGCAATCCCACCGTGCCGAAGAGTCTTTTGAACCAGCACCGGGAGGGCATCCTGGTGGGCTCCGCCTGCGGCATGGGCGAGCTTTACGGAGCGGTCATGACCGGTGCCAGCGATGAGGAGCTGGAGAAGATCGCCGAATACTACGACTATTTGGAGATCCAGCCCATCTGCAACAACGCCTTCCTGATCGAAAACGGCCGCGTCAAGGATGAAAAGGTGCTGCAGGACTATAACCGCCGCATCCTGGACCTGGGGCGCAGGCTCAATAAGCCCGTCATCGCCGCCAGCGACGTGCACTTTCTCGACGCGGAGGACGAGCAGTACCGCAAAATCCTGCAGGCGGCCAAGAAGTTCTCCGACGCGGACCGGGACTGCCCCATCTTCTTCCGCACCACGGACGAGATGCTCAAGGAATTCGAATACCTGGGCAAAGACGTGGCCTACGAGGTGGTGGTGACCAACACCCGGGCCATCGCCGATCAGGTGGAGGAGATCGAGCTGCTGCCCAAGGATCTGTTCCCGCCCAAGATCGAAAACTCCGCCCGGGACCTGCGCGACCTGGTCTACGGCAAGATGCACCGCATCTACGGTGAAAACCCGCCCGCCATCGTGCAGGAGCGCGTGGACACCGAGCTGAACACCATCCTCGACCACAACTATGACGTCATTTATATGTCCGCCCAGAAGCTGGTGCAGAACTCGCTGGAGCACGGCTATCTGGTGGGCAGCCGAGGGAGCGTGGGCTCCTCGATCGTGGCCTACATGTCCGGCATCACGGAGGTCAACTCCCTCCCGCCCCACTATGTCTGCCCCAAGTGCTGCCACTCGGAGTTCATCACCGACGGCAGCTACGGCTGCGGCGCGGACATGCCGGAAAAGGACTGCCCGGAATGCGGCACCCGCATGAACCGGGAGGGCTTCGACATACCCTTTGAGACCTTCCTGGGCTTTCCCGGCAACGAGAAGACCCCCGATATCGACCTTAACTTCTCCGGCGAGTACCAGGCCAAGGCCCACAAATACACCGAAGTGCTCTTCGGCTCGGATCATGTGTTCCGCGCCGGCACCATCGGGACGCTCGCGGAAAAGACGGCCTACGGCTATGTGAAGAAATACCTGGAGGAGCGCGGCATCTCTGCCACCAAGGCGGAGGAGAACCGCCTGGCCCAGGGTCTGGTGGGCATCAAGCGCACCACGGGCCAGCACCCGGGCGGTCTGGTCGTCATCCCGCAGGACATGGACGTGACCGACTTCTGCCCCGTCCAGCACCCGGCAGACGACCCCAACAGCGACATCATCACCACCCATTTTGAATACCACTGCATGGAGGCAAACCTCCTGAAGCTGGACGAGCTGGGCCATGATGACCCCACCATGATCCGCATGATGGAGGACATGACCGGCATGGACGCGAAGACCATCTCCCTCTCCGACCCGGAGACCATGTCCATCTTCACCTCCCCCGCCGCTCTGGGCCTCCCGGACGACGACCCGATCATCGGCAAGACCGGCTCCATCGGCGTGCCGGAGTTCGGCACCCCCTTTACCCGCCAGATGCTGGTGGACACCCAGCCCCACCAGTTCGATACCCTGGTGCGCCTCTCCGGCTTCTCTCACGGCACCGACGTGTGGGCCGGCAACATCCACGACCTGATCGTAAACGGCATCGCGGACGTCAACCAGACCATCGGCTGCCGTGACGACATCATGATCTACCTGATCCAGAAGGGCATGCAGCCCGCCCTGGCCTTCAAGACCATGGAGGCCGTGCGTAAGGGCAAGGTCAAGAAGAGCGGCGACTTCCCCGGCGACGCGGAGGCGCAGATGCGCTCCATGGGCGTGCCGGACTGGTGGATCGAATCGGCCCGCAAGATCGCCTACCTCTTCCCCAAGGCCCACGCCGTGGCCTACGTCATGATGGCCTTCCGCATCGCCTGGTTCAAGGTGCACGAGCCCCTGGCCTTCTACAGCGCCTACTTCTACCGGCGCAGCCAGAAGGGCGGCTTCGACGCGGCGATGATGACCGGCGGCACCGAGGCCGTGCGCCGCAAGCTCAACGAAATGAAGCGCCGCAACGACCTGACCGCCAACGAGGAGGATCTGCAGGTCACGCTGGAGGCGGTGTACGAGTTCAACATGCGCGGCTTCGAGTTCGCGCCCATCGACCTGTATCAGTCCGACGCGGCGAAGTTCCTCATCACCGAGGACGGCAAACTCCGCCCGCCCTTTGTGGCCCTCTCCGGCCTGGGCGAGACCGCAGCCCAGGATCTGGCTGCGGCAGGACGCTCCGGCACGAAGTTCATCTCCATTGAGGAGCTCAACCGGGTCTGCCCGAAGGTCTCCTCCAGCCACCTGGAGCAGCTCAAGGCCATCGGCGCCCTGGGCGACATGCCCGATACCAGCCAGATCAGCCTGTTCTGAGCGGGGCAAAAAAGAGAAGACACCGCTTGGCGAGGCGAAACTCATCCCAACAAGAAAAGTGAGGCGTAAAAGCCTCACTTTTTTATTGGATTTCATAGTACAAAAATACGATTGAAATACCATCTGTATTCGATTATAATAGCGTCGAAATGTATCATGACATTATAAAAAGCGAACAGCCGAAGGGAGAGAGAGAATGAAAAAAACGACAAAGGCACTCATAATCGTTGGGATATTGCTTGTTGTTTTCGCCGTCGCGGTAAATATCGTCATGCCAAATCCCAGGAGATTAGCACAGAAAATAGTTGATAAACTGAAAACGGCAGAGTCATACAGTGTGGATCGACGCTTGTATATTCGAATTTGGGGCGATTGCGAATTAAATGGTGAACAGTATTCAAAGGATAAATATGCAGAATCGCATTATACACTCTTTTCGAGAATGAAAGTGACAGAGAATCCATATCACCTTGACACTGAGGGCAGTTTATCAAAAGAAGTAACACTTGGGTTTGGAGCTACGAAGGTTGGCATGGGCGAAGCTGACTATCAATTGACAGCAGACGAAGCAGCCGGACTGAGTCATTTAAGCATCGGAGATCAAACAAAAGAGTATAAATATACTTATCGTCCCACATTAAATCTGGAGTTATTTGAAAGAATTGCGGATGGTACAATTAAAGTAAAGTATGGTCATAGTGATGATGGGTTTACCAGCAATTTTACCTTTTATTATCTGGATGTGATCTTATCCGGGGAAGCCCTGAGAAACATGTTCCTGGATGAGGATATGGCACTGTTGGGCTATGACCTGGATAACGCTGACTGGGATGCCATGCAGATCCCTTGCAGGATCCTGATAGAAAGAGATTCGCTCGAACCTTTTAAGATAGAAACGGACATCAATCATGGCAATAACAGCATTACTTCATCAGGGGTTCAGCCTCTCATCGATCAATCATTCCCTGATTGGGATAATAAAGTTTCTGTCTTCCATTTGGAATGGTATTATTCCTTCATCAAGTATGCGTCCTGATGAAAGAAGCACCCCTTTATGGGGTGCTTCTTTTTGCGCGCCGGGGCAATCCAGATCCGAACCGGATCCGTCTCGCATTGCACGCCGCTGCGGAGCCTATTTCCGATACTCCGGCGTGCGGGCGATGTAGCCCTTCGCGTCCTTGATGAAGCTTGCGATGATGAGGCAGATGACCGCCGCGATGGGGAAGGCCGCGATGATGGAGACGGTCTGCATGTTGTTCATGGAGCCCTCGGAGAAGATGAGCGCGATGGGCAGCATGATCAGCAGAATGGCCCAGAAGAGCTTCATCCGGCCGCTGACCTCCTCATCCTCCTCGATCTTCCTGTAGCTGTAGGCCGAGGCCACCAGCGTGATGCTGTCGAAGGAGGTGGCGTAGAAAGCGATCATGGAGACGATGAGCATCACCAGCACCAGCGTGTGGGCCGGGAGGGTCTTGATGATGGCGATGACCGTGGCGTAGAGGTCGCCGGAGGCGGTGTAAAAGCCCAGCACGTCGAACTTCTCCATCATCTGCAGGCCCAGGCCGTAGTTGCCGAGGACGATGAAGGAGATGAGCGTACTGGAGACGCCGAAGATGTAGGTGCCGAGGATGACCTGCTTCACCGTGCGGCCGCGGCTGATGCTGCCCATGAAGAAGGGCGAGGCGATGCCCCAGACCATCCAGTAGGCCCAGAAGAAGATCGTCCAGTTCTGGGGGAAGAAGGTCGTGCGCAGGGCGTCCGTCCAGGTGCTGAGGACAATGAAGTTCTGCGCCATGTTTCCGAGGGCGGAGAAGCCGGTCTCAAGGATATAGCGCGTCTCGCCGCCGAAGACCAGCACGAAGAGGAGCAGCGCCCCGAAGAGGTACATGCAGAGATTGGCAAGCCAGGAGATGCCCTTGATGCCCCGCATGACGCAGATCGTGTAGACGATGCAGGTCACCACCAGGATGCCGATGGTGATGAACTTGGAGGCGGGGATGCCGATCAGCGTGGTCAGCGCCGCGCCCAGCAGGGGCGTGGCCACGGAGAAGGTGGTGGCCGTGCCCGCGATCAGGGCGAAGACGGCCAGCACGTCGATGAACTTGCCGGCGAAGCGGTCGGTCCTGTCCCCCAGGATGGGACGGCAGGCCTCGGAAAACTTCTGCTTGTGGCAGCCGCGCACATGCAGCATGAAGCCGAAGCAGGCGGCCAGCGTCGCGTAAAAGCTCCAGGGGATGGGGCCCCAGTGAAACAGCGGATAGGTGGAGGCCCAGTCCTGCAGGGAACCCATCTCCGCCACATGGGGCTCCATGCAGTAGGAGATCCACTCGCAGAAGGAGTAGAACAGGATATCCGCCGCCAGGCCGCAGGTGAAGACCATGGCGCCCCAGGTGAAAAAGCCGTACTGCGGTTTCTCGCCGGGCTTGCCGAGGGTGATCCTGCCGATGTCCGAAAAGGCGATCCAGAGGGAGACCACAAGCGTCCCGAGGCCGATGACCAGATAGTAAAGCCCAAGAGAGTCGCCCAGAAAGTCCCGGATCGCGGTCAGCGCGTCGGTGGAGGCCACGGGCCTTAACACGAAGAACAGGCAGAGCACAAAGATGATGGCGAAGGGGATGATCGTGGTCGCGGGGTCCACGTTGGCTAACAGACCTTTTTTCTTATTCATGGTTCGTTTCTCCTTTGCAGGCGGCGTAGCCTGCGTCCATGGCGATCAGCTCGTCCAGGCTGTCGATCTCCACCACGTCCTCCCGCCGCATAGGGCGGATGCCGAGGCGGTATTCCTCCGGGTGGCAGAAGAGAGCCACGTCGTCCCAGTAGATCTGCCGGTTACGCTTTTCTTCAAATTCCTCCTCCAGGTGGCGGCGCAGGCGCTGTCCGTCCTCCGCGCTCCAGCGGGAGACGCTGTAGAGCTGCCAGCCGCCTCTGCCGCCAGTGCGGCTGCAGCCGGTGATCACGCCGTCCTCCACAGTCAGGAGCCACTCCTTCGTCTCCTCGTCCGTCCAGATGGCGTTGTACCCGGAGCGCTCAAATTCCGGGGAGAGCGCCGCGGGGTTCCGGATCAGCTGGTCCGCGTCCAGGATCATCACGTCCTCCAGGTGCTGGCGCGCCATGTAGAGGGAAGAGATGTTGTTGCAGTTTACATAATGTGGATTCTCGATCAGCTCCAGACCCGGATATTGGGCAGGCAGATCGGAAAACTGCTCTTTCAGGTGGCCGATCACCACGTAGATTTCATAGATGCCGTTTGCGTGCAGCGCGGCGATCACGCTGTCGATCATGCGCAGGCCGTTGACTTTAATAAGCGGCTTGGGCGTGCGTTCGGTCAGCGGAAGCATGCGCGTGCCGGTGCCGGCGGCCACGATGATGGCCCGTTTGACTTTATGCATCCAGCGCCTCCCCCACGATCCGGCAGTATTCCTTGGCGAAGCGGTACTGCCGCAGGGCGTATTCGCCGAATTCCACGCCCAGACTCCGCTTGTATTCGCACCAGTTGCTCCAGAGAAGCCCGCAGGCGGCGATGTAGCAGTAGATCTTGAGCCGCGTCTCCTTGGGGCAGGCGCCGCGGAAGTAAATATCTATGAGCCGATCCGCCTGCGCCCGGTCGTAGAGGGAGTAGATGCAGAACATGGCGATGTCCACATGGGGATCCTGCATGCCGGCATACTCCCAGTCCGTCAGCTGCAGCTGCTCTGTGCCATCCGGCCCCGTGCAGAACAGGAAGTTATCGGGCACGGCGTCGATATGGGTCAGGCAGAAGGGCTCTGCGTGGGCCTCGATATAGGGCCGCAGGGCCAGCACCTGTTCTTTGGTTCGCGCATAGTCCTTATAGACCGACGGCAGCCCGTTCCAGAGCCGCTCATAAAACTCGATGCTGCCGAAAATATCAAAGGTGTGGGGCACCTGCAGGCGCAGCGCGTGGAAGGCACGCAGCTTCTCCATGCACTTGGTAAGATCATCCACGTTGTTCGGATCGCAGGTGCGCACGCCCTCCAGATAGGCCGTGATCTTATAGCCGTCGTCCGGGTTGATGTAAACCGGATCGTCACAGAGGCCCAGGCCGCGGATCTTCGCGAAGACCTCCGCCTCCTGCCGGCGGTTGATGAGCTTGTTGGTGCCCTCGCCGGGGATGCGCATGATGTATTTCCTGCCCCGGCAGCTGAAGCAGAAGGAGCGGTTGGTCATGCCCTTTTTCAGCACCGCGATCTCCGTGACCTCCTCGGGCTCCGCCTGCAGCACCTCGGCAATGACCCGGATCACGTCCGAGTGCAGATGGGCCGAGCCGCTGTCCAGCTCCCGCAGCTGCTCGAAGGTGTTGATGTTCACCGCGTCGTCCGGTCCCAGGACCCGCGCCTGCACGAACATCCGGTCCCCTTCGCGGAGGGTGGACTCCCAGAGCGAGTCGTCGTACTTTCTTCCCCGGTTCATCAGCACCAGCCGCCCGCGCACAATGACGGCCTGCTCCTCGCAGAGGTAGGCCGCGCCGAGCACGGTATTGCCCGCCGTCCCCTCCGGAACGTAGCAGAGCTCCTGCTTGCGGTTGACGCGCAGTTCACTCTCCAGGTCCATCAGCGACGAGACCATAAACCAGGAGTACAGCTCCTCCCGGCGGAAGGGGTTTTCCCGGAACCACAGGTCGCCTGGGATCACATAGCTGTTGGAGACCCGGTCGGCGGCCAGGGCCAGGGAGTGGAGATTGTTGCGGCCGGCGTACTCGCTGTTGACCACCAGCTCCACGCCGAAATCGTCGATCAGGTACTCGAAGCGCTCCATCAGGAAGCCCACGACCACGCAGATCTCCCGCACGCCCGCCTCCCGCAGCTGGCGGATCAGGCGCTCGATGAGCACTTCGCCCTTGATCTCCAGCAGTGCCTTCGGCGTCTCCATGCCGATGGGGGCCATGCGCAGCCCGCTGCCCGCGGCCAGGATTACCGCGCTGCGGGGGGCCTTTTTCCGGAAGGCGGCCTCCGCTTTGGCAGTCGGGCGCTGTTTGGCGTCCAGATAGCCCTCCTCCCGAAGGGTGCGGAGGGAGCGGTTCACGATGCCCACGGAGTAGCCCGCGGCGGCGGCCAGCTCCCGCTGGCTGCCGTATGTATTTTGATGGAGGAGGCAGAGAATATCGGCTTCCTGTCTGTTCATAACCTGTTTCCTCTTATATTTTCACGAATTGACCGCTTAGGATGATTCACGAATTTTCTAATATTGCAATTTCGTGAACATCCACACTATAGCACTTCTGTTCTTGTTTGGCAAGAGGAAAAATGAATAAAGGGGATGTGCAAAACACATCCCCTCAAGGTGTCGACAAAGTGTCGACACCTTGAGCATCAAAAATGAGAACTTCCGGAAAAGTTCTCATTTTTGAGATTATCAAACGCGAGAGGGAATAACCAATCCCCTCTCGCGCTCTCCCCATGCGTGTCCTGCTTCCGTCGCATGAGTTCGTCTACAGTCTGAGGGGATGTGCAAAACACATCCCCTTAGTTTTCAGTTTTTAGTGCTGAGTTTTGAGGAGAAACGGAAAAGGACAGTTGATCAACGCACAACTGTTTGAATGGAATGGACACAGCTCCCCAAAATCTCAAATCTCAAAACTCAATGCTGCTTTACCACCCGAACACCCAGAGGTGGGTCACGCCGAAGGCCTCGCGGATGAAGTAGTTGAGCATGACGAAGAAGTAGCCCCAGGGGGCGGCCACGCCCGCGGGATTCGAGGCCCCCAGCTTTTCGGCCATGCACTTGGCCCGGTAGAGATGGTAGGCGCTGGAGACGATGGCCACATTGC
>CAMOXI010000015.1 GCA_946628965.1 uncultured Clostridia bacterium | reverse complement strand
GAGACCATGAAGGCCGCCGTCGAGGCCCAGGATTACAAGGTGCTGGGCATCGAGTAAAAACGGAAGCGAAAAAGGGCGGCGGAAGGAGGCATTTCCTTACGAAATGCCTCCTTCCCGTTTCCGAAATCGAATTGAAAAAGCGCATGGGATGTAGTAATATGAAACATCATAATTGCGTATCTGCGAGGGGTCACGGTGTGTGAACCGGCGGAAGCCTCGCAGCAGCAGAGAAAGGATGAGAACATCATGTCGTTTGCAGAACATAGAGACAGACTGTATCAGACGCTGGCGGAGAATACCCTGGTGATCGCCTATGCCGGTATCCCCCTCCATAGCAACGAGGATGCATATCACGAGTTCGCGGTCAACAGCCAGTGCTTCTATCTGACGGGGCTGGAGCGGGAAAACACGGCGTTTCTGGCCTACAAGTCTGCGGAAGCCGTCAGGGAGATCCTTTTCATCGAGGAGCCGGATCCCCTGTCTGAGCGGTGGACCGGAAAAATGCCCACCAAAGAGGAAGTCCGGCAGGTCTCCGGGATCGAGGATGTGCGCTATATGGACAGCCTGGAAAGCGCGATCAGCAGCTTTATGGGGCGGCTTCGTGTGGAGCAGGCGTACTTTGACCTGTACCGCTGCCGGATGAACGATCTGCCGGACTATAACCTGGTGATGGCGGAACGCTTCGCACAGGCCTATCCGCACGTGATCCTGAAGGATCTGCGTACGGCCTGCGCGCCGCTCCGGGAGCGGAAGGACGCCGAAGAAGTGGAGCGCATCCGCAGGGCGCTGGAGATTACCCGTCAGGGCCTGGAATATGTGATGAAGAACCTGAAGCCGGGCATGATGGAATACCAGGTGCAGGCGGACTTTGAATATACCTGCAGACGGCTGGGCGCAAAGCGCCAGGCATTCCCCACCATTGCCGGCTCCGGCAGCAACGGCTGTATGATGCACTACGAAACGAACCACTGCGAGGTGCAGGATGGCTCGCTGATCCTGCTGGATCTTGGCGCAGAGTATGAAAACTACAGCAGCGACATCACCAGGACCTATCCCGCGAACGGAAAGTTCAGCCCGAGACAGCGTGAGCTCTACGAGCTGGTCCTCAAGGCGAATCAGGCGGTCGCTGCGGCCGCACGGCCGGGCCTCACCACAAAGGACCTGAACGAAATCGCGCGTCAGGTCCTGGGGGAGGGGCTGGTTTCCATGGGCATGATCCGGGATGTCTCTGAGGTGAATAAGTACTATATGCACAGCGTGAGCCACCCCATGGGGATCGACGTGCACGACATCTCTCTGGCGGGCGACGTGCTTCAGCCCGGCTGGGTCATCAGCGACGAGCCGGGACTGTATATCGATGAGGAGGCCATCGGCATCCGTATTGAGGATGATCTCCTGATCACCGAGAATGGCTGCGAAGTCCTGTCCAGGGATATCATCAAGGATCCGGATGCGATCGAAGCCTTTATGGCATAATGATGACAGGATGGCGAAAAGCAGTGATCCCCGCAGGAGGCGCTTTGTAAGGAAAGCGCCTCCTGCGGGGTTTCTTTGTCGGCAGCGCAACAGGAGCGGCCGGCCTTTTTCATCTGCTGCCAGGGGTGTGATCAGCCGGGCAGATAGTCCAGCGGGTTTACGTTCACGCCGTCCACGGTGACGGCGAAGTGCAGGTGCGTGCCCTGGCCGCTCTCGCCGATGGCCGTGGTGCCCACGGCACCGATCACGTCGCCGGGCTCCACCCAGTCGCCGACGCTTACCGCCGGAACCTCCGCCAGATTGGCATAGACCGTGCGCCCGCCGTCCCCGTGGGACACGGTGAGCACGGTGCCGTAGAGGTCGTCCTGCACAATGCTCTCCACGCTTCCCGCGTGGGCTGCGGTGACTGTCTCGCCGAGCGGGGCCATGATGTCGATGCCCTCATGGGTGCGCCAGTCGCGCATGGTGGCGTCATAGGTCAGGATGCTGCTGTTGTGCCAGCGCTCCACCTGCCCGCTGACCGGCCAGACATAGGCCGGCGCCGGGGCAGCCTCGGTCTCATGAAAGGTCTCCGTGCTCTCCTCCGGTTTCGCAGGCGCCTCATCCTCCGGGCGGGTGACCTGGGTCTCCGGCGCCATGGCGGGCTGAATGTCCTCCTGCGCCGGCGGCAGGATCACGGTCTCCACCGCCTGCTTTTCCAGGCTCTCCCGGTTCATCACGCTGATCTCTTCCGCCATTTCCCGCTCGCCCGCCGCCATCATCCAGGCCGAGCCGCCGATGATCGCCGCGCACAGGAGCAGGACGATGTAGAAGCCCTTGCCTGTGAAAAATGCCTCCAGCTTTCCGCCAGAGCTCTTGCTGTTCATGTCCGTACCTCCGTAAAGAAAAGGATTACGAGCCTATTATTTACGGAGCTGGGAAAGTTTATACAGAGTTTTTCCTCCGCGCGTGACAAATATAAAAAACGCGTGAAGCGCTGCACGATGCAGGCTTCACGCGTTTTCCTCCATATAACATCACGTCGTCATATGCCGCTGCCAGAAGTCCACCGCGTGGTCGACCCAGCCCTCGGCCGCCGTGCCGATGCCCAGGCCGAAGCCGTGCCAGCAGCCCTCAAAGAAGTCCAGCTCCGCGTCGATGCCCATGCCCTGCAGATCCCGGATGCGGGCCTTCTCATTGGCCTGGCAGTAGAGATCCCGGTCGCCCAGGTTGGCGTAGGTTGGCACGTCGTTGGGGCTGACCTCGTAGGAGGCGGTGTACTGGGTCACCACGATGGCGGGCTTGCCGTGGTCCTGGCCGCCGAAGGCGCCGGCGCCCTGCTCGCAGTACCAGACCGCGAAGTGGGCTCCGCTGGAGCCGCCCCAGATGGAGTAATCCGTGGTGTCCACGCCCAGCTCGGACGCGTGGTCAAAGATGAAGTCGATGGCGCGGGCCAAATCCTCGGAGCCGGTGATCTTGCCGGGGCGGAAGACCAGCGCAAAGGCGTTGTAGCCGCGCTTTGCCAGCTCCAGCGCCTGGGGGAAGCTGTCGTGGATGGAGCCGACATAGCGGAAGGCCATGCCGGAGGACAGCACCGCGAACTTCCCGCCGGGATTGCCCCGGAAGAAGAACAGGCCGGTGTCCGCCTTGGCGGGGTCGGCCGCCTTTTCCTCGTCGGTGTAGATATCGTAGAAGATCTGATTGCCGTCCTCTGCCTGGTTCTTCAGGTAGTTGAGCACCTCACACGCGTTCTCGGGGTTGATGGTGTGGTAGGCCGGCAGCAGATAATAGAGCTCCTCAATCGGAAGGCGCGCGGGGATCTCAAAGGCCGTGGGGAACAGGAGGCGGCCAAAGCCCGTGAAAGCCGGATGGTCGATCACGTCCAGGATCTTGGTGTCCACGGTGAAGTCCTCGGAATGCGTACCCTCAGCGGCGGCCATGACAGGCAGCGCGAGCAGCAGGGTGATCATCAAAAACAGGGCGATGCAGCGTTTCATATCTTTTTCTCCTCGTCGCAACTATCGACAGTATATCACAGTATACCACTCTTTTTCCCGTAAAACAATCCACCCTGTTCATTTTTCCCGTTTTATAATGATTATATGATGGCGAAAAGCCCAAAAGCTTTTCACCGCGCCGCTTTGCGGCGCAGCAAAACAGTCAGGCTGTTTTGCCCTACACGCATTGCAATGAGCATCGGGCGAATGATTCATCGAATCACTCGCTGCCAAACTTGTCGTTTGGCAGCGAGAACAATCGTTTTTTACGATTGTTCTCGCCATCTGATGATTATTATGCTAAGATGACTGCGAGGTGATCGCCATGCGCAATACCACGCTCTGCCATATCGAGCGGGACGGCAAGTACCTGATGATGCACAGGGTCAAGAAAACCGTGGACGAAAACAAGGACAAATGGATCGGCATCGGCGGCAAGTTTGAGGAGGGCGAAAGCCCGGAGGACTGCCTGCTGCGCGAAGTGCGGGAGGAGACGGGTTTAACGCTCCGCTCCTGGCAGTTTCGCGGGATCGTGACCTTCGTCTCCGACGAGTGGGGCACCGAGTATATGCATCTCTTCGTCTCGGAGGACTTCTGCGGCGAAGTGCGCACCGACTGTGACGAGGGGCAGCTGGAGTGGATCGACAAGCAGGAGCTGCTCTCCAAGCCCATCTGGGAAGGGGACAGGATCTTCCTGCGCCTGCTGTACGAAAACGCGCCCTTTTTCTCGCTGAAGCTGCGCTATGTGGGCGATACCCTCGCCGAGGCGGTGCTGGACGGAAAACCGCTGCCGCTGAAAAAGCCCTGATCGCCGGAAAAAACCCTTGCCAAGACGGGCCGGGGCGGCTACAATACGAATAATATCATTTTGTTAAGGGAGGTCTATACGATGTACAAACTGTGGGACGCGCTGGAGAGCGTGAAGAAACTCAGATGGGTGGAGCTCTCGCACTGGCTCAATAACGAAAGCCCTTACTGGAGCGGTATCCCCGAAGGCACCGTGGAGCTGGGCAAAGTGGTCTACGACTGGGGCAACCCCATGCTGGAGTGCGTAATCCAGAGCTTCCGCTTCCCCGGCCAGTTCGGCACTCACGTGGACTTCCCGGGCCACTTCGTGAAGGACGGCGTCCGCTCCGAGCGCTACGGCGTGAAGGACGCGGTCTTCCCCCTCTGCGTGGTGGACATCACCGACAAGGTGGCCAAGGACGTGCACTACGCCGTCACGGCGCAGGATATCATGGACTATGAGGCCAAGTACGGCCCCATCCCCGACGGCGCCTTCGTCGCCCTGCGCACCGACTGGTCGAAGCACTGGCCCGATATGAACGCCCTCTCCGGCATCGCCCAGGACGGCAGCGAGAACTTCCCCGGCTGGTCGCTGGAGGCGCTGAAGTACATCTACGAAGTGCGCAATGCCGCGGCCAACGGCCACGAGACCCTGGACACCGACGCCTCCGCCGAGGCGGCAAAGGCCGGGGATCTGGCCTGTGAGCGCTATGTGCTGGAGCAGGGCAAGATCCAGATCGAGGTGCTGTGCAACCTGGATCTGGTGGCACCCGCCGGCGCGGTGTTGGTGGCAGCCTGGCCAAAGATCGAGGACGCCGTGGGCCTGCCCGCGCGGGTCTGGGCCATTACGGAGTAAAGAGCATAAGTAGTACGGATGCTCAAATTATCAAGCGCTCAGAGTTGAAAGCTGCGTAAAGCAAAACCCATTTCTTTCCTGCTCGCGGAAAGAAACGGTTTTTGATGCCAAAGAAAGGCGACAAGGGGAAGCTTCCCCTTGACCCCTCGTACAAGCGGGGAACCCAAGGGCGCAACCGGGGTCGCCGCTATAGCAGGTACGCGTAGTTGCTGAGCCCGCACAGCGCTGTCGCTCCGTTACACTTCTGACCGGGATCATGCCCCGCATGGCACCGCGGCTCGTCAGTCTATAGACAGGGAAGCGCCGCGAGCGTAAGCGAAGCCATTACGCGGATGGCGTGGCGCAAAAAGCACGGCGTCTTTGTGAGCGCCCTTTTCTTTCTTACACCGCGAGCGGCGCTATCTTTCTTTTTCGGCAAGACGAAAAGAAAGATAGGGGGGCTCATAATGCCTTTGCATATTCAGAAAAACTATGAAGTCCGGGACTGTGAAAGGAATCGTTTTCACAGTCCCGCGGCATAAAGGGAGGACGCTATGGAGTACTTCGGCCGCTTTGCGCTGGACAAGGAAAAGGATATTCTGGTGGAGCTCAGCCGGGAAGGGGAGGAGCTGCACTATGTGCTGCGCACACCGAACCACGGCACCGGCAACCTGATCCGAAACCTGGCCCGGCTCTGTGCTCTCCCGCTGAGCGAGGACGAGCAGGGCCTCATGGTGATCCGCGGCACCGTCCCCAGCTATGTGGACGGGGACAACCGGCAGCTCTGGATCTTCCGCCTGGGGAACACCAAGGTGGCGAACATCCACCCGGACGGGAGCGTGGAGCTCAAGGCCTCCATCCCCGCCATATCCAAGGCGCTGATGAGCCAGACCAAGGACTACCGCCTCTCGGAGCAGAAGACCATCGTCAAGACCTATATTTTCTCCGACTGCAAGTTCCGCACCGATCTGCACACCCACATGAGCGCCAATCTCCCGCCGGATCTGCTGATCGCCCTGGGCATCCACCATCAGATCCGTTATCCGCTCTACTATATCAAAAAGCTGGGGCTGAAGTGCAGCCCGGCGCAGCTGGCGCTGCTGGAAAAGCGGCGCGACCGGGCGGAGCGGGCGCTGGCCGATTCCACCCTCACCGGCAAATACCGGGAGCGGCGCATCGACGACAATACCTTTATTAACTTTGCCGATTTGATCCTGAACAATCCGGCGGACGCGGCATACAACATCGGGCGCATCCGGGTGTCTCTGGCGATCCCCAAGGACGGGCAGGCCGTCTTCGCCGATCTGGAGAAGGTCTACCTCTACCGCTATGTGTTCACCAAGGGCGTCCCGGCGGAGGATCCGATCCCGCTCCCGGCGGAACCGACTGTCCCGGATGAGGACATCGCCCGGGCCCTGCGGCAGATGGCCCGGGATCGGGAGAATCCGGCCTATGCCGAAAACACGCTCTTTCAGGACAAGCTTCTCTGGATCGCGCGCAACTACCGGCGCTACGGCATCGACTACGCCGAGATCTCCGACACCAGCCTCTGCAAGGCGGAGGCGGCGCCCGAAGTATTGCGGCAGATCCACGCGGTCATGCCCGCCGTCACGGCGGAGACCGGCGTGCTGATGCGCTTTCTCGCCGCCATGCGCCGCACACCACTCACCATCGTGCGCGACGCCGTGACACCCGGGGACTATCTGAGCGAGAACCTGCGGGTGCTGCGGGCCGTGGCCATGGATCCCTATGTGGCGGGCAGCGACATTGTGGGCGAGGAGATCAACGACATCCTGGAACTGAAAAACACGCTCCGGGAGCTGACGCGCATCGCCGGGGAGAACGACGGCTTCGTCCTGCGCGTGCACGCGGGCGAAAACGACAGCCTGCGCGACAATGTGGCAAATACGATCCGCTGCGTGCGCGCGTCGCTCGTGCCGGGGCAGAAGATGCCCCGGCTGCGCATCGGCCACGGGCTCTATACGCCGAATCTCCGCTCCGCAAACGGGCAGCGGCTGCTGCAGGCCCTGCGGGAGGACGGCGTGACGCTGGAATTCCAGCTCACCTCCAACGTGCGTCTCAACAATCTGAGCGACCTGGAGCGCCACCCGCTGCGGCAGTATCTGCGCGCGGGCATCGCCTGCGTGCAGGGCACCGACGGCGGCGCGCTCTACGGCACCAACTCCATCGATGAGGAGCTGGCGCTGGAAAAGCTGCTGGGCCTGCGGCACGAGGATCTCTGCCAGATGCGCGCCGCCGAGGAGCGCATCCGCGATGAGAGCCTCACGGTATTTGCGCGAAAGACGGAGGCCCTTGCCGCCCTTGCGCAAGAGGATATTGCCGCCTTCTATGCCCGGCGAATCGGGGAGACCGGCCGGGTGGAGACGGATCTCTGGCTCGGCGGCGGAAAACGGGACGCCGCCGCGGCCCTGGCAGACCGGGTGCGCGAGCTGCCGGCTGGCAAAACGCCGATCATTCTCGCGGGCGGCAGCTTCAACAGCGACCGGCGCGCCACCAAACTGCGCCCCGGAGGCAAGGCGGTGATCGACGCCCTGCTGGAGAACGCCGACCCGGAGAAGGTCTGCTTCGTGATCGGGCACCGGCTCTGCGGGCTGGAGCGCTATCTCGCTGAACAGAACCGGGGCCGCTTCGCGCTCTTTGCCATCGTGCCCGCCGCGCTGACGGACGCCGAGTGCGCCCGCCTGCGCCGCAGCGGCGCGGGGATCCGCATCTCCATTGAGCAGAGCGGCAACGGCGTGTACAAGAGCTTCGCCTATGAGATCTTCAAGCGCCGTCCCTCGGTGCTTCTGGCCTTCGACGGCAATTCCCCCGCGGCCAACCTGGTGCAGGAGGCGAAAAACGGGCGGCACAAGTGCGCCATTTACGTCAGCCGCCGCAGCCGTGCCCTCTGCGCCAAGGCGCGCATGCTCCAGGGCTATGTGCAGCTCTTCGACGAGACCGCGGACTTCGCGCGGGAGCTGCTGGAAAAGCACGACCTGCGATAGTTTTCAGCGCTTGGCTTTTGCGCCTGGAAGGCGCGGACGACCCCGGTTTTTTTCTTGACAAAAAACGCTGCAAACGATATTCTAAAATAGTGGGCGACGCAAAGCACCGCCCGGAAAAAACAAAAAAATTGATAGGAGGAAACGTCATGGACGGTGGAAGTACCAGCGGCACAGCAGGCCGAAGTTTTGATGCGGAACCGCCTTTGCGGCGCTTCCTCTTTTCTATCTGCTGAACATCGGCCTGCGTGTCGGACTTCCGACTTTTGACGAAAAGGAGGAGACCGATGGCAGAACATACCGTAACGATGGAGAGCACCATCAAAAAACTGCTCGGAGAAAAGAAGTATTCCACGCTCAAGGACATCATGGTCACCATGAATCCGGCCGACGTGGCCGCGATCTTTGAGGAGATCGCGGACGAGGGGCTGCCCCGGCTGTTTCGGCTGCTGCCGAAGGAGCAGGCGGCGGAGACCTTCGTGGAAATGGAACCGGAACAGCAGGAGCTGCTGATCCGGGGCTTCTCGGACGCGGAGCTGCGCGACGTGATCGAGGAGCTGTACGTGGACGACGCGGTGGACCTGGTGGAGGAGATGCCGGCCAATGTGGTCAAGCGCATCCTGGCCCAGGCCGATCCCCAGATGCGCAAGGAGATCAACGACCTGCTGCGCTACCCGGAGAACTCCGCCGGCTCCATCATGACCACCGAATACGTCTCCCTGCGGCCGAAGATGACCGTGGCGGAGGCGATCACCCGCATCCGCAGAACCGGCGTGGACAAGGAGACCATCTACACCTGCTATGTGACCGAGGGCAGCAAGCTCATCGGCACCGTGTCGGTGAAGGATCTGCTCCTCTCGGCGGACGACAGCACCCCCATTTCGGAGATCATGGACGGAAACGTGATCTCCGTCAGCACCATGACCGACCAGGAAGAGGTCGCGCAGATGCTGTCCAAGTACAATTTCCTGGCCCTGCCCGTGGTGGATACCGACGGCAGAATGGTCGGTATCATCACCTTCGACGACGCCATGGACGTCCTCGTGGAAGAGACCACGGAGGATATCGAAAAGATGGCCGGTATGCTCCCCTCGGAGAAGAGCTATCTGCGCTCCAACGCCTGGGATCTCTTCAAGCACCGCATCCCCTGGCTTGCCCTGCTGATGGTCTCGGCCACCTTCACGGGCATGATCATCACCGGCTTTGAAAGCGCCCTGGCCGCCCAGGTGGTGCTGACCGCCTTCATCCCCATGCTGATGGACACCGGCGGCAACTCCGGTTCCCAGGCCTCCGTCACCGTGATCCGCGCCCTGAGCCTGGGCGAGCTGGAGTTTTCCGACATGGCCCTCGTGATCTGGAAGGAAGTCCAGACGGCCTTCCTCTGCGGCGTCGCCCTGGCAACGCTGTGCTTTGCCAAGATCATGCTGGTGGACAGGCTGCTGCTCGGCAATGGGGACATCACCGTGCTCACGGCCTTCGTGGTCTGCTTCACCATGGCCGTCACCGTGCTCATGGCCAAGATCGTGGGCTGCACGCTGCCCATGCTGGCCAAGAAGGTGGGCTTTGACCCCGCCGTCATGGCGAGCCCCTTCATCACCACCATCGTGGACGCGCTGAGCCTGCTCGTCTACTTCGGCATCGCCAGCGCCCTGCTCTTTTAGAGATTGTACAGGGTCGGAAAGAAGACTGTAGGGGCGGCTATCAGCCGCCCGGCCATAAACGGTTACCACAGAAGAATAGTCAGGCGAATTCGTACAACAGCTGCGATTTCGCCTGGCTTTTTCTTTCCTTTTGCTGTTCGCCGCGCGGGCGGCTGATAGCCGTCCCTACAACGATCTGTATTCCTGTTAACCCATACGGCTGGACGGGTACGCTACAGATCCAGCGCTCTCGCCAGGTCCCGGGCGGAGAGCGCGAGGGAGCGGGCAAACTCCGTGTCCTGCGCCTGCACGGCGATGCGCAGGGCGGAGGCGTTGGGCAGGGGAGAGATGTGCAGCGTAAAATTGTCCCGGTTCAGGCGGATGCCGTCGGCGTAGTCCGCGTCCAGCTCCAGCATCAGCTCGGAGAGGGCACCCATCAGCTCCGCCCGGCTGCGGCAGCTGCACTCGAGGGTCACGGCCCCGTCCTCCGGCGGCGTCGGCTCCTCCTCCGGCGCGGCGGGCAGGAAGGAGGGCGGGATATCCAGCTTCAGCCGCCCCTCCAGCGCGTCCACGCAGCACTGATAGTAGGACAGCGGCGTTCCCACGTCGCACCAGTAGCCCTCCATGGGAAGCCCCAGCACGGTCTCGCCCCGCTCCAGCAGCAGGGGGAAGAGGTCTCTCGCAAAGTCATAGGGCTGCCCCCGGGGCACATAATCCATCGCCCGGGGCGAGAGCACATAGATTCCGGTGTTCACCAGATCCGTGACGACCCGCTGCCACACCGGCTTTTCCACAAAGCAGCGCACCCGGTTTTCCCCGTCCGTCACGGCCAGGCCGTAGCGCAGCGGCACCGCCTGGCGGGACAGGGCGATGGTGGCCGCGCTGCCGCTCTCCCGGTGCCGGGCCATCAGGGCGTTCAAGTCAAAATCGCAGGCGGCGTCCCCGCTGATGACGAGAAAGTCATCCTCCGCCCAGAAATCGGCGCAGTTTTTCACGCCGCCGGCCGTGCCCAGGGGCTGATCCTCCACCCGGTATTCGATGTGCATGCCCAGCTTCCGCCCGTCGCCGAAGGCGTTGCGGACGTCGCCGGAGCGGTAACGCAGCGCGGCGCAGACCTCCGTAAAGCCGTGCTGCCGCAGCAGGAGCAGGATGTGCTCCATGATGGGCCTGCCCAGCATCGGCACCAGGGGCTTGGGCAGCGCCCCGGTGACGGCTTTCAGCCGGCTGCCCTCGCCGCCGGCCATGATGACTGCTTTCATATGCTCGCCTCTCTTTTGTTTCTCTTTATACGGCAATGATCAGTATTTCCCGTCAAACTGAAAATTATGTTGCGAAGAGGGCGGGCTTTTGCTATAATATAAACTTGTATCAGTATCTAACATGGGAATAGTATGGTTAAGATAAGGAAATCCCTTATGACGGGAGGTGCGGTTTTTTGAAAATGGATCCGAAAATCAAACGCCTTTCAGATACCGGCATGGGAATCCTGCTGCTCTTCCTGGGCATTTTTGCTCTGGTGACGCTGTTCTTCGGCCTGCCCTATCTGGCTGCGGCCGAGGGGGCGGTGCTGGTGATCCTGCTGGTGTATTCGATCCTGGCCCATCGCGCACGCGCAAAACAGCTGACCGCCTATACCGAGTCGCTGGTGTACAGCGCGGAGAACGCGAAGAGCAACACCCTCGCCCATTTCCCCCTGCCGATGGCGGTGTTCCGCGTGGACGATTCCACCGTGGTCTGGGGAAATGAGATGTTCTACAGCATTTTCGGCGTGAACGGCAAGCGGCTCGACGCCAAAATGACCGACCTGCTGCCCGGCTTTTCCGGTAAATGGCTGCTGGAAGGGCGGGAGCAGTACCCCACGCTGCTGGAGGTTGGCGGCCGGAAATACCAGCTGCACGGCAACCTGATCGGCAGTGAGAAGGGGGACGCGGCTTCCTTCACCGGCGTCACCTACTGGGTGGACATGACGGAGACGGATGATATCCGCACCCGCTATCAGGAGACTCGCCCGATCCCGGCCGTCATCGTGCTGGACAATCTGGACGAGCTGGGCCGCAACCAGACCGACCGCGTGCGCAACGAGCTGCGCGACGCGGCGGAGGACAAGCTCAGACAGTGGTGCGACAGCTATAACGGCATCCTGCGCCGCTATGACAGAGACCGCTTCCTCGCGGTGTTTGAGAAAAAGCAGCTGGATATGATGAAGCAGAACCGCTTCGACATCATCGGGCAGATGCACCAGATCGAGAGCCCCAACGGCATCGACGCCACCATCAGCATCGGTCTCGGCGAGGAGGCCGGCACGCTGGGCGAGGGCCTGCAGTTTGCCGACAAGGCCACCGAGATCGCGCTCTCCCGCGGAGGCGACCAGGCCGTGGTCAAAAACCAGATGAGCTTTGAGTTCTTCGGCGGCCGCGGCATCGAGGTGGAGAAGCGCACCAAGGTCAAGTCCCGCGTCATGGCCAACACCCTGGCCGAGCTGATGCGTGATTCCTCCCAGGTGCTGGTCATGGGCCACCGCTATGCGGATCTGGACGCGGTGGGTGCCGCGGTGGGCATCTGCTGCCTCGCACGCAAGTGCGGCGTCAAGGCGAAGATCGCCATCGACCTGGAGCACAATGCCAGCCGCAGCCTCATTGAGCGCCTGCAGAAGGAGGAGACCTACAAGGCCGCCTTCATCAGCCCTGCCGAGGCAAAACAGCTGGCCGACGGACGCACCCTCCTGGTGGTCGTGGACACCAACCGGCCCGAACAGGTGGAAGACGCGGAGCTGCTGGAGAAATGCAACCGCGTGGCGGTCATCGACCACCACCGCGTGGCGGCCACCTATATCCACAACGCGGCCCTGGGCTTTATCGAGCCCTATGCCTCCTCGGCCTGTGAGCTGGTCACCGAGATCCTGCAGGAGGTCACCGACCTGAGCGACATGCTCCGCTGTGAGGCGGAGGCCATGCTGGCCGGCATGGTGCTGGACACCAAGAGCTTTTCGATCCGCACCGGCGAGCGGACCTTTGACGCGGCGGCCTATCTGCGCCGCGGCGGGGCCGACACCTCAGAGGTCAAGAAGCTGTTCCAGGCGGGCATGGACGACACGGTCGCCCGCTATAAGATCCTGCAGCAGGCCACGCTCTACGGCAAGGTGGCCATCGCCGCGCCGGAGGAGCCGCAGAACCGTGTGGTGGCGGCCAAGGCGGCGGACGAACTGCTGAACATCTCGGGCGTGGACGCGTCCGTTGTGGTCTCGCCCGACGGCAAGGGCAACATCAATATCTCCGCCCGTTCCATCGGCGAAGTGAACGTGCAGATCCTGATGGAGAAGCTGGGCGGCGGCGGCAACCGCAGCGCGGCGGCCGCGCAGCTCAAGGACACCGAGCTCTCGGAGGCCGTCAAGAGCGTCTACGCCGTCATCGACGAGTATTTCGGGTGAATCAGCCTCCCCTGAAAGGGGAGGTGCCCCAGTGCGCACACTGGGGCGGAGGGGTGATAGCAATACGCGGCGCCCCGAAAGAACTTCTCAGAGGGACGAACGCAACCCCTCAGCCCCGCTGAGGCGGGACAGCGCAACGATATAAACATTCAGAGGGACGAACGCCCCTCATCCGACGCTTCGCGCCACCTCTTGCCCGCCTTGCCGCAATTGCCGTTTCCGGGCCGGGCGTGAGCGCCACGACCCGAAAAGCGGCGCGGCTGCGGAGAAAGCGAGTTTGCTTTTCCCGCCCCCGGCGGCGCAAACCCGCTTTCCCCAGAGGGGAAGGCTACAAGGAAAGGAGATTATCATGAAAGTCATCTTCAATACCGACGTACGCGGACAGGGCAAGAAGGGAGAACTGAAGGAAGTTTCTCTCGGCTACGCCCGCAACTACCTGCTGCCCCGGGGCCTGGCCTCGGAGGCCACGCCCGACGCTATCAACGCCTTCAAGCTCAAGGAGAAGGCCAAGGCCGCCCAGGCCGCCCGCGAGAAGGCCGAGGCCGAGGCCAACGCCAAGAAGCTGGAGGGCGTCCAGGTCACTGTGCGCGCCAAGGCGGGCAGCAACGGCAAACTCTTCGGCGCCGTCACCTCCGAGGCCATCAGCAAGGCCCTCAAGGAGCAGTTTGATATCGACATCGAGAAGAACAAGATCGTCCAGGGCGATCCCATCAAAAACTTCGGCAGCTACACCGTCAAGGCCAAGCTGGGCTACGAGGTCAGCGGCACGATCAATGTGCTCGTGATCGAGGACAAGTAAATCAGTTTTTAGTTTTCAGTTTTGAGTTTTAAGGAGCGCGTCAAATGGACGAGCTGTTAGGCAAAAAAACACCGCACTCCGCGCCGGCGGAGCAGGCGGTCATCGGCTCCATGCTCATCGACTCCAGATGCATCCCCGAAGTGCTGGAGCATCTGAAGGCGGACGAGTTTTACATCAAGCTCAACCGGGACATCTATGAGACCATGTTCGCCATGTTCTCCTACGGCCAGACCATCGACCCCGTGACCGTGCTGGATCAGATGAAGGTCCGGGGCGTCTGGACCGACAACTGCGAGAGCTATGTGGCGGAGATCATGCGCGTCACGCCGACGGCGGCGAACGTGCTGGAATACGCGGCCATCGTGCGCGACCGCGCCCTGCTCAGACGTCTGGGCGAGGCGGCGGACGAGATCAACAATCTGGTCTACGAGGGCACCGGCGAGGCGGACGCCGCGCTGGAGATCGCGGAGCAGAAGATCTACGCCCTGCGCAGCGGCCGCAACGTGGGCGGCCTGATGCCCATCTCCTCGGTGGTGCAGAACGTGTTTGACGAGCTCAACGAGGCCGCCAGCTCCGGCAACAAGATCCCGGGCCTCTCCACGGGCCTGCCCGATCTGGACAGCACGATCCTGGGTCTGAACAAGTCCGAACTGATCCTGGCCGCCGGCCGACCCGGCATGGGCAAGACCAGTATCGGCCTGAACTTTGCGCTCTATGCCGGGCTGCAGCTGGGCAAGACCGTGGCCATCTTCTCCCTGGAGATGAGCCGCGAGCAGCTGGTGATGCGCCTTCTCTCCCGCGCGGCGCTGGTGCCGCTCAAAAACCTGCTGACCGGCGATCTGAGCCCCCAGCAGTGGCGCGAGGTCTCCGACGCCGCCCAGGCTCTGGCCGCGGCGGACATCCGCATCGACGACAACCCGACCCTCTCCGTGTCGGACATGAACGCCCAGTGCCGGCGGCTGCCGAAGATCGATCTGATCGTGATCGACTACCTGCAGCTGATGCAGTCCTCGGGCAGCGGGCACAACTGGTCCAACGAGAGCCGCACCCAGGCGGTCAGCGACATCAGCCGCATGCTCAAGATCATGGCCAAGGAACTGAACGTCCCCGTGGTCTGCCTGAGCCAGCTGAGCCGCGCCAATGAAAGCCGCCAGGACAAGCGCCCGCAGCTTTCTGACCTGCGTGAATCCGGCGCCATCGAACAGGACGCCGACGTGGTCATCGGCCTCTACCGCGAGGGCTACTACAACCGGGAGAGCGAGAACCCCAACCTGGCCGAGGCGATCGTGCTGAAGAACCGCAAGGGCGCCACCGGCACGGTGGAGCTCAACTGGCTGCCGGAGTACACCTCCTTCAGCTCTGTGGAGCGGCGGCACGATGAATACTGATTCGATCCCCGTTCTGCTCCCGCCCGGGAGCCGGGTGCTGTGCGCCGTCTCCGGCGGCTGCGACTCGATCGGGCTTCTGCACCTGCTGTGGACGCAGCGGGAGGAGTGGGGACTGGAGGTTTTTGCCGCCCATTACGAGCACGGCATCCGCGGGGCGGATTCCCTGCGGGATGCGGCCTTTGTGGAGGCGTTCTGCCGGGAGCGGGGCATCCCCTGCACGGTGGAGCACGGCGACGTGCCTGCCTTCGCCCGGGAGCAGGGCCTCGGCATCGAGGAGGCGGCGCGAAAGCTGCGCTACGCCTTTCTGGAACGGACGGCGGACGTGCTGGGCTGTGACCGGATCGCCACCGCCCACAATGCCGACGACAATGCGGAGACCATGCTCCTGAACCTGGTGCGCGGCAGCGGCCTGCGCGGTCTCGGCGGCATCCCGCCCGAGAGAGGGCGCATCGTGCGCCCGCTGCTCACGGTGACGCGGCAGGAGATCGAAAGCTATCTTGCCGAGAACGGCCTGCCCCACGTGGAGGATGCGAGCAACGCGGACGAGAGCTATCGCCGCAACCGCCTGCGGCAGCGGGTGCTGCCCCTGCTGCGGGAGATGAACCCCGCGCTTGCCCACACGCTCGGCGACACCGCCGCCCTGCTGCGGCAGGACGAGGGCTGCCTCGCGTCTCTGGCGGACACTTTCATCGAAAAGCATTATCAAAACGACAGCCTGCCGACGAAGGAGCTGGCTGAACTGCACCATGCCGTCGCTTCCCGCGTACTGCGCGCGCTCTGCCCGCAAAGCCTGGAGCGGAAGCACGTGGAGGAGGCGCTGGCCTTCTGCCGGGGCAGTGAGCTTGCCTATCTGGACCTGCCGGGGCAGCGGCTGCGCCGCGAGCAGGGGAGACTGTACTTTACCGAGAGCGAAGCGATCCCGATCCCCGACCGGGCGATCCGGCCCGGAGAGTGCCTGGAGATCCCCGAGCTGGGGCTGCGGGTCCAGGCAGATTTGGTTGAATACAATCAAAAAATTAATAGCTTGTTCAAGACTTATTGCATCAAATATGAGAATATACGTGGGAACGAAATCCTCTGTACCGGCCGTCGGCCGGGGGACCGGATGCGCCCCGCGCATCGCGGCTGCAGCAAGAGTCTGAAGGCCCTGTTTCTGGAGCATGGCATGACCCGCGCCGAGCGGGATCGTGTCCTGGTGTTCCGGGACGAGGCGGGCATCCTCGCCGTCCACGATCTGGCGCCGGACGAGCGGAGCCTGCCCCGGGAGGGCGAGACCGCACTGCGGCTGACAATATACGAAAATCATATGGAGGACAAATCGTGAGAGAGGCAATTGAGCGGGTTCTGATTTCCGAAGAGGAGCTGGAGGCGGCCGTGGCCAAGATCGGCCGGCAGATTTCCGAGGACTACCGGGGGAAGGACCCCATCTTTGTGGGCGTGCTGAAGGGCTGTTTCATCTTCATGGCGGATCTGATGCGCCATGTGGACATTGACTGTTCCATGGACTTCATGGCGGTCTCCTCCTACAGCGGCACCACCTCCACCGGCGCGGTGAAGATCAACAAGGACCTGAGCGAGATCATCGAGGGCCGCCACCTGATCCTGGTGGAGGACATTCTGGACTCCGGCGTGACGCTCAACTATCTGAAAAACTACCTGATGGTGCGCAAGCCCGCCTCCATCGCCGTGGCGACGCTGATGGACAAACCGGCCCGCCGCAAGGCCGACATCTATGCCGACTATTCCTGCTTCGAGATCCCCGACGCCTTCGTTGTGGGCTACGGCCTTGACTATAACGAACGATACCGGAATCTGCCGTATATCGGCGTGCTGAAACCGGAAATCTATAGCTGAACCCGATTCTGCTTTTTGCAAAGCGACGGAAGCCGTGCAGATGCACCCGCTTCTTTGAACGTAAAGGATGTGACCCGCATTTGAAACCCAATCGAAACCGCGCACGCGACCTTGGCTTCTATGTGCTGCTGCTGGTCATCATGGTGGCTGTGATCTACACCATGACGCGCAGCGAGCCCGTGAATGAGGTCAAGAGCTATTCCGAACTGATCGACCTCTTCCAGAGCGAGAAGGTGAAGTATTTCGAGACCCGCCCCGGCTCCTCGGGCACGGTGCTGTACATGGAAGTGCGCACCGACGATCCCGCGGTCACCGAGGACATGACCTATGATCTCTACAGCTTCTCGGTCTTTTATGAGGACTTCCACGACCTGATCGCCCAGCAGAAGGCCGACGGCATCATCGAGGACTACGAATACGAGCCGGGTTATGTGGTGCCCTGGTGGGCCAGCATCATCCCCTATCTGCTGCTGATGGGCGGCGCGATGGTCCTGTGGTATGTGATGATGAACCGCATGGGCGGCGGTGCCGGCGGGGTGGCCCGCTTCAGCAAGGCCCGCACCCGTCTCGGCAGCGAGGAGAAGAACAAGAAGACCTTCCGCGACGTGGCAGGCTGCGACGAGGAGAAGGAGGAACTGGCGGAGATCGTCGACTTCCTCAAGGACCCCAAGGCCTACACGGCCATGGGCGCCCGCATCCCCAAGGGCGTGCTGCTGGTCGGTCCTCCGGGCACCGGCAAGACTTTGCTTGCCAAGGCCGTCGCCGGCGAGGCGGACGTGCAGTTCCTGTCCATCTCCGGCTCCGACTTTGTGGAGCTGTATGTGGGCGTCGGCGCCGGGCGTGTGCGCGACCTGTTCGACCAGGCCAAGAAGGTGGCCCCGGCCATCATCTTCATCGACGAGATCGACGCGGTCGGCCGTCAGAGAGGCTCCGGCCTCGGCGGCGGGCATGACGAGCGCGAGCAGACCCTGAACCAGCTGCTGGTGGAGATGGACGGCTTCGGCAACAACGAGGGCGTCATCGTCATGGCGGCCACCAACCGGGCCGACATTCTGGATAACGCGCTGCTGCGCCCCGGCCGCTTTGACCGCCAGGTCTACGTGGGCCTGCCCGACATCAGGGGCCGCGAGGCCATTTTGAAGATCCATTCCCGCGACAAGCAGATGGCCGAGGACGTGGACCTCAACAGCATCGCCAAGGGTACCCCGGGCTTCGCGGGCGCCGATCTGGAGAACCTGATGAACGAGGCGGCATTGCTCGCCGTGCGGCGCAGGCACCGCTTCATCACCCAGGAAGATATCGACGAGGCCATTCTCAAGGTCCAGATGGGCCCGGAGAAGAAGAGCCGCAAGATGAGCGACAAGGCCCGCCGCCTCACCGCCTACCACGAGTCCGGCCACGCCGTGGCCGCCCGCTTCTGCAAGAACGTGGACCCGGTGCACTATATCACGATCATCCCCCGCGGCCCCGCCGGCGGCTTCACGCTCTTCCGTCCGCAGGAGGACGTGGAGAACTTCACCTCCCGCGCCGAGATGTATGAGAACATCGTGGTCGCCCTGGGCGGCCGCATGGCGGAGAAGCTCTTCCTGGAGGATATCTCCACCGGCGCCTCCGGCGACATCCAGTCCGCCAGCTCCATGGCCCGCGACATGGTCACCAAGTACGGCATGAGCGAGCGCCTGGGGCCCATCTCCTACGACAGCTCCGGCCATTCCATCTTCATCGGCCGCGACTTTGGCCAGACCAAGAGCTATTCCGAGGAGACCGCCGCCGCCATCGACGAGGAGGTCAAGGCCATCTTCGACCGCGCCGCCGCCGACTGTGAGAAGATCCTCACCGAGCATGCCGATCAGCTTCGCGCCGTGGCCGAGTACCTGCTGGCCCATGAGACCATGGAGGGCGAGGAGTTCGACTACTTCTTCGAGCACGGCGAGTTCATGCCCGAGAGCGTCAAGCAGGCCAAACTTGCCCGCAAGGACAAGACCATCGAGCGCCCGGCCCGCAAGATCTCCATGAGCGACGAGGCCCCCGTGGCCCCGCTGCCCGAGCAGAACGCGGAGCCCGCCCCGCAGACGGAAATCGCGCCGCCCGCCGGGACGGAAGCGCAGACAACCCCCGCAGCCCCCGCAGAGCAGACGCAGCCCTCTGACGAGGCAAAATAAGGAAAACATGGCAAAGAGATGCAAACCATGAGGTTTTCAACTCCGACTGCAGACGAAACCATGCGGCAGCAGTAGGATGCGCATGGGGAGAGCGCGAGAGGGGATTGGTTATTCCCTCTCGCGTTTGATCTATACAAAAATGAGAACTTTTTCGGAAGTTCTCATTTTTGCTTTTCAAGGCGGCGACAAAGTGTCGCCGCCTTGAGATGCAGACATTGAGGTTTGCATCTCTTTTTTTCGCAAAGTATTGAGCAAACGGCGCGGCTGTGGTATAATACCTTGATCCTGTGTCGCCAGAGACGGCGGCGGGACCAATCTTGAGCAAAGAGAATGGATGACAAATGAGCTACGACGAGTTTGATCTTGATTCCATCCTGGCCGATTTCGCGGAGGACAAGAGCGCTCAGACACCGGTGGAAGAGCCGGAGGAGAGCGCGGAAGTCCCAGCGCAGGAGCCGTATACCGAAGAGACGCCTGTGGACGAGACTGCCTATGAGGAGCCTTACGAAGAGGCGCCTGCTGACGAGGGCTACGAAGAGGCGCCTTACGAGGACGACGAATACGAGGACGAGCCGAAAAAGCCCGCCCGCCGCTTCGCGCTGTTTTCGCACAAAAAGCGGAAAGCGAAGGACGAGGACGACTATGACGAGGACGATCCCTACGAGGAGCCGGAGGAACCGGAAGATCCGGAGCCGGTGCACATCCCCCTTGGCCTGCGTCTGCTGTTAAATCTGCTGCTGATGGGCCTTCTGTGCCTGGGCCTGTGGTGGTCGCTCAACAATCTGCACCCCGTGGGCGTCGCCGCGATGCCGCGCCCGACCCCGGCCCCGGTGGTGACCGCGCCGCCCGTGGTGACGGAAGCCCCCGCCCCGACCGAGACGCCGGATTCCGACCCGGAGACCCCGGAGGTCACGCCTGAGCCGACGCCGGAGCCCACGCCCGAACCCATCCACTACTACATCCCCGAGGATGCGGTGGTGGCCCCCGCGCCCGACCAGAACGCCTTCGGCTCCATCCCCGTCGATCAGGCCGACAGAGTGCTGGACATCATCCAGCAGGCGCGCGACAGCGGGCTGCTGCGGGAGGACGAGGAAGTGGTCTTCGACCCGAACGCCAACTTCTACACCGGCCTCTACGCCGAGGAGATCAAGTACTATCTCGACGACTCGATCCTGACCATCCTCTGGAAGGAGGACATTGACGGGCGCTGCTGCAGCTTCGTGGAAGTCAAGGTGCGGGACGGCTCCCAGTTCCGCCGGAAGCTGGCGGACGACACCTTCGGCTCCTACAACTACTACGTGGCCTCGGAGCTGGCCGCCTCCACCAACTGCGTGGTGGCCATGAACGCGGACTACTACGCCTTCCGCGACTTCGGCATCGTGGCCTACAACCGGGAGCTCTACCGCTTCAACACCTCCACCTACACCGGCAACTACAAGAAGTACAACTGCTTTGATACCCTTTTTGTCACGGCGGACGGCGATTTCCTGTACAAGGAGCTGCTGGAGGAGAACACCGAGGACTCCATCCGCCAGTGGATGGCGGAGAACGACGTGGTCTTCTCCCTGGCCTTCGGCCCCATCCTGGTGCGGGACGGCGTGGCCCAGGTGATCAGCTGGTACCCCGCGGGCGAGGTGGACACCGCCTATTCCCGCGCCGGCATCGGTGTGAAGGACAAGCTGCACTACCTGTTCATGACTGTCAACCACGGCTCCAACGCCGCCAACTGCACGGTCAACAAGATGGCCGAGTTCTTTGAGCGCAAGGGCGTCATCACCGCCTACGGCCTGGACGGCGGCCAGACCAGCGAGATCGTCTGGCAGGGCGTGCCCTACAACCATGTGGACTGGGCGTCCGAGCGCATCGTCAGCGACATTATTTACTTCGCATCTGCCGTGGGCAGCACGCGGGAAGGAGGCTGAACGAATGGATTACGTTCTGGATCTTGATTTTGCCGTGTTCCAGATGAGCGCGGTGACCATCTGCGTCGGCATCCTGCTCTGCGTCATCATCACCTGCGCCCTCTACGCCCGCCGGGGCGAGGGCATCACCGCCCCGCTTGCCCTCTCGGTGCTGAGCCTTCTCTTCGGTGTGCTGTTCAGCCGCTTCCTGCACTGGTACTTTACCGGCGAGGTATACGCCTCCTTCCGGGCCGCCTTTACGGACTTCAACCGCGGCAGCTTCTGCCTGCAGGGCATGTTCCTCGGCATCTGGCTCGCGGCCTTCCTCGTGAAGAAGCTGCGCCTCACGGGCAGCGTCCCCGCCCTGCTGGACGCGGCGGCACCCGGCGTGTGTTTGCTGGTGGCTTTCATCCGCTTAAGCGCCCTCTTCAACACCACCTGCCGCGGCCGCATCACCATCAAGACCAAGCTCTTCCAGCGCCTGCCCTTCGCGGTTGCCAGCACGGACGCCGCTGGCAACGTGACCTACCGCTTCGCCAGCTTCTTCATCATGGCGCTGCTGATGCTGGTGGTGACGATCGTGGTCTGGCGCTTCTTCCTGGACGATGAGGATCGCTGGATGAAGTGGCCCTGCCGCGGCGACGGCAACACCATGCGCATCGCGCTGGTGCTCTACGGCGTGGTGGAGATCATTATGGACTCCACCCGCAACGACTCCCCGCTGATGCACTTCCGCTTCATCTCCCAGCTTAACAAGTTCTCCGCCTTCATCTCTCTGGCGCAGATCTTCGCGGCAGTGGCCATCCTCTGTGTGCTGATCCACTACAGCCGCATGTCCATCAAGGCCAACGGCTTCAAGTGGTATCATCCGCTGCTGTGGATCGGCTTTCTCGTGAGCCTCTTCGGCGTGGGCAAGCTGGGCGAATACAACGTGCAGCGCTATGCCACCTATCTCAAGTGCTACGCCTGGATGGCGGGCTCCCTGGTGCTGATGGCGGCCATGCCGATCATCGCCTGGAAGACCTGCCTGGAAAACGGCGAATACTACGACGAATAAAGAACAGGGGATGTGGCAAGCCACATCCCCTGAAGTTTTGAGCCGTGAGTTTTGAGTGATGAGGAGAGTGCAGCTGCTCAAAACTCAAATCTCAAAACTGTGGCCGGGAAAAGACCTTGTCTTTTCCCGGCCACTTCTTGTTTACAGTTCCGCGATGACCTCGCACTCCAGCAGCACGTCCTTCGGCAGCTTTGCCACCTCCACGCAGGAGCGGGCGGGGTAGGGCTCGGTGAAGTACTGGGCGTAGATGGCGTTGATTGCGGCAAAATCACCCATGTGCTGGATGAACACCGTGGTCTTCACGGCCTTCGACAGGTCGGTGCCCGCGGCCTTCAGAAGCTCCGACAGGTTTTTGAACACCTGATGGGCCTGAGCTTCCAGACCGTTGGCGATCTCCCCGGTCTCGGGGATGATGGGGATCTGGCCGGAGGTAAAAACAAGATTGCCCACGATCTGGGCCTGCGCGTAGGGGCCGATGGCCGCCGGCGCCTTGTTGGTGGATACGGTTTGCATTATGATCTCCTTTCATTATAGCCTTCCCCCTCGGGGGAAGGTGGCTGGCCGCAGGCCAGACGGATGAGGGGCGCAAGTCCCTCTTTTCTATCATTTCGCAGCGTTGAAGATGATGAGACTGTTTTATTCTAGTTCTACCGCGTATCCCTTTTCGACCAGCTTCTCAATGAGCGCCCTGCCGTGCTCCTCGCCGCCCACCTCGCAGGAGATGTGTACGCTGGTCTCGTTGGGGTTCAGGTTCTCGCGCAGCTTGTCGTGCTCCACGGCGAGGATGTTGCCGCCCGCGTCGGCGATGACCTGCAGCAGCTGCACCAGACTGCCCGGACGGTCCACGATGATGGCGGTGAACTTGATGCGCCGGTGGCGGGCCACCAGACCGCGCTCAATGATGGACTGGATGAAGCTCACGTCGATGTTGCCGCCGGAGAGCACGCAGACCACCCGCTTGCCCTTCACGTCGATCTTGCCGGAGAGCACGGCGGCCAGGGACGTGGCGCCCGAGGGCTCCACCACCTGCTTGCAGCGCTCGATGAGCAGCAGGATGGCGTTGGCGATCTCGCTCTCCGAAACCGTCACCACGCCGTCGGCGTAGCGGTTGATGATGTCCACCGTGATGTCCCCCGGGGCTTTGACGGCAATACCGTCGGCTATGGTGGAGGCCGAATCGGCAATCACCAGCTTCTTCTCCCGGAAGCTGCGGGCAATGGGATCGCAGCCCGCGGCCTGTACGCCGTAGACCTGTACGCGGGGATTGATCTGCTTGACTGCCGCCGCGATGCCGGCCAGCAGTCCGCCGCCGCCCGCGGGGGCAACGATCACGTCCACATAGGGCAGGTCGGAGAGGATCTCCAGCCCCAGCGTGCCCTGGCCGGCGATGACCTCCGGGTCGTTGTAGGGGTGCAGGAAGGTGGCGCCCTCCTCCTCGCAGATGCGGCAGGCCTCGGCATAGGCGTCGTCGAAGCAGTCGCCCGCGGTGACGACCTTCGCGCCGTAGCCCGCCGTGGCCTGCAGCTTGGCGATGGGTGCGGTCTTGGGCATGACGATGGTGGCCGGGACGCCCAGCCGGGCGGCCGCGTAGGCCACGCCTTGGGCGTGATTGCCCGCGGAGGCCGCGACCACGGGGCCGGTGTGCCCCTGCTCGACCAGCGAGGCGATCTTGTTGCTGGCGCCGCGGATCTTGAAGGAGCCGGTCTTCTGCCGGTTTTCACATTTGAGATATACCTTGCCGCCGGTCATAGCGGAGAAGGTGGAGGAAAGATCCAGCTCGGTATGGTGCAGGATGGGTTTGAGCCGCTCGGAGGCTTTTTCCAGTTCTTGCAGAGAAATATCCATGGCGATGATCCACTCCCTTGTTGCATGTTGTGCGATTATCTGTACCCTTAGTGTATCCCAATTGCGGACAAAAAGCAAGGCGGCCAGCCGGGAAAGCCCGGCAGGCCGCAAACTTTTTCTGTTCTCTCGTGCTCAGTTCAACTGCTGACGTACATACTCGACGATGGCGTCTGCGTCGATCACGTCCCGGTACAGGACGGGTCTCTCTTTCAGCCCCCGCAGACCCCGGGGGATGGGCACGCCCGCGATCTCTGCGAGGCGCTCCATCTGGGCAAATTCGTCGCCCTCGGTATTGCCGCCGATGGCCTTCAGCACCGCTGCGGGGAACTTGTAGGGGGAGGCGGTGGAGAGTACCACGGTCTTCCTGTCCGCCTTTTGCGCACACTTGTAATCCTGCGCCGCCTTCATGGCCACGGCGGTGTGGGTGTCACAGAGGTAGCCCAGCTCCTTCCACACGCGGCCGATGGTCTTCAGGCAGTCCTCCTCGTTGCAGCAGCCCGCGGCGAAGTCTCCCCGGATACGCGCCATGGCCTCCTCCGGGAAGCGGTAAACGCCCTCGGCCGAGAGCTTTCGCATGCAGTCGGCCACCAGCGCGGTATCGCCGCCGGAGGCGAGAAACAGCAGCCGCTCCAGATTGGAGGATACCAGAATGTCCATGGACGGCGAGGCGGTCTTCAGAAAGTCCCGCCGCTTGTCGTAAACGCCGGTCTCCAGGAAATCGGTGAGCACCCGGTTCGCGTTGCTGGCGCAGACCAGAGTCCCCACGGGCAGACCCATGAGTTTGGCAAAGTAGCCCGCCAGAATGTCGCCGAAGTTGCCGGTGGGCACCACATAGTCCACTTTGTCGCCGAGAGCGATCTCGCCGCGCCTTACAAGCTCGGCGTAGGCAATGAAGTAGTAGACCACCTGGGGGGCAAGACGGCCGATGTTGATGGAATTTGCCGAGGAGAGGCGGCAGCCCGCAGGCAGCGCGTCGCCGGTCAGGGCGGCGAAGGCGCGCTTGACGCCGGTCTGGCAGTCGTCAAAATTGCCGCGCACGGCGCAGACCTTAACGTTGGTGCCCGCCTGGGTGACCATCTGTGCCTTCTGCACCGGGGAGACACCCGCGTCCGGATAGAAGACGAGAATGCCGGTGCCCTCCACGTCGTGGAAGCCCTCCAGCGCGGCCTTGCCCGTGTCGCCGGAGGTGGCGGTCAGGATCACGATCCTGTCCTTCACACCCTCCTGCCCCCGGGCGGCGGTGACCAGCTGGGGCAGCATGGAGAGCGCCACGTCCTTGAAGGCGGCGGTGGGGCCGTGGAAGAGTTCCAGCACGAAGTCGTCCCCCACCTTCCGGAGCGGGGTCAGCTCCTCGCTCTCAAACTTGCCCTCGTAGGCCCGGCGCACCAGCGCGCCCATGTTTGCAAAGCCGGGCAGCAGGTGGGAGAGGATCCTTTCCGCCATGCCCAGCGGCGGCAGGGTCAGGCAGCCCTGCCAGTCAAAAGGCCGTTCGGCCAGTTTCGGGTCGATGTACAGGCCACCGTCGGGCGCGATGCCCTCCAGAATGGCGGCGGTGTCGGATACGCGGTGCTCGCTTCTCGTACTCTGATACAACATAATCTTTTCTCCTTATTCAATCGCGATCAGTCGTGTGTTCTCCACGCCGGGGACGGCGCCGATCCCTTCCAGCAGCTGCTGCAGGGGGACGGTCATCCCGCCCAGATCCAGCGCAATGGTGACGCTGGCCTTCTCGTGGATCGGCAGGCTCTGGTCGATGGTCAGAACGCTGGCCCCCGCGCCGGAGATGCACTGCAGCAGCGCGCTGAGCACACCCGCCTCGTGATCCAGCAGCATGGACAGCACGGCCCTGCGGCCGCCCTCCATGTCCGAGGGCTCAAAGATGAAGTCTTTGTATTTGTAATAGGTGCTGCGGGAGATGCCCGCCTCCCGGCAGGCCTGGCTCACGTCCCGCGTCTGTCCGCTCTCCAGCTTCCGCCGGACCGCCAGCACGGTCTCATAGTACTCCGGCAGGATGCTCTTGTGGACGATCAGGTAATTTTCCAGCATATGGTTTCCCCACGATTCCAGATTGAGATGAAATTCACAAAAAATGTGCTTGCAATTTGTGCATCTCTATGATACACTGTCCCCATCAAAAAAACAAGTGTTTTTATTTCGCGGACACATAAAATTTTTCGGAAAGAAAGTGAGCACATGAAAGTCGCGGTATTGGGGTTCGGCACGGTCGGCGTCGGCGTCTATGAGATGCTGGGAAAGGCCAATGGTCTGGAGCAGGGACCGGTGCTGGTGCGCCCGGGGAAGAAGGATGCGCCCTTTAAGGTGACGAGCATCGAGGAGATCGTGAACGATCCCACGGTGGGTGCGGTGGCCGAAGTGATGGGCGGCGTGGAGCCGGCCTACAGCTACGCGGCGGCGGCCCTGCAGGCGGGCAAGCATTTTGTGACCTCCAACAAGGCGCTGGTGGCGGCCAAGGGGCCGGAGCTGGACGCCATCGCCCGGGAAAAGGGCGTGGCCTTCCTCTTCAGCGCGGCCTGCGGCGGCGGCGTACCCTTTCTGCACAACCTGGCTCTGGCCCGGGAGAGCGACTCGATCCGGAGCCTGGGCGGCATCCTCAACGGCACCACCAACTACATGCTCGACGCCATGCAGCGCCTGCATCTGGACTACGGCGACGTGCTGAAGGACGCCCAGCGCCTGGGCTATGCCGAGGCGGATCCCACGGCGGACGTGTCCGGCCTGGACGCGCTGCGCAAGATCATGCTGGCCTGCGCCGTGGCCTACGGCGTCCTGCCGACAGACGGGCTGCTGCATGAGGGCATCGAATCCGTCACGGCGGCGGACGTGGCCCACTTCCAGTCCCGCGGCTATACCTGCCGCCTGATCGCCAGCGGCGGCAAGTCTGACGACGGGGTCTACGCCTATGTGGAGCCGGTGCTGCTGCGTGACGGGGCGGCCGAGTGCTCGGTGCTGCAGAACTTCAACATGGCCCGCTACGAGGGCGCGTGCGCCGGGTCCATCGTGCTGATCGGCCAGGGCGCGGGCCGCTGGCCCACGGCATCCGCCGTGCTGCGGGATCTGAGCGGCATCCTCCGCGGCGAGCGGGAGATGTTCCCCGCGGCCCTCAGACGCGGCGAAGTGGACAACAGCGCCGCGCGCCACAGCTATTATGTGCGCCTCCCTGCGGAACTGGCGGGCGAGCTGCCGGCGGCCTCGGCGGAGCTGGACGGCGATGTGTGCCGCATGATCACGGAGCCCATGGCCGTCTCGCAGATGCACTTCGCGGCGGCGGAGCTTCGCGGCCGCGGCGCGGAAGTCTTCTTCGCAGCGGTGAGAGAATAAAAAGCCTCCCCTGAAAGGGGAGGTGGCGCGATAGCGCCGGAGGGGTTGTGAGGCAACAGCGCCTCGAAAGAAGTACGCAAAAGAATTGACAGACCCCTCACCCGCTTCGCGGGAGCTCCCCTTAGCAGGGGAGCCTATAAGGAAGGTATGATATGTTAAAAGTAGCCAAATTCGGCGGCTCCTCCGTGGCGGGGGCCGAGCAGTTCAAAAAAGTCAAAGCCATTGTGGACGCGGACCCGACACGGCGGGTCGTGGTAGCCTCCGCCGCGGGCAAACGCGGCAAGGACGATCACAAGCTTACAGATCTCCTCTATCTCTGCCATGCGCACCTGACCTACGGGGTATCCTGCGACGAGATCTGGCATACGATAGAAGAGCGGCTGATCGGCATCCGGGACGAGCTGGGGCTGTCGCTCCCTATTGAGGAGGAGCTGAGCGCCTACCGCCGGAAGCTCACGAAGGAGCTCTCGGTGGATGAGCTGGTGAGCCGCGGCGAATACTTCACCTCCCGGCTGCTGGCCGAGTACCTGGGCTTCACCTTCGTGGACGCGGCCAGCTGCGTCTTCTTCGGCATGGACGGCACGGTGGACCGGGAAAAGACCGATCCCGCCATCGCCTCGGCCCTGAAAGCCAACGGGAAGATTCTGATCCCCGGCTTCTACGGCCGGCTTCCCAGCGGCCGCATCAAGGTCATGAGCCGCGGCGGCAGCGACATCTCCGGCGCGCTGGCGGCGGCGGCCGTGGACGCGGACGTGTATGAAAACTGGACGGACGTCTCCGGCATCCTGATGGCCGATCCGCGCATCGTCAGCGAGCCGAAGCCCATCGCCCACATCACCTTCGGCGAGCTGCGGGAGCTGGCCTTCATGGGCGCTTCCGTCCTGCACGAGGAGTCGATCCAGCCGGTCAAGGACAAGGGCATCCCCTTGAACATCCGCAACACCAACCGCCCCGAGGACCCGGGCACCATGATCGTGGAGAGCATCACCGAGGAGGAGCAGAACGAGCGCTTCATCACCGGCATCGCCGGGCGCAAGAACTTCAGCATCCTCACCGTGATCAAGCACAACATGAAGCTCTCCAGCACCCTGAGAAGCGCGCTGGAGGTCTTCGACCGCTACAACGTGCCGGTGGAGCACATCACCCTGGGCCTGGATTCCTTCGCGCTGGTGGCCTCCACGGCGGCGCTGGGCGACGCGGTGTATGACGTGATCGCCGATATCCGCAAGAGCTGCCGCCCGGACAATGTGGAGCTGCAGGAGGGGATCTCTCTGGTGGCGGCGGTAGGCCGCAAGATGTCGTCCCGCCCCGGCGTTTCGGGCCGCCTCTTCGCGGCGCTTGGCGAGCACGGCGTCAACATCCGCACCATCGCCCAGGGCGCGGATGAGCTGGCCATCATCGTGGGCGTGGCGAATGAGAACTTTGAAACCGCCATCCGCGTTATGTACGACGGATTCGCCGGTTGAGCCTCCCCGCGTCCGAACAAGGCCGCGAGGCCAGGCAGCGGTGCAAACACCGCTGCCATGACCGCCGACCTTGTTCCTCCTTACCCAAATCAAAGCGGACGCTTTGATTTGGAGAGGAAAAGGGAGAGAGCGGAATGAAGCGAGCTTCCTTTGACAAAGGGACGGAAGGGTTGGCAGATATAAGCCATCACTCCGAACTGACTGCTAAGAGGACGAACACAACCCCTCAGTCGCTGACGCGACAGCTCTTGCCCGCCTTGCCGCAATTGCCGTTTCCGGGCCGAGCTTGAACGCCACGACCCGAAAAGCGGCGCGGCGGCGGAGAAAGCGTGCTTGCTTTTTCCGCCCCCGGCGACGCAAACCCGCTTTCCCCCCGAGGGGGAAGGCTAACAGGAAAGGAGATTGCATCATGAAAAAGGTAAACATCGGCATTCTCGGCGCGACGGGCGCCGTGGGCTGTGAAATGCGCAAAGTCCTGGAGGAGTACAACATTCCCGTGGGCGAGCTGCGCCTGCTGGCCAGCGCCAGAAGCGCCGGCACCAAGGTCCCCTTCCAGGGCCGCGAGGTGGCCATTCAGGAGACCACGGACGAGAGCTTTGACGGGCTGGACTTCGTCCTCGGCGCGGTGGAGGGCGATATGTCCCGCCGCTTCGCCCCGGCCATCAAAAAGAGCGGCGCCGTGTACATCGACAACAGCTCCGCCTTCCGTCTCGAGCCCGACGTGCCGCTGGTGGTGCCCGAGATCAACGGCGCGGACGCCTTTGAAAACCACGGCATCATCGCCAATCCCAACTGCTGCACCATCATCGCCCTGATGGCCGTGGCCGGTATCGCGAAGCTGAGCCCGATTCAGAACATGGTGGTCTGCACCTATCAGGCGGTCTCCGGCGCGGGCCAGGCGGGCATCGCCGAGCTGGAGCAGCAGATGGCCGCCCTTGCCGCGGGGGAGAAGCCCGTGGTCAAGACCTTTGCCACCCAGATCGCCATGAACGTGATCCCCTTCATCGACGCCCCCTACGGCAACGACTATACCAAGGAAGAGATGAAGATGCAGAACGAGGGCCGCCGCATCATGCATGCGCCGGATCTCAAGGTCAACTGCACCTGCGTGCGCGTGCCGGTCATGCGCTCCCACTCCATCGCCGTGACCCTGCGCACCGAGCGCAAGGTCTCCGTAGAGGAGGCCAAGGCCGCCGTCGCCTCCTTCCCCGGCGTGCGGCTCATTGAGGACTATGAGGGCCGCTGCTATCCCACGCCGCTGGATACCTCCGACCAGGATCTGGTCTGGGTCGGCCGCATCCGAGACGATCTGACCGACGACAAGGGGCTGACGCTCTGGTGCTGCGGCGACCAGATCCGCAAGGGCGCCGCCAGCAACGCCGTGCAGATCCTGATGAGCATGATCCAGGACTGAGGCTTTCAAAAGAACAGAAAAGAACCGCTTTCTTCTCCGTGGGGGAGAAGAAAGCGGTTCTTCTTGTATACGGCGCAGAATCGTGCCGGATGAGGAACGGCTCAGGCCAGCTTGTCCAGGGCGATGCGGATGCGGCGCAGGGTCTCGTCCTTCCCCAGAACCTCGGCGATCTCGGTGGCGGAGCCGGGCGTGACGCCGCGGCCCGCGACGGCGATGCGCAGGGGCCAGATCACCTTACCGCTCTTGAAGCCCAGCTCTTCGGCCAGCTTCAGAATGACCTCGTAAATGCTCTCGCCGCTCCAGACGGGCAGCGCCTCCAGCGCGGGCAGCATGGCCTGCAGCACCTGGCGCGAGGAATCCGCGTTGGACTTGGAGTTTTTGTGCACGAAGAGCTCGGTGCCGTAATCGGGCAGCTCGCCGAAAAAGTCCACCATGCCGGGGATATCGGTCAGCAGCTTGGTGCGCTCCTGCAGCAGGGCGGCGATGGCCGCGACGTCGTAGTCCCGGTCACCGATGACCTGGCGGATGTAGGGCTCGGCGACCTTCGCAAAGGCTTCGGGAGCCATGGCGCGGATATACTCGCTGTTGAAGTAGCGCAGCTTCTCAATGTCAAAGATGGCGGGGGACTTGGAGATCCCGCTCATCTCGAAGACGTCCTTCAGCTCCTCCAGAGAGAAGATCTCCTGCTCGCCGCGGGGGCTCCAGCCCAGCAGCGCCACATAGTTGAGCACCGCGTCGGTCAGGAAGCCCTGGGCGATCAGATCCTCGTAGGAGGGGTCGCCGTGGCGCTTGGACATCTTGTTGTGGGCGTCGCGCATGACGGGGGAGCAGTGCACATAGTGGGGCACGTCCCAGCCGAAGCCCTGATAGAGCAGGTTGTACTTGGGCGCGCTGGACAGATACTCGCTGCCGCGCACCACGTGGGTGATGCCCATCATATGGTCGTCCACCACGTTGGCAAAGTTATAGGTGGGCAGCCCGTCCCGCTTCATGAGCACCTGATCGTCCAGCGTCGTGTTCTCCACAGTGATGTCGCCGTAGATCTCGTCGTGGAAGGTGGTGGTACCCTCGTGGGGGATGCGCTGGCGGATGACGAAGGGCTCGCCGGCTGCGGCGCGGCGGTCGGCCTCCTCGCGGGAGAGGGCGCGGCAGGGATCGTCGCCCCGATCAAACTCGCCGGTGTCCTCCTCGCTCTCGGTCTTCTCGCAGAAGCAGCGGTAGGCGTGGCCGCGCTCGATGAGCAGCTCCGCGTATTTCCCGTAGAAGGGACGGCGCTCGGTCTGAATATAGGGAGCCACGGGGCCGCCCACGTCCGGGCCCTCGTCATGGTCGAGATGGCACTCGGCCAGGGTCTTGTAAATCACGTCCACCGCACCCTCGACCAGACGGCCCTGGTCGGTGTCCTCGATGCGGAGGATGAAGGTGCCGTCGTTGTGCCGGGCGATCAGCCAGGTGTAGAGGGCCGTGCGCAGGTTGCCGACGTGCATATATCCGGTGGGAGAGGGGGCAAAACGCGTGCGCACCTTCCCCTTGGGGATGCGCTGCTCCATCTCGTCAAACCATGTCATGTCCATAAAAAACTCCTTTCCTCTTAGGCTCCCCTTCGTCAAAGGAAGCTCGCTTCATTCCGCTTCCGCGGTTACCGTAAGGGCCGCGAAAGCTGCATATGCGCTCCCTCCCTTTTCCTCTCCAAATCAAAGCGTTCGCTTTGATTTGGGTAAGGAAGAACAAGGGCGGCGGTCACGGCAGCGGCTCACACGCCGCTGTCTGACCTCACGGCCTTGTTCGGACGTGGGGAGCTGGCAGCCGTCAGGCTGACTGAGGGGTTTGTTCGTCCCTCAGATTTGTCTTTTCGGGGCATTGTTGTTCGCCAACCCCTCCGCCCTTCGGGCAGCTCCCTGCGGTCGTCTTTTGCCTGCAAAATGTGCCCCGGCACATTTTGTCACGGCAAAAGTCCTTACACAGGGGAGGCGCTGAGGGCGCTTTCTTATCTTATTTTACATTTTCCCTGTTGTCAAGATGCATTTCTTTTGATAAAATACTATTTTGCTACAAAGTATAAATTCTCCCTTTACGAGGTGACAATATGGATACGACGACTCCCGCCAAGAAAGTAATGCTCTCCGGCATCAAGCCCACAGGCGACCTGACGCTGGGCTCCTATCTGGGCGCCATCAAGAACTGGAGCGAGCGGGCCGAGCAGTTTGACTGCTACTATTTCATGGCGGACCTGCACGCGCTCACCACGCGCAACAACCCCGCCGACCTGCGCCGCCGCACGCTGGAGCAGCTGGCCCAGTATGTGGCCTGCGGCCTGGACCCGCAGAAGAACACGCTCTTCATCCAGTCCCATGTGCCCGCCCACGCGGAGCTGGGCTGGGTGCTCAACTGCTACACCATGTTCGGCGAGCTGAGCCGTATGACCCAGTTCAAGGACAAGAGCGCCAAGAACGCCGACAACATCAACGGCGGCCTTTTCACCTATCCCTCCCTGATGGCGGCGGATATTCTGCTCTATCAGCCGGACTTCGTGCCCGTGGGCGACGATCAGAAGCAGCATGTGGAGCTGACGCGGGACGTGGCCCAGCGCTTCAACAATCTCTACGGCGAGACCTTCAAGGTTCCCGAGCCCTATATCCCCAAGGTGGGCGCCCGCGTGATGGATCTGCTGGATCCCCACAGCAAGATGTCCAAGTCCGATGAGATCGGCAACGGCCGCATCTGCCTGATGGACAAGCCGGAGGACATCGCCCGCAAGTTCAAGCGCGCCGTCACCGACTCCGATACCGAGCGCTGCGTGCGCTACGACCCGGAGAACAAGCCGGGCGTGGCCAATCTGATGAGCATCTACGCCGCCGTCACCGGCAAGAGCTTTGAGGAGATCGAGCGGGAGTTCGAGGGCAAGGGCTACGGCGCCTTCAAGCCCGCCGTGGGCGACGCGGTCATCGAGACCCTGCGCCCCATCCGCGAGGAGGCCTCCAAGATCATGAAGGACAAGGCCTATCTGGACAATCTCTGCAAGGAAGGTGCCGAGCGCGCCTCCTACATTGCCAACAAGACCCTGCGCAAGGTCTATAAAAAAGTGGGTCTCGTGGCCCGCTGATTCTGGAGAATTAATCTTATGTTTCCATCTCTGGATCTATGGGAGCGGCTGCTGCTGGCAGCGGCCGTCGCTTTCGCCATCGCCTATCTGATGACGCCGCCGGTCAAACGCTTTGCCGAGGCGGTCGGCGCCATGGACGTGCCCAAGGATGAGCGACGTGTGCACGACCACCCCATCCCCCGGATGGGCGGGCTGGCCATCTTCCTGGGCTTTGTCCTGTCGCTGCTCCTGTTCGTGGACATGTCCACCCAGGTCATGGGCCTGCTGCTGGGCACCGTGATTATCGCGGTCATGGGCGCGCTGGACGATATCATGAATCTCAACGCCTGGATCAAGCTGGCGGGGCAGATCCTCGCGGCCGGCGTGGCGATCCGCTGCGGTATCGTGGTCGACGCCATTTCCAACTTCACGCCTGCCGGCGGCACCACCTTCCTCAACACCTACTGGCTCGCGATCCCCGTGACCGTGATCTGGATCGTGGCCTGCACCAACGCCGTGAACCTGATCGACGGGCTGGACGGGCTGGCGGTGGGCGTGTCCACCATCAGCAGCCTCACGATGCTGGTCGTGTCCCTGTTTGTGGCGGAGCCGGAGGTTTCGCTGATCCTTGCCGCCCTGACCGGCGCCTGCGTGGGCTTCATGCCCTATAACCTGAACCCGGCCAAGATCTTCATGGGCGACGTGGGCAGCCAGATGCTGGGCTTTGTGCTGGCTACGGTGTCCATCATGGGCATGTTCAAGTTCCATGCGATCATCAGCTTCCTGGTGCCGCTGCTGGCCCTGGCGGTTCCCCTGGCGGATACGGTCTTCGCTTTCTTCCGCCGGATCTTCCACGGGCAGAGCCCCTTCCATGCGGATAAGGGCCATTTCCATCATCGGCTTCTGGCCCTGGGCATGAGCCAGAAGCAGGCGGTGGCCGTGCTCTACGGCGTCTCCGCTGTGTTGGGCCTCATCGCCGTGCTGATGGCGGGGCAGAGCGTCGCCGTGCGCATCGTGTGCATCATTGCGGCCTTTCTGATCTCCATCACGGTCTGGCAGCTGGTGCTCCGCTCCGTGCCGAAGCACGCCAAAGAGGAGAATGAAGAAAAATAAAAACCGGGGCTGTGAAAAACCATGTTTTCACAGCCCCGATTTCACAATAGCAGCATGGCACCGAGGAGAATGAGAAGCTCCGTGTCGCCGCTCTCCCGATACAGGAGATAGAGGATCAGCAGCAGAAGCAGATCCTCAGTCTCCAGCCCTTCCTGCAGCCCGGGCAGAAAACGGCCCAGCAGATTCGAGAGAAAGCCCGGCCGCTCCGGCGGAGGAGGGAAGGGCGGCGGGGGAGGCGGCATCGGAAACGGCTGCGGCGCGGCGTGCTCCTCCACCCATTCCATCCGCCCGCTGTTGCCCTGATAGCGCTTATACATCCTGCCCTTCCCCCTCGCCCAGGGCGATCCCGGCAAGCTTTGCCATTCGGGCGAGCTTCACAGCACGATCGAGCTTCGCCCGCCGCTTTTCCGAGAGCCAGGGCTTCATGGCCTCCAGCAGGGCGCGGGGATCCCGCCCGCCTTCCGCCGGGCCGTTCAGCAGGGCGCTGAGCTTTCCCAGATCCGGCGTCGGCGGCGCAGGCGCGGCGGAAGGATCGCCGCCGCCCATCAGTGTGCGGGCGAGGTCGGCGATCCTTCCCATCTGCTGCGGGTCGCCGAGGATGCTGCCGAGCTGCTCTTCCCAGTTGTCCATGGCTCAGCCTTCCAGCAGCTGCTTGAGCTGCCGGGCCAGGCGTTTGCCCTCCTCGGTGGCGAGCGCGCCGCCCAGCAGGCTTTTCAGCGCCTCTGTATCGCCGCGCTGCGCCGCGCGGCGGACGGCGTCCGCATCCAGCTGCCCGGCCAGACGGCGCGCATCTTCGGACGCGGACAGTTTTTTCAGTTCGTCCGCCCTTCCGCTGCGCTCCAGCTCTTTGTTCAGCGATCCCCAATCCTGCATGTTCCGCCCCCCTTTTCTTCGCCCCATTCTATGCGCGGCGGACAAAAAAAGATACCGAATCAGCGTTTACTTATGGAGAATACCCATGAAAGCTGCCGTTTTTTCTGACACCCACAGCAATACCGCCCTGATGGTGGAGGCTGTGCGCCGCTCCCGGCCCGACTGCATCATCCATCTGGGCGACCACGATCGGGACACCGAGATCCTCCGCCGGGAGTTTCCGGAGATCCCGCTGTACAATGTCTGCGGCAACTGCGACTTTGCGTCCTCCGCTCCGCTGCGGGACGTGGTGCAGCTGGGGCCGGTGAAAGCCTTCATTACCCACGGCCATGCCTATGACGTGAACTATGGCGTGGACCGCCTGGTCTATGCCGCCCAGGAGGCCGGCTGCCAGATCGCCATGTACGGCCACACCCACGAGCCGGACTATCAGGAGTGCGGCGGGGTGCAGGTGTTGAATCCGGGCACGTCCGGCAAGGGCCGCAAACCCACCTGGGCGGTGGTGACCGTCTTCGACAACGGCGGCATCATCTGCGAGATCAAAGACTTGTAAGAGCAGAAAAGCCCGCCGTCTGTTGACGGCGGGCTTCAAGGTGTCGACAAAGTGTCGACACCTTGAGCATCAAAAATGAGAACTTC
>CAMOXI010000014.1 GCA_946628965.1 uncultured Clostridia bacterium | reverse complement strand
GGGGAAGCCCATCATCACGGCGGTCATCTCGTTTTCGTCCACCAGCACGACCTTCCTGGAGAATTCGGTGTCGTTGCCGATGCGGCGGTCACCGCGGAAGAGGTTATCCAGCAGCTTTGCCACGTCGTCGATGATCAGATCCTGCTCGGTGTGGCACATGCGCAGATACTCGCCGCGCAGGCCCTGGGTGTGGCGGTCCACCATCATGGGGACGGCCAGGTAGTTTGCCATCCAGCGATAGCGGAACATGGCCTTGATGTTGCGGGGCTTAACGATGAACTTGGCCAGGATCACCATGATCCCCAGCCAGCGGGAGTAATCGTAGAGGGTATCGACCAGACCGCGCCACTCGCGGCGCTTGCGGACGACGGCGCCGTCCTTGTAGAGATCACCGTAGTGGATATCGCCGAGGATCTTGTTAGTCATGGCGGGCACCTCCCTGAATCTTCTTGATCTCCACGCTCTCCACAAAGGCCTGCACGCGGGTGCGCATCTGGCCGGAGGAGGCAATGGCGTAGGGCCGGTCGACGGCCAGCACGGGGTAGCCGTAATCCTCGCGCAGGATGTGCGAACCCAGCATCTTCTCATAGGCCCAGGGATCGCAGAACTTCATCTGCTCGTAGATGATGCCGTCGGCCTCGTACTCCCTGGCAAGCATATCTACGTATGCGCGGCGGGCGTTCATCTTGTCGGTGTTCATGTAGCGCGGGCACTGGCCGCGGTTCATGTAGATGCGGCAGATCTGCGTCAGTGCGTCCTCCTCGTCGTTCAGCACGATGGGATCGCGGCCGGGCAGGGAACCGTAGCAGTAGCGGTCGGCGCAGACATAGGCGCCGGAGTCCTCCACCAGCTTGATAAAGTCGGTGTCGTCGATCTCGGAACCGACCACCAGCACGCGGGCGCGGTAGGCGCTCTTTGCGTCCGGCTCACGGGTCTTGAGCTCCTCCAGCGTCTCCTCCAGCTTGTCGAGGATCAGATACTTGGGACAGACGTAGCTGCAGAGTGTGAGCACCGCATACTCATAGCCGGTGATGCGGGGCTGGGGGCCCTTGCGGAACTCACCGATGGCGCGAATGAGCTCGCAGACCCGGTTGTGCTCCTTCACGGCGGCGCGGATGGCCTCGTCGGACACGTCGATGCCATAGTGCTCGTGCAGCGGCTTGAGGATGTGGTTTCTGCACTGCAGCACATAGAGCTCCAGACCGTTGTCGTCGGCCTTCATGGGGATCTCCATGTACTCGTAGAAGAAGTGCTCCTTGTCCTTGCCCAGGGTCTTCAGGAGCTCCATATTCTCCACACAGCGGTTCATCATCGAGCAGCCGTCAGGCGTGATGATGGCGTCGGCGAAGTTGAAGCCGCCCTCCATGGCGCGCTCCAGCAGGGCGCGGGTGTACTCGCAGAGAAAACTGGTCATGTAGTAGGTGGCCATCTCCATGGAGCCGGTGCGCGGGGCGCGCAGACGGGCGGAGAAGGCGCCGGGCAGATTCAGCAGGGGTTCGGGGGTGTTCTCGCAGACGTAGGCCACGCAGACCTTGCCCTCGCTCTGCGCCTGACGGATCAGCGCATTGTCGGCGTTCTGCAGCAGATCCTCAAAGAAAATCAGATGCTTTAAGTCTTTCAAATCGCTTTCCTCTCTCTTGCGGTGTGGTGTGTTTCTCTCCTCTTCGTGCCGACAGGCGGCACAATCGCTGTCATTTTATATGGTGAGAAGGGGATTGTCAAATCTTTTTCATTCTCGGGATCAGGCTTTTTTGAAAACAGAAAAAGGTCTATACAGCAGCACGCTGCTGTATAGACCTATAGAGGATAGATGGCGGATCAGCGGATGAAATTGGTAAAGATATGCTCCTCCTGTTCGGGGAGGCCGATCTGCTCTTTCCCGAGGGCGATGGCCTTGATGAGAAAGCTCATGTTCCGGGCCAGGACCCGCACGGTCTGCAGACCCTCGCCGTCCTGCGCGGCTTCCCCGGGTGCGAGACCGTGCACACTGTTCCAGTACTGGCTGGAGACCACGGGCATGTTGGAGATGGTGAAATACTTGTTGAGTTCATCGAAGGTCGCAGAAGCGCCGCCGCGGCGGCAGACCGCCACCGACGCGCCGACCTTCATGCGCGTCTCATAGCTGCGGCTGAAAAACAGGCGGTCCAGCAGCGAGACCAGCGTGCCGTTGGCCGAGGCGTAGTAGACGGGGGAGGCCACCACCAGCCCGTCCGCCTCCCGGAACTTGTCGGCGACTTCGTTTACCAGATCGTTGATCACGCACCTGCCGTGTTCCTGACAGTATCCGCAGGCCATGCAGCCGCGGACAGACTTGGAGCCGACCTGGATGATCTCACTCTCGATCCCGTTTTCCGCGAAGATCTTCTCCATCTCGCTGAGGGCGAGGGCGGTGTTGCCCCGGAGGTGGGGGCTGCCGTTGAGCATCAAAACTTTCATATGCTTCTCCTTATCTTCTGTATACGATTTTGGAGGCAAGAGCCTCAGCTGTCTCACTTCCCAGGAAATATTCCACCAGCGCCAGGCCGAAGGGGACGGAAGTACCCATGCCGCGGCTGGTGATCACCGTGCCGTCCTGCACCACCTCTTCGCAGGTGACGAGGGCGCCCTCCAGTTTCTCCTCCAGCCCGGGATAGCAGATGGCCCGCTTTCCCGCGAGGAGTCCCGTCTTCGCCAACACCGTGGGCGCGGCGCAGATCGCAGCGGTGAGCTTGCCGGCTTCGTGAAACTGCCGCAGCAGCGCCGCCACGCGGTCATCCGCCAGCAGGCACTCGGTTCCCGCGAGGCCGCCGGGCAGCACCACGCCGTCGTATTCGTCGAAATCGACTTCCTCCCAGCTCCTGTCTGCAAGCACGGGGATATGGCGGCTGCTGGGGACCAGCTTTTCCCCGGCGAGGGAGACGGTCACGCAGTCGATCTTCGCCCGGCGCAGCAGATCCACCGGCGCGATGGCCTCCACCTCTTCAAAGCCCTCGGCCAGGATCACGGCAACTTTGTACATGGCGATTCCTCCTTGTGTGTTCTGTGGATATTGTAACAAAAAGAGAAGAAATCAACAAGAGGGGAATGCGGACATAAGCAGGTGCTCATTTGAACAGGGCCGCCGGGGGCGTCGGCCCCTACAAACATAACTTGCTGTTGTTGAAGAGTCGGATAAGCAGCCGCATATGCAATGGCAAGAGCAGATTCCGAGGAAATTTGCGTTCTGACGAGGCAGATCTTTCGCAGGAATACTTTGTGTATTTCAAAAAAGATCGGCGAAGACAGGGCGGAAATCACCCGGAAGATGCCGAAGACAATTGCATGCACGGCTGCGTAAAAGAAAAAGCAGGCCGTTTTCCGAATACCGGAATACGGCCTGTTTTCTCAAATCGGTTAGTTGCCAACACTACGTGAATGACGCGTTGCCCGTACAACATTCCGGATACTATGCCTCCGGCCGGCCCGCAAGTGAATTGGGCTTGCTATTCCGGGTTAAGGTGCCGATTACACCGATGGGTGCCGCCCATCTCCTGTATCCTTTATACCACTATGCAAGAGGAAAGTCAAGAACTTTTTGTGAACTTTTCATATTTTTTGATGCAGGGCAACTGTCGAAAAATGTGTAAAGCGACGAAGCCTGTCGAAAAAGCTTCAAGAATACAAAATATTGGGCCCTCTCAGGGGAGAGGACCCAATATCTGTAAAATGTTCTGTTAACATGCTCAAAGCGCTTCTTTTGTGGACTTTTTGACCGGGGCTTTGTTCTGGGCTTCCCTGATGTTGTGCTTCTCGGCATAACCGGTGAGGAAGAGCGTCAGTGCGCCGTCGCCGGTGATGTTGCAGGCGGTGCCAAAGCTGTCCTGCAGGGCGAAGATGGCGAGCATCAGGGCGGTGCCGGTGCTGTCAAAGCCCAGCACGCCGGTGATGAGGCCCAGGGAGGCCATGACCGTGCCGCCCGGCACGCCGGGGGCGCCGATGGCGAAGACGCCCAGCAGCAGGCAGAAGAGGATCATCGTGCCGACGCTGGGGAGCTTGCCGTAGAGGATGCGGGAGATGGTCATGCAGAAGAAGACCTCGGTCAGCACCGAGCCACAGAGGTGGATGTTCGCGAAGAGGGGGATGCCGAAGTCCACCATATCCCGGCGCAGCACCTTGCTCTTGCGTGCGCCGTCCAGGGCGACGGACAGCGTCGCGGCGCTGGACATGGTGCCCACAGCGGTCAGGTAGGCCGGGCCGTAGTGCCGCAGCACTTCCCAGGGGCTCTTCTTGGCGTAGGCGCCTGCGATCAGGTACAGGACCGCCAGCCAGATGTAGTGGCCCAGCATCACGATCAGGACGATCTGCACGAAAGCGGGCAGCTGGTGGGTGATCATGCCCTCATAGCTCAGGTTGCAGAAGGTGGCGCAGATGTAGAAGGGGAGAACGGGGATCATTACCCGCTCCACGATCTTCAAAACAATGTTCTGGAACTCCTCCAGCAGGTCGCAGGTCAGCTTGCTCTTGGTCCACACGGCGGCAAGCCCCACCAGCAGGGAGAAGGCCAGCGCGCTCATGACGGACATGATCTGCGGGATGTTCAGCTGAAAGACGACTGCGGGCAGCTCCCGGCTGTCGGCCACGTCGGTGACGATGGAGAGGTGGGGGATCAGGCCGTAGCCCACGGCGGTGCTCATGAAGGCGGCGCAGATGGAGCTTAAATAGGCGATGATGACGGCCACCGTCAGCATGCGGGACGCGTTGTTGCCCATGCGGGTGATGGACGGGGCGATGAAGCCGATGACGATCAGCGGCACGCAGAACATGATGAGCTGGCCCATGATGTACTGCAGCGAGACGACGACCTTCATCGCGCCCTCGCCGAAGAGCTGACCCAGGCCGATGCCGATCAGCAGGGCCACGATCAGACGGAAGGGAAGACTGGTGAGAAACTTTTTCATAACTGCCTCCAAAATATTTTTGCGGATTCACAGCAAAGCTTATCATAGTGAACTTTCCAGTGATTGTCAACCGGGAAAACAGTGCTTCGACCGCCCTTGACATTCTGCACAAACTCGGTTAAACTTTCCCTGATTGTACCCGGTACAATTTTACAAGGAAGGAAAGAGAAGAATGAAAAAACCGATCACCAACAAGCTGCTCTGGATCTTCGCCATCGGGCAGTTCGGCTGGAGCCTGCTGTCCGGCATCGTGACCAACTGGATGGTCTACTACTACACCGGCACGCCCGACGCCAACAACCCCAACACTGGCATCTTTGCCTCCATGGTCACCCAGAGCCCCATCGTCTTCAAACTCACGCTCTTCGGCCTCGTGATGGCCGTGGGCCGCATTTTTGACGCGGTCACGGATCCTCTGATCGCCGGCTGGTCCGACCGGAGCCGGAACAAGGACGGCCGCCGCATCCCCTTCATGCGCGCGATCGCCATTCCCTTTGCCCTGATTACGATCGCCCTCTTTGTGGCGCCGCAGACGGGCAGCGTCGCCGTGAACGACGTGCTGCTCTTCGTGATCCTCATGTGCTTCTACCTGTTCATGACGATCTTCTGCACGCCCTATAACGCCCTGATTGCGGAGCTGGGCGATACCCAGGAGCACCGCATCAACGTCTCCACCTACATCTCCTTCACCTTCATCGCCGGCACCAGTATCTCCTTCATGCTGCCGAACGTGGCGGGGCTCTTCGGCTTTGCCGGGCAGGCAGGCTCCATTCGCCTGGCCGTGGCCGTGATGGCCACTGTGGCCTGCATCGCCATGCTGATCCCCTCCCTCTACATCAAGGAGCGGGAATATATCGACTCCCAGCCCAGCGAGACCCCGGCCTTTTCCTCCCTGCTCAAGACCTTCAAGAACGGGCAGTTCCGCCGCTTCGTGTACGCGGACGTGATCTATTTCTTCGCCCTGACCCTGTTCCAGACCGGCCTTGCCTTCTATGAGACCAAGCTCATGGAGATCGAGGATACCTGGACCTTCCCGCTGACCGCCCTGATGACCCTGGTGAGCGTGCTGCTCTACCCGGTGGTGAACAAGCTGGCTCCGAAGCTCGGTAAGAAAAAGCTCATCGTCGTCGGCTTCTTCGCCTACGCCTTCGTGTTCCTGATCACCTCCATCTGCGGCAAGGGCCTCGTCTGGGGCTTCCTCGTGGCCGTTTGCGCCGCGGTGCCCCAGGCCATCCTGGGCATCCTGCCCCAGGCCTGCGTGGCCGACGTGGCGGAGCTGAGCCGTCTGGAGACCGGCGAGGACCGCAGCGGCATGTTCTTCGCCGCCCGCACCTTCGCCTTCAAGATGGGCCAGGCCATCGCCATGGTGGTCTTCACCTCCATCACGGTGGCCACGGTGCTGGAAAACGGCGAGAAGTACGTCGCTCCCGCCCAGTACCGCACCACGGCCGTCGTGGCTTTCGTCACCTGCCTGATCGGCGCCTGCCTCTTCCTGCTGTACAATGAGAAGATGATTCTCGGCAAAATCGAGGAGCTCAAGGCAAAGAAATAAGCGCCGTTTTCCCGGAAAAAGCCTCCGTTTCGGAGGCTTTTTTCTGTTTGTATCATTTGCCAAAGGGAGGCAGGGAATGATGATGCCGTGTTGTCAAAATGTAGAAATGAAATAATAGGAGAAAAAAAGAATTGCCATTGACAGCTGAACCGCGTAAAATAAACTGGAGTCTGTATGATTATAATTCTGGAAAAAAATATACATATACGCGGAGGAAGCCTGGGATGAGAAACGGACCCTATCCCTACTATGACATCGCAGAGGTCGCGACGCTGCGCGATCTGATCGAATACGGCAGGGAAAACGGAGCGGACAATACGATTCTTTACACCGGCCGGCAGAATGACGAGCCGATGACCTTTATCCAGGCCGCCGAGAATATCCGGGCGGTCGGCACCTATCTGCAGGAGCTGGGCTTTCAGGGCAGCCATATCGCCCTGCTGGGCGAAAACTCCACCGAGTGGTGCCTGAGTTATTTTTCCATCACCAACAGCGGCAACGTGGCCGTCCCGCTGGACAAGGAGCTCTCGGCCGAGGATCTGGCGGAGCTTATCGAGCACTGCGGCTGCGAGGCGATCTTCTACTCCGGGAAGTACCGGGAACAGATCGCCTACTTCCAGAGCCTGGGCGGCTCTTTCCCCGAGATGCGCTATTTCCCGCTGACGGACTATTCGGAGTATCTGGCGATGGGGCGCAAGCTTCTGGAGTCCGGCAGCACGCTCTTTGACCGCGCGCCGGTGGATCCGGACACTATCGCCTGCATCGTATACACCTCCGGCACTTCCGGCAAAAGCAAGGGCGTCATGCTCTCGCATGGCAATCTGGCCAGCGACGTGGTGGCCACCTGCAAGTGCGTCACCGCCCGCAACACCCAGATCTTCCTGCCCATGAACCACACCTTTTCCTGGGCCTCCGCCATGTTCGCGGCCTTCCTCTACTCGGTGGACGCGCACATCAGCGGCAACATGAAGCGCATCGTGAAGGACCTGAACCGCAACAAGCCCCAGAACATTTCTGCCGTCCCCCTGATGGTGGAGATGCTCTATAACGGCATCTGGAACAACGCCCGCAAGCAGGGCCGGGAGCAGAAGCTGAAGAACATGCTGACGCTCAGCCACATGCTGATGGGCCTCGGCATCGATGCGCGCAAGCGCCTGTTCAAGCAGATCCATGAGAGCTTCGGCGGCAGGCTGGAGACCATCATCTGCGGCGGCGCGGCGCTGGACGACAAGCTGCAGCGAGGGCTCTACGATCTGGGCATCAACGTCATCAACGGCTACGGCATCACCGAATGCTCGCCGGTGGTGGCTGTGAACCGCAACCACGACTTCCGTTTCGGCAGCGTGGGCAAGCCCCTGCCCTGCAACAAAGTGAAGATCCATGATCCGGACGAAAACGGCATCGGCGAGATCTACGTCTCCGGCAGCAACGTGATGAAGGGCTATTATAAGGATCCGGAAGCCACGGCGGAGGCCTTTGACGGCGAGTGGTTCAAGACCGGCGACTACGGCCGCATGGACAAAGACGGCTTCCTGTACATAACCGGGCGCAAAAAGAACCTGATCATCCTCGCAAACGGCAAGAACGTCTCGCCCGAGGAGCTGGAACAGAAGCTGGGCCGCATCGAGTACGTGAAGGAAGTCGCGGTCTACGAGGAAGACAAGGACATCACGGCGGAGTTTTATCTGGACGAGGAGCAGTTCCCCGACGCCAGGGAGCGCCTGGACGCAGACGTGAAGGCCTTCAACTGTAAAATGCCCGCCAGCAAGAACGTCAAGAAAATCAAGATCCGCGACATTCCCTTTGAAAAGACCACCACGATGAAAATCAAGCGCTATCTGCTGACAAAATCGGCAGCAAACAAATAATCGAAAAAAAGAGGAGAAAACGACAATGTACGAAAAAATCTGTGAGATCCTGCTCAACTACGTGGATGAGCCCGAAGGCGGCCTGACCGCCGATACCAAGTTTGTGGACGACCTGGCCATGACCTCTCTGGACATTATGACCATGATCGGCGATGTGGAAGACGAGTTCGACATCGAGATCGAGACGAGCGATCTGCACGGCATCTTCACGCTGGGCGATCTGGAAGCCTATCTGAAGACCAAGGTCTGAGCGGCGGAGGTTGACGATGGAAGAAAGAAAGTATTACCCGCTTTCGGACGAGCAGGAAGGCCTTGTCCTGCTCGCAAGCGTGTTCCCCGCGCCGAACATCCTCTACCTTCTGACCCGCATCGACTTTGTCAGCGATATCGACGAGGAGCGGCTGCTGAAGGCAATCCGCATTACGGACGAGCGCCTGCCCTACTGCCGCGTGCAGCTGCACCAGCAGGACGAGGAGACCGTGGTGCAGTATCTCCGCGAGGGGGAGCCGGATCCCGTCAGCGTCTATGACCTGAGCGAAAGCGGCGAGGAAGAGCTGGAAAAGCTGATCCTCCAGTGGCGGCAGGAGCCTTTCCCCAACAATCAGCGGGAAACGCAGCTCTATCGCTTCCGCCTGATCCGCATGCCCGGCGGCAAGCATGTGCTCCACTTTGTCGTGCACCATTTCATCATGGACGCCTACGCCATGATGTACACCATCCAGTATCTGGACAGAGTCTACACCGCGCTCAGCCGCGGCGAGGAACTGCCCGCCCCCGGCATGGAGCCCTGGAAGCTGCTGGAAGAGGAGCGGAGCTACTTCTCCTCCGCCCGCGCAGAGAAGAATGCGGCCTGGTGGCTCTCCCAGTATGAGACCGAGCCCAGCTTTACCTCCGTCAACGGCCTCGGCAGCCCCGAGTTCGTGGAGGGCAAGCGCTACGGACGGGCCCAGAATTTTGAGCAGCTCTATAACGATATCCTGACCATCCGCATCCCCGCCGAGTTTGTAAAGAAGGTGGACGACGCGGCCGCGGTGCAGAAGGTCTCTCCCCAGGTCTATTACATGATGGCCCTGCGCTCCTTCCTGGGCCGCGTCAGCGGCACGGAGGACGTTTCGGTCCTGTCTCCCATGGCCCTTCGCTCCACCAAGGTCCAGCGGCAGAGCGGCATGAGCATTGCCCGGGCCAATCCCGTGCGCATGACGCTCTCGGAAGATCTGCCCTTCGCCGAGGCGGTGCGGAAGCTGGCCGACCGGGAAAACGAGATCTATCGTCATGCCTGGTTCAACTATGAGAAGATGAAGCCGGAGATCTACTCCCGCTTCGATACCGAGCCCGGCTGCACCTACGAATCCGTGTGGCTGACCTATCAGCCCTATTTCGACATGAGCAAGAGCGAGCTGCAGTTCCGCGCCCGCCTGCTCTCCAGCGGCTTTGTGCCCATTCCGCTCTACCTGCTCATCGAGCCGCAGGATACCAGCGGCGACCTGTACGCAGATTACTCCTACGCCCTGGGCTACACCAAGCCGGAGAGCCTGTACCATTTCCATGACTTCATGCTGAAGTTCCTGGAGGCTGCCGCGAAGGAGCCTGACAAGCGCCTGGGTGATCTGATCGACCAGAGCATCTGAGTGCGGCGTTTAAACATTAGTTTAGAAAGAATGATCTCATGAAAAGCGAAACCTTTATGACACGCGCCGCAGCAGCGATCGTGAAATACCGCTGGATCTTTGTGCTGCTGTTTGCGGCGATGATCGCCTTTTCCTTCTTCTCCGTGCGCTGGATCCAGGTGGAGGAGGACATTACCTTCTACCTGGCCGAAGAGGCGGAGGCACGGCGCGGCCTCACCATCATGGAGGACGAGTTCAACACTTTCGGCACGGCCCAGGTGATGGTCAAGCGCGTCTCCCGGGAGGAGGCGGCGGAAATTGCCGATCAGATCCGGTCCGTGGAGAATGTGGTGCTCGTGACCTATGACGAGACCGAGAACCACTACCGGGACGGCTACGCCCTCTATGACGTGACCTTCGGGGACGTGACGGCCTCGGAAAAGAGCGAGAAGGCGCTGGCCGACGTGAAGGCGCTGCTGGCCGACCGGGATGTCACGATCCACTCCGAGGTGGGCTTCAGCCTGGCTGATCTGGTTGCCGAGCAGATGGCAACGGTTCTGATTTTCGTGGTCATCGTGGTGTTGGCGGTGCTGCTGTTTACCTCCAGCACCTACGCCGAGATCCCGGTGATGATCCTGACCTTCATGGTTGCGGCCATCATCAATCTGGGAAGCACCTTCCTCATGGGGACGATCTCCTTCGTCTCCAACTCTGTGGCCATCGTGCTGCAGCTGGCGCTGAGCGTGGACTACGCCATCATCTTCTGCAACCGCTATAAGGAAGAGCACGAGACGCTGGAGATCCGCGACGCGGTCGTCAAGGCCCTCGCCGCCTCCATTCCCGAAATCTCTGCCAGCAGCCTAACCACGATCGCCGGTCTCACGGCCATGACCTTCATGAAATTCCGCCTGGGCGCGGACATGGGTCTCAACCTGATCAAGGCCATCATCTGCAGCCTACTGACGGTGTTCCTGTTCATGCCCGCCATGCTGATGCTCTTCGGCAAGGCGATGGACAAGACGAAGCACAGTCGCTTTGTCCCGAAGATCTCCTTCGTGGGCAGGTTTGCCTATGCCACGCGCTATGTGCTGCCCATCTTCTTCGTCGCGCTGGTGATCGGGGCCTATGTGATCTACGGCCACTGCAACTACGCCTACTGCGTGGATATTGTCCCCGCTTTCCGGCAGACGGAGTATGAGGCCTCCAAGGCCGAGATCGAAGAAGCCTTCGGCGGCAGCAACCTGGTGGCCGTGCTGGTCCCCACGGGGGACTACGCCTCCGAAAAGGCGCTGCTGGAGGATCTGGGGGACTGCCCCGAGGTCAAGAGCGCCAGCGGTCTTGCCGGCGTGGAGGTCATGAACGGCCGCAGCCTGGGCGATGAGATCAGCCCGGCGGAATTCTCCGCCGTCGCGAATGTGGACGATGCCACGGCGCAGGCGCTCTTTGCCTACTACGCCGCGGAAAAGGGCGACCACCGCGCCGCCACTGGCGACCTGCAGAACTATAAGGCCCCGATGCTGGACCTGTTCCTGTTCCTGCATGATCGCGTGGAAGCGGGCGACGTGGAGCTGGAGAATGAGCAGCGCGCCATGATCGACGAGCTCTACGGACAGCTCAGCATGGCGGCGACCCAACTGCAGGGCAAGAATTACAGCCGCCTGGTGCTGGATCTGAACCTGCCCGTCCAGTCGGACGAGACCTTTGATTTTCTCGAGCGCATCCATGTGCTCGCCTCGAAGTATTACCCCGAGGACGTGTGCCTGACGGGCGACTCTGTCAGCGCCAAGGACTTCAAGGACGCCTTCGCCACGGATAACCGGGTGGTGGGCCTGATGAGTCTGGGCCTCGTGATGCTGATCCTGTTCTTCACCTTTAAATCCTTCGGTATGCCGCTTCTGCTGATCCTGGTGATCCAGGGCAGTATCTGGATGAACTTTGCCGTTGCGACGCTGCAGGGAAACCCGGTGTTCTTCCTGTGCATTCTGATCGTCAGCGCCATCCAGATGGGCGCCAACATCGACTACGCCATCGTGGTCTCCACAAGATACCGGGAGTTCCGCGAGACGATGGAGCCGAAGGACGCCATCATCACCACGCTGAACCTGGCCTTCCCGACGGTGATCACCTCGGGTCTGATGATGGTCTGCGCCGGTCTGCTGATCGGCTTCCAGGTCTCCCAGTGCATCATCGCGGGCATGGGCTACTATGTGGGCACCGGCACCAGCATTTCCATCGTGCTGATCCTCTTTGCCCTGCCGCAGCTCCTGCTGCTGGGCGACAAGTTCGTGGCCGTGACCACGATCCACACCGAAAACCTGCGCCTGCTGCGCTTCCTGAAGAAAAATCAGCGCCGCTTCGCGGCCGGCCTGCTGGCTGCCGCGGCCCTGTTCGCCCTGATCGTCGCGCCCGGTATTCTCCGCAGCGGCCGCGTGCATTCGAAGCAGGAGAAGGAGCAGAGCGAAGCCCTGCTCGCCCGGACGGCAGAACTCAAGGAGCTGTCCGAGAAGCTGGGTGCGGAGAGCACCATGTACGCCGCGCTCAAGTATCAGTTTGCCGAGCAGCTGGTGACCGACGAAGTCGGTACCCAGTACCTGGAAGAGGGCGAGGCCCAGTACCTGGCCGGCCTGGAGGAGTACGAGGCCGGTAAGGCCAAGTACGATGAAGGCGCCGCCCAGCTCGCCGACGCGAAGGAGCAGTACAAAGCGGGCGCCGCCAAACTGGCCGCCGGTCAGGCCCAGTATGACGAGGGCCTTGCGCAGTATAAGGCCGCCCTGGCCGAGTACCAGGCCGGCAAGAAGAAGCTGGAAGACGGCCAGGCCGCCTATGACAAGGGCCTTGCCGAGTATAACCAGGGCAAGGCGGATTACGCCGCCGGTGAGAAGAGGCTGGCGGAAGGGCAGGCCGCCTACGATGCGGGGCTCGCCGCCCATGACGCGGGCCAGCAGCAGCTGGCCCAGGGTCAGGCGGCTTATGACGCCGGTCTTGCCCAGTACAACGAAGGCAAAGCCCAGTATGATCAGGCAAAGGCAGCGCTGGACTCCGTGTCCGGCCTGTACAATACGGTCATGCCGCTCTACAACGAGTATCTGGACGCCCAGGCCCGCTATGACGAGGCAGTCGCCAGCGGCGATCTCGTATCCGCGGTGGTGCTGGGAAGCACACTGGCCGCGGCGCAGCTGGCCTTTGAGACCCAGCTGGGCGGCTACAGCATCAGCGGCCTGCTCGCGGAATACCAGAATGCCCAGGCGCAGCTGGATGTGGCCGCGGGGCAGCTGGCCGCCGCCGAGCAGGAACTGGCCGCCGGCAAGGCGGAGCTGGACAAGGGCTATGCGGAGCTGGCCGCCGCCGAGCAGCAGCTGGCTGACGGCAAGGCGGAGCTGGACGCGGGCTATGCCCAGTTGGAAGACGCCAAACAGCAGCTGGCTGCGGGCGAGAAAAGGCTGGCCGAGGGCAAGGCGGAGCTGGACGCGGGCTATGCCCAGCTGGCAGAGGCCGAGCCGCAGCTGGCCGCCGCCAAGCAGCAGCTTGACGATGCCAAGGCTCAGCTGGACGCCGGTTATGCCAAGCTCGGCGCCGGCGCGGTGCAGATCCAGGAGGGTGACGAGCAGCTCGCCGAGGCTGGGGAACAGCTGAAGGAAGGCGAGGAAAAGCTGGCCGATGCGGAGAAGGAGATCACTTCCGGCCGCGAGACCCTGGAAGAGAACCGGGATAAGCTCCAGGAGAGCCTGAACGCGCTGGATGATTACAGCTCCGAGGAGGAGCGCCTCTCCGAGGGCGTGCAGCTCCTGATGGAGAACGAGCAGGTGAAGGCCCTTGCGGGCCGCACCGCCTCCACCGCGGAGGTGATCAACGCGGCCGAGCAGGTGTTCCGGCAGAATGCTGAGAACGCCGGGGAGCAGGCCGCCGTCTCCCGCCGTGTGGCGCTGAACCTGATGCTGGCCGCCGCGCTGGCGTTGCTCGCGGTACTGCTGCTGGCCGTGCTGCACACGGCCTTTGCCCCCGCACTGCTGGCTGCGGTGGGCGCCCTGGCGGCGCTGCTGAGCCTGGTGTACTGGAACAGCCGCTGCGCCGGCATGAACGCGCTGCTGCCGGTGGCCGCCGTGCTGCTGGCCGTGTTCGGGATCCTCTTTGCCCAGCTGATGTTCCGCAGCCGCAAGGCGAAGGAGCAGCCGGTCGAAGAGCCGTAACAGAAGATGAGCTGACCGGGCTTTCCCGGAAAACAAAAAGAAAGCTGAGAAGCATGTTCTTCTCAGCTTTCATATTTGTTATGTACTTTATTCAGTCGTCTTAGCTTCTTCAGCTGGGGCTTCCTCCGCGCCGATCCCCAGCTTGATGCCCGCCAGCTGCGCCGCGGCGCCGACGGCCTGGGTGGCCTTGCTGATCGCCTGGTTGACGGCCTGGCGGGGGAGATTGCCGATGATCTTCTTGGTGCTGTCGCTGGAGGAGCGGAAGCGCCGCAGCATGGTTTCAAAGCCGGTGGCGCCGGCGTCGTCCAGCTCTTCCAGAGTGCGCGCACCATTGGCCTCGAGAGCGGCGAACATATCATGGATAAACTGGACCCGGTCCGCCTGGCTCATGTCGCCGATCCAGTCGTCCACCGTGGCGTTGATCCACAAACTGCGGGGATCATTCTCCTCGCAGAGATCCAGCTCTCCGTGATCGATGCCCCAGGTGGCGAGACTGTGCTGGCTCATGCCGGAGGCCGTAGAGCGCACGATGCGCAGATCCGTCACCTGCGGGTCGAAGAGCTTGCCCACCACGGAAAAGCGGGGGATGATGCGGGTGCAGCGGCTGTCGATGCGCGCCATGCCGCTGACATCCATGACCTCGGGGCAGAGGCCGGGGCCGTCCAGGATGAAGATCCGCTCCAGCCGGGCCAGCACGTCCTCCTGCAGGGAGCAGGCGGTGTAGAGCGCCAGGTTGCCGCCCTTGGAGTGGCCGCCCATGTACCAGCGGCGGCCGGTTTTCAGATGCTCGTCGGCATAGCGCAGCGCCAGCTCCTGGGCCTCGGTGCGCGTGACGCCGATGAGAAAGTCCTCCTCCCAGCCGGCGAGGGAGCTGTCCGTCCCGCGGTAGGCGAGGAAGGAGATACCGCTCTCATCGTGAAGGCAGAGGGCCGCAAACTGCATGGGCGGCTCATCGCGGATCAAATCCACATAGTCGCTGATGCGCAGATCGCCGAAGCGGCGGGAGGCCACGGCCGCGGCGAAAATGTCCTCATAGCCCATGTTCTTTCCGACGATGAGCACGCGCAGCGTTCCCTCGTCGATGAGCTTCTGACAGTCACGCAGGTAGAGCGGCTCCTCCCGCCCCTCCCACATGGGCTTCAGATCGTAGTAGGACAGCAGGGACAGGACGAGGGCGTCCGCCTCCCGCAGGCCGTCGAAGGCGAGGGGAATGTCCCCGCGCCAGCGGATGTAATCGAGAATGGTGTCCATAGAAACTCCTTTATGCTTTTCCCAGCAGCTGCAGCAGCTTCGGCAGGCTGCCGGCCTTCTCCAGATTCAGCGTCATGGGGCCGATGGCGGTCTCCAGCTCCAGGGCGGGCCGCTGCTCACGGACGGTGACGCAGTGCCCCGCGCTGATGACGCGGTGGGAATCGGCCGCGCTCCGGATCGCCGAGAGCGGCAGATAGTTCCAGCGGAGCCCCTCCGGCAGGTACAGGGCCTCTTTTCCCACGCGGTACTGCTCGACTTTGACGGAGGCGCGATAGTCCTCCTCCACGTTCGGAAGCTCTTTTCCGGCAATCAGACATTTGGGCTTGAACATGTGAATCCCTCCTGTGTACACTTTTCCCCATTGTAGCCTATCTCCCGCCGAAATACAACGAAAAAATCCCTCTTCACAGGAAGCGTGAAGAGGGATTGCGTTATTTCTTCTTAAAGACGAAGAGCTTGCTGACCACATAGTTAAGGACAACGACCACCACCTGGGCGATCACCTTGACGATCATTTCGTTTCCGTGCAGCAGCGTCACGAACACCAGCAGGATCGCCTCCTCCACACCGAGGGTAGCGAGCCGCCCCGCATAGAAGGACACGAACTGACGGAGGGCTTCACCCCGTGACTGGGGTTTTGCCTCAAAGACCCATTTGGCGTTGGTGAAGTAGGCGAAGGTGACGGCACAGATCCAGCTGATGACGTTGGAGATGAGTACGTTGATGTGCAGCGGGTAGGTGCATACCCAGAAGGAGGCCAGGCTGACCACTGTGGTGAGCCCGCCGAAGATCAGATACAGCAGCACTTCCTTGTACTTGATGCAGAGAGCCTTGATTTTTTCGATCATTCCCCATCCCTCCCGCAGATCTTCGAGATGATGTAGCGGGGCCGGCCCTTGATCTCCTCATAGATCCTGGCCACGTAGTAGCCGATGATGCCTAGGGAGATCATGATAAGAGAGCTGGCAAAGAGAAGCAGCAGAATGACCGTGGTAAAGCCGCCGAGGGCGGTGCCCATGATCTTCTGCACCAGGGCCACCACGCCGAAGATGACCGCGGTGACGAGCATCAGGATGCCCAGGATCGTGATCAGGTGCAGCGGCGCGGAGGAGAAGGAGCCGATGTTGTTGATGGCGTACTTGATGAGCGAGCGGGTGGACCACTTGCTCTCCCCGGCGGTGCGCTCCTGCACGCGGTAGCTGACTTCCGTTTTCTTAAAGCCCACCCAGAAGCTGAGCGCCCGGAAAAAGACGTTGCGCTCCGGCATCTTGTTGAGCGTGTCCACCACCTTGCGGTCCAGCAGCTTGAAGTCCGAGGAGGCGGACATGTCCAGCCCTGTGGCCATGCTGATCAGGCGGTAGAAGCTGAGAGAGGCGAACTTGTGAAAGCCGGTCTCCTCGCCCCGGTCTTCCTTGATGCCCTCCACGACTTCGTAGCCCTGCTCCCACAGGCGGTACATCTCCACGATCTTCTCAGGCGGGTGCTGCAGGTCGCAGTCGATGACGACGCAGCAGTCGCCCTTCGCCTGCTCCAGTCCTGCGAACATGGCGGCCTCCTTGCCGAAGTTGCGGCTGAAGTGCAGGCCGACCACATGGGGATTCGTCTCATGGGCCTTCTGGATCTCTTCCCAGGTTTTGTCCCGGGAGCCGTCGTCCACGAACAGCAGCTCATGGTCGATGCCGGCTTCGTCCAGGATCCCGGTCACGGTTTTCGCCGCGACGGCGATCATTTGTTCCTCGTTGTAGGAGGGGAGAATGACAGATAACATAGCGGATACCTCGTTATTTGCTGAGTAAATAGGCGGCGGAGAGTTCGTTTTCATAGAGCGGAGAGAAGCTTGCATAGTCCGTGCTCGCAAGCAGGGCAGGGAGCATCTCCTCCGGCACAAAGCCGCTGGACCAGAAGGGGCTCACGTCGATATAGACCACACAGTAATCGCTGTCTTTCCCGGCGAGATACCCGTCCAGCGCTTCGGAGTCCGCATCGCCGGTCAGAAACACGTCGTCAAAGGCGAGCAGCTGCAGCAGATCCTGGGTCACGGGGGCGAAGTAATCGTCCGTCATGTATACGCAGGGGCCGTCGGCGTAGGGGGCGAGCTGCGCGTCATAGTCCCGGTACTGGGGATAGAGATAGTCGGGCGGGATGGTGCGCGCCTCCCAGAGGGCGAGGGCCAGGATGGCAAGCACCGCCGCGTTTTTGCAGAGTTCGCCATGGGGCACTTCGCCCAGCCCCGCCTCCAGCAGATGGAGCAGGAAACTCACGCACAGTACAAGGATCGGGATCAGGTTGTAGAAATAGCGGTTTTCCGGCACCGGGGAGATCACCGTCACCAGCGGCAGCACCAGCAGCGCGGGCAGCAGCACGATCAGCGTGGGTGCCAGGACGAGGCGCTTTTCCTTCCCGGCGCGCAGGACGCCGCGGCCGCAGAGCAGCACGGCGAGCACAGCCGCGATGGCCGTATAGCGTGCGGCTTTCAGATATTTGAGATGCAGCGGGCGGATCATCAGCTCAAAGCGCTGGCTGTAGCCCGCGGTATTCTGCAGGTTTTCCAGCGCGTTTCCGCCGGAGACCAGCTTCTCGGCAAAGAGCTGATCCAGACACGCGGGAAAGCACAGCAGCAGCAGCCCCACGCCCGCAAAGCCGCAGAGGGCGAAAAGCCCCAGGGACTTGAAATCCCTCCGGCAGAGCGCATAGAGCACATAGGCCGCGCAGAGGAAAAAGGCGTAGAACACGAAGTAATACTGGGTCATCAGCCCGAGAAAGACGGTGAGACCCACTGCGGGATAGAGCCAGGGCCGCGGCCTTTTCACAAGCTCCGCCACCAGCAGGGCCAGCAGCACCGTCAGCATGGTCATCAGCACATACATGCGGATCATCACCATGGTGGAGAGACCGATGGTGCTCAGCCCGTAGAGGGCCACTGTGGCGGCGGCGTTATACCGGCTGTCATAGAGTACCAGCACAAGACGGTAAAGCAGGATGCAGGCCAGCAGATAGATGAGCCCGTCCAGCGCAAGGCCGGTCCACTTGGTGAACAAATGGGGCGTCAGCTGGGAGCAGAGGTGAAACAGCCAATAGTAGAGCGGGGGATGCACGTCCCGCACCTGGTTATAGTACACCGAACCCAGATCCAGCCCGTCGTCCTCCACGGTCACATAGTCGAGAAAGTCCTGCCGCGTCAGCGTCTGATCCCGGAGGCTGCCGCCCGCGGCGTCGGTCAGGTAGGGGGCGTAGTGGCTGTTCGAGAGGCCGTAGGTGTAGATCTCGTCGATGAACATGCCGCTCTTGCGGTGAGAGAAGAGCAGGCACACGCCGGCGATCACGATGAGCACCAGTGTGATCGCCCCATATTTTCGCAAGCACCGCTTCATAGCCGCCTCCCGCGCTGAGTGATTTACATAATATCCAGATTTCAGTATACCGCAGTTCCCGGCATTTCGCAACAGTTTTATGCCGTATCCGCGGGCAAAAGACGGGCGCTTGGAAGCGCCCGCCAAGTCTATGGAGAGGATCATCCCCGTCCGATGTTCAGATATTCAGCTCTGCCCTCGCTGCCGCGGAGGCTGACCGTCTCCTCCGTGGTGCGGATCGTCAGCTCCCGGGCGATATGCTCCAGCGTCTGCATGCTGTCGCAGCCGCCCACGGTGACGAGCCAGCCCTCCGTCTCGCTTACGAGGATCACGTAGTTTTCGTGGCTGGTGACCGTGCGCCAGTCGGCATGGCCGGCCGGGCGTTCCGGGATTTCCTTGGCGCAGTGGATCTCATAGACCGCGACGCCGTCCCAGTTGTCCTCTTTGGAGAGGGTGCATTCGCCCTGCAGATAATAGAGCGCATCGATCCCCGCGTAATTCACGGTGATCAGATAGGGGATGCCCACATGGATGATGCCCGGGGCGGGGTAGCGCTCCACCTCAAACTCCCGGTCGTCGATGAAGTAGTCGTACCAGCCCTCCTCCACGCTCCACTGCTCCCGGGCCGGTTCCTCGGGCAGCCAGCCGGGCTGAAAGACGGCACGGCGCGGCGCGCTCTCCGCCGTGAAGCGGATGCCCAGCGTCTCGGCGGCAGGGCTGTAAACATGGTAATTGATCTCGTTTCCCTCGCTGTCGGTAAAGCAAAGCGTGCTGCTGTTGCCGACGCGGTGCACTTCGCCCAGTTCCCCGTGAAAGAGCCCTGCGGCGTAGGCCACGGTCCCGAACAGGAGCAGCAGCGCCGCCACCAGCAGCGCGAGCCGGACGCTGCGGCGCAGGGAGACGATCCGGCCCCGCGGCTTTTCCGGGAGCTGACTGAGGACGCGGGCTTTCACCCGTGCGGTCATCTCCGCGTCCGGGCTACCCATGTCGATGCTCTCCGGCCGGTAATCGTCCAGCAGCTCTGTGATCGGCAGTTTCATCCCGCAAGCCCCCTTTCCGTCAGCACGGCTTTCAGCTTTTCCCGGCCCCGCGTCAGCCGGACCCGCACGGCCCCGGGCTGCAGACCCAGCGCGGCGGCGATCTCCTCGGTCTTCTGATAGAAGTAGTAATAGCGCACGAAGATGCTCCGGTCCGGCTCTCCCATGGCCTCCACGGCCTCGCGGGCGGCTTTCTGCGCCTCACGTCGGATGGCGTCCGCCTCCGGCCCGTCGGCAAAGCCCTCGATGCAGTCCTCCTCCAGCGGCAGCGTCAGATGCAGGGCGCGCAGCTTGTCCTTGGCCCGGTTCCGGGCAACAGTCCCCAGCCAGGGGCGCAGATGCCCCGGTTCCACGTCCGCCGCCTTTTCCCACAGCCGCAGAAACACGTCGGAGAGGACCTCCTCGATGTCCTCGGGCTGCAGCGGCGGGCGGATGATGTTCTGTATGATCGCGTAGAGATAGGCCGAATAGGCGTCCATGATCTGCGAGAGGGCGGCGGGGTCGCCCTTGCGCAGACTGCGCAGGAGCTGTCTCTCTTCCATTGCGTGTCCTCCGATTCCTGTTCCGGCAGTTTTCGTTTTAAAAACGCCCTGCCGCGCCGGCTTGTTACAGGAAAAAAGAAAATAATTTTCGTAACCTTTTGCCTCGCCGCCGCGTTTTTCAGGGCGACAGGACAAAAGGAGGTTTTCTCATGAAACGAATGATGCTTTTTCTTCTTCTGCTCTCGCTGCTGCTCGCGGGCTGTGGGGCACAGCGGGAAGAGCCGGCCCCGGCACAGGCAGCCCTGGCGCCGGGCTATGTGCCGGAGGAGATCCCGCTGCCGGACTGGCTCAGCGGCTCCCGCTGGCTGTACTGGGACTTCTGCGGCGATCGGATCTATCTCTGCGGCTATGCTGCCGACGGTACGCCCGCCCTGGGTTATTATAACACCGCGGCGGGGGACTATCAAAGATTTGCCTGCGCGCTCCCAAACGCGGGCGAGATCTCCGCCTGCGCGGAGGGCGTCTGGCTTTTGAGCAGTGAAACGGACCGGAACGCCGGGGAAAAGACATGGACGCTCTTCTCCTGCTCCCCGGAGGGGAAGGACGCACAGAGCGCCGTCATCCCCTTCTACGGCGGAGAGGGGGAGAACAGCGAGGGGCACAACCTGTACAGCGAGTTTTCCGGTCCGGTGGCGCTGGACGAACAGCGGGCGCTGGTGTTCGACGGCACGGGCGCCTATATGCTGGATCGGGCGGCGCAGGTGCTGGGTCGGCCGGATCTCGACGGGCTGCGCGGCGGGAACCGCTTCACCGCCGGCGGGCAGAGCTGGTACGGTTCCTGGAGCGAGACTGAAGGTACGGTGCTGCGGCCCTTCGACCCGGAGGCCCTGACCCTCGGCGAGGGCTTTGCCTGCGACGTGTACGGCGTATATGAGAGCGCCCGGGGCAGGCTTCTCTGCGGAATGGAGGGCGGCGTCTGCGAGATAAACCCGACGACCGGGGAGACCCGGCTTCTCTTCCGCTCGCTGGACACCGTGCTCTCGGCCTCCGATCTGCCGCTGCAGGGCGTGCTGGAAAACAGCGAAGGGGATTTCTTCTATGTGTCGGCCGGCCGCATCGTCCGCATCCGGCCGACGATGGTGAAGGAGCGCATCCCCTTGACGCTGCTGCTCTTCGGCGACCGCAGCGACTGGCGGACAGATGAGTATGTCAGCCGCGGCGATCCGCGCCTGCTGCTGACGGACGACCTTATGGACGCGATCCTGCGCTTCAACAACACGGACCCGGACTACCGGGTGGAGCTCAAAACCGTCTGCTATGAGACGGAAGCAGAGCGCGACCGCTTCCTGGTGGAACTCATCACGGAGGGCGGCGTGGATCTGATCGACACCTCGCTCCTGCCCGAGCGGGCGCTGGACAGCCGCATGCTGACGGATATGCTGCCGTACCTGGACGCGGATGAGACGATCAGCCGCGAGGACTTTGTGCCCGCGCTGCTGCAGGCCATGCAGCGCAGCGGGGGACTCTATGAATTCACCTGCCGCTTCGCGCTGCTGGGCGCCGTAACAGGGGAGAGGGACGAAGCACTGACAATAGATTATGTAAACCAATGGGCGGCGCACAACCCGGAGCAGATGGCGCTGGATCTGGGCTGGCCCGGCGGCCGGGAGGCGCTGCGTGACCAGCTCTGCCGCTCGGCCACGGCGGCCTTCATCGACTGGGACACGGGGACCTGCTGCTTTGACGACGGGCGCTTTGCCGCCTGGCTGAACTTCCTACGCACGGTGCCGCTGGAGGCGGAGCGGGAGCGGCCGGGGCTGGTACTGCTGTCGGACAACGTTTGCGGCGAGGATATCTATTCCCTACAGCAGCTTTACGGCGAGGGCTTCCGCTTTACCGCCTTCCCGGAAGAGGGCGCCTGCTGGGCGCGGGCGGATGGACAGGGAACGGACCGGGCCGCGCGCATCGGTATCCCGGCGGGGAGCGCACACCCCGAGGGCGCCTGGCGCTTTGTCCGCACCCTGGCCAGGAGCCTGGGGCGGGACGACTTCTTTTTCGGCGTGCCGCCCCTGCGGGAGAACGTGGAGCGGACACTCAGGAGCATATCCACGGCCCCGGCCAGGGATTACGGGGAGGACCCGAACATCTACCTCCATCCCGTCTACACGGCTGCCCAGGCGGAGAGCCTGCGGGCGCTCATTTACGGCACGGATCGGATGGCGCGGGACGATGAAGCGCTGCTGCTGATCCTGCGGCAGGAGGCGGACGCCGTCCTCTCCGGGCAGCGCTCGGCGCAGACGGCCGCCGCCAATGTGCAGAGCCGCGTCAGCCTCTATGTGGCGGAACAGAGATAAACAGAAGAAAACAGCATCGCCCGGTGTCAGTTCAGACATCGGGTGATTTTTTGCGCGCTGCCAAAGCCGTATAGAACGCGTATTCGCGGAAAAAATAGGGAATGAAACTGTCCGCGAAGGAGCGTTTACAGAAATGGATCAGAATCTTTCCCTGTACATCGAAGAAGAGCGGCTGCGGGATTATGCCGTGTCCACGGCGCGGCTGCTGCGGCCTGCGGGCGAGACGAGCGGACGGGCCGCCGCGCGGGACCTCAGCGCCCGGGTGCGGGAGATCCGCCGCTGCCATGACGCGATCCGCCGCCGCTATCAGGGCGCAGCCGAGATCCCCGCCGCCTGCGAGTGGCTGCTGGACAACTGGTATCTGGTGCAGCGCGCGTATCTGGAGGCGCGGGACGCCCTGCGCAGGGAAAAGCGCCTGCGGGCCTGTGAAGAGGGCGCGATGCTCCCGGCGCTCTGCACGGCGCTGCTGCGCTCCGGCCTGGGTAGGGCGGACGAGGGGCGCTGCCGCCTGTTTCTGGACGGCTTTCAGTTCATCACGGTGCTGCGGCGCGGGGAACTGGCGCTTTTTCCCGGCTGCCTCAGGGCTGCCTGCCTGGGGGAGATCGCAGCCGTCTGCCGCAGGATGCCCTACAGCGGGGAGCCGGATGAGAGCGCGCGGCAGCTGGAGGCGCTCTTCGGCACCCTGCGCCTCTTTTCCCAATTGGATCCGGAGGAGCTGCTGACGCAGGCCGACATGACCGACGCGATTCTGGCCGGGGATCCCACAGGCGACTATTCGCGTATGGATCGGGAGAGCCGGCAGGACTATCTGCGCCGGGTGGAAAAGCTTGCCCGCCGGGAAGGCGTGGAGGAGCACGTCTTCGCTCGGCGTCTCCTTCAAACCGCGAAGGCGGAAAACCGCCACCTGGGCTTCTACCTCTTTGAGGCGCCGCTGCCGCTCTATGGGGGGCTCTACATTGCGGCAAACCTGGCGTTCACGCTGCTGATCGCGCTGGGCGTCGGTCTGTCGCTGGAGAGCGGACTTGCGGCGATTTTGCTGCTGCTGCCGGTATCGGAGCTGTGCAAACGGCTGCTGGACACGCTGCTGCTGCGGCTGCTCCCGCCGAGAAGGCTGCCGCGGATGGATCTTTCCGAAGGCGTCCCGGCGGAGGGGCGGACGCTCTGCGTGCTGTCGGTGCTGCTGAGTGACGCTCCGGAGGCCCGCGCGGCGGCGCGGCAGCTGGAGGAGCTGCGCTGCGCCTGCCGGACGGAGGGAAAAAACCTGCGATTCGGGCTGCTGGCCGATCTGCCGGAGGCGGAGAGCGAGGAGACGGAGGCGGACGCCGCGATCCTCGCCGCCGCGGCGGAGGAGATCCACCGCCTGAACCGGCAGCAGGGCGGCGGCTTCTATCTCTTCACCCGCCCGCGCAGCTTTGACGGCGAGCACTGGAGCGGCCGGGAGCGCAAGCGCGGGGCCTTGCTGGAGCTGTGCAGGCTGCTGCGGGAAGAGGAGTCCCAGCTGCGCGTCATCGGCGACCGGGACGCGCTCAATGGCACCGTCTTTCTGCTAACGCTCGACAGCGACACCCGCCTCTATCCCGGTGCGGCGGGGGAACTGATCGGCACCATGCTGCATCCGCTGAACCGGCCGAAGCTGGACACGGAGCGCGGCGTCGTCACGGCGGGGCACGGTATCCTCCATCCACGGCTGGACACAGAGCTGAAAAGCGCCGCCGCCACGGATTTCTCCCTCGTCTTCGCGGGGCCGGGCGGGTCGGAGCCCTATGGCGGCTGCGGGGAAGTGTATATGGACGCCTTTGACCGGGGCGGCTTCTCCGGCAAGGGGCTGATCGATGTGCGCGCGCTGCTCGTCTGCAGCGAAAAGCACATGCCGGAGGGCCGCATCCTCTCCCACGACGCGCCGGAGGGCGCGCTGCTGCGCGGCGGCTTCGTGGGGGATCTGAGCTTTTCCGACCGTTTTCCCTCCAGGGCCTTCGCCTATTACAAACGCCTGCACCGCTGGGTGCGGGGGGACTGGCAGAATCTGCCCTTCCTCTTTTCCCCGGCCCTCACCGCCATCGACCGCTGGCGGCTCTTTGACTCGCTGAGGCGCTCTCTGCTGCCGCCGATGACGCTGCTGGCCATCCTCGCGGGGATGCTGCTGCCGTGGCATCCGCTGCGCATCTCCGCGCTGGCGGCACTGCTGGCTATGACGGGGCGCGTGTTCCGCGCCGTGGCGGAGGCAGGGATGCGCCGACCGGAGGGGCCGCGGATCCGGCATGCGTACCGGCTGCTCACAGGGATCGGCGGGGCCATCGTGCAGAGTCTGCTGCGGCTCTGGCTGCTGCCCTGTGAGAGCTGGGTCTGCCTCTCGGCCGCGCTGATGGCGCTCTGGCGCATGCTGGTAAGTCGCCGCCGCCTCCTGCAGTGGCAGACGGCGGCCCAGAGCGAGGGACAGAAAAACGGACTTTCTGCCCATGTGGCCGCCTTCTGGCAGAGTGCACTGCTGGGCTTTGCGCTGCTGCTTCTCTGCCCGGTGGTCGCGGGGCGGACGGCGGGGCTTGTCTGGCTCCTCTCGCCCCTCTGCGCCTGGGCGCTGAGCTTGAACGCCGAGCGGGAACAGCCGTTATCCCGCGCCGACCGGGAGTATCTCCGCGAGGCGGCGGAAGAGAGCTTTCGCTATTTTACGGATCACTGTACGGCTGAGGACAACTTCCTGCCGCCCGACAACGTGCAGGAGGAGCCGCCCATGGGCGCGGCGCACCGCACTTCGCCCACCAACATCGGGCTCTGTCTGCTCTCCTTCGCTGCTGCTGCGGATCTGGAACTGATGACGCGGGAAGAGGCCGCGGCTTGCATTTCACGCATGCTGGACACGCTGGAGAAAATGCCGCGGCACCGGGGCCATTTTTACAACTGGTACGACACGCGCACGCTCCGGGTGCTGGAGCCCGCTATGCTCTCCACCGTGGACGCCGGGAACCTCTGCGCCTCGCTGATCGCGCTTGCCTCCGCACTGCGGGAGTACGGCGAGACGGCGCTCGCCGCGCGGGTGCGGGCGCTTAGCGATGCGATGGACTTCGCGCCGCTCTATGACCGCAAGCGCGGGCTTTTCTATATCTCCTACGACTCTGTGCATGAGCGCGGCGTGGGCGGCTGGTACGATCTGATGGCGAGCGAAGCGATGCTTACAAGCTATCTCGCCATCGCCCGGGGCGACGTGCCGCTGCGCCACTGGCGCAGGCTCAGCCGGGCAAGGCTCCAGAAGGACGGCTACCGCGGCCTTGCGAGCTGGACGGGGACCATGTTCGAATACCTGATGCCGGCCCTGTTTCTGCCCTATGAGCCGGGAAGCTTTCTCGGCGAGAGCGCCCGCTTCTGTCTCTACGCCCAGCGGCGGCAGGTCTATGCGGGCAGACCCTGGGGCATCTCGGAGAGCGCGTACTATGCGCTGGACGCCTCGCTCCACTATCGATACAAGGCCAGCGGCTGCGCTGCTCTGGCCCTCAAACGCGGGCAGGACGAGGACATGGTCATCGCGCCCTACGCAAGCTTTCTGGCCCTCGCGGTGAAGGCACCGGCGGCGGTACAGAACCTGCGGCGGCTGGAGCGCTTCGGCGCCCGGGGCAGCGGCGGTTTTTTCGAAGCGGTGGACTTCACGCCCGCGCGCTGCCGCCGGGGCGAGGGAGAAGTGGTGGCCTGCCGCATGGCCCACCATGTGGGCATGAGCGTGCTGGCCGCGGCAAACGCCCTCGAAGACGGCTGCATCCGCCGCCGCTTTCTCGAAGATCCCGCCATGAGCGCCTATCGCCTGCTGCTGGAGGAGCGCATCCCCACGGACGGCTCGACTCTGCGGCGGGAGCTGACCCGCGCGCCGGAGCGCCCGCCCAGACAGACGGAGAGCGCCTGGGAGCGTCACGGGAGCCGGGACGATCCGCCCGCCGCCTGCCTGCTCTCCAACGGCGTATGGCAGCAGCGTGTGGAGAGCGGGGGAGCGCTCAGAACGAAATATGGAGATTTCATGGTATACGACGCGCCGGAACCGCTGGGGACGCCGGTTTCGCGCTGGCGCTTCACCGCCGAAGCGGCGGTTCTGGAAGCGGCAACGGAGGACAGGGAGCTCGTATACAGGCTCTCCACCGCCGCTTCGGAACCCGGTGAGCGCTGGGAGATCACGCTAAAAAGCGAGCGGGAGCAGGACACGGCCATCACGCTGCGCCTGCCGCTCCGGCTCTGCCGCGCGCGGGACTGGGACGCCCACCCCGCCTACTGGGCGCTGGGCATCCTGGAGGAACAGCGGGAAAACGGCGTCCTCCTGCATCGCCTGCCCCGGGGAAATACCCCCGGCTTCTGGCTCTGCCTGCGCTGTGACCGGGAAGCGGGCTTCTCCTTTGACACACCGGAGCTGCGGGTCTGTCTGCCGCTGCATCTGCAGCCGGGGAAGTCGGAGCAAGCGGTGCTCGCCCTCTGTATCGGCATGGACGCGGAATCGGCGCTCCGCGGGGCAGAGCGGATCCTGCAGGATGCGCAGCCCGGCCGCATGGTGGACGCCGCGGCAGCGCGGCTCGGCATGACGGCGGCAGCGATCGGGGAGAGCATGGCGCTCCTGCCTGCGCTCTCCGCCCCGCTTGCGGGCGCTGCGCCGAAACGGGAGCTCTGGCCCTACGGCGTCTCCGGCGATGTGCCGCTGCTCTGCTGCCGGGGCGATCAGAAGGAGGCGCTGCCCCTGCTGCGGCAGTATCTGCTGCTCAAGAGCTGCGGGGAGGAGGCGGAGCTGTGCTATCTCAGCGACGCGCTGGGGGAGTACCGTGAGCCCCTGCGCGCGCAGATTCGAAAGGCGCTTTCGACCCTGGGACTGGAGCCGCTGCTGGGTAGCCCCGGCGGCGTCCACTTTGCGCCGCTTGCCGCCGCTGACACGATCGAGAGCCGGGCGGCCTTTCTCGCCGGAAGGGCGCGGCCGGAGCGGGCTTCCCTTGAGCTTCCGATTCTGTCTGCGCCGCGGCGGAAGGACTGGCTGCCAGACTACTGTCGGGAGCAGGACTGCTTCGCTTTTACGGTGAAAGACAGTCTGCCTCCGCGACTCTGGCAGCTGCCGCTCGCGTCCGGTTCGCTGGGCGCGATCGTCACCGAATGCGGCCCGGCGGCCCTCTGGTGGGAAAACGCCCGGGAGCAGCCGCTGATCGCGCCCGTGCACGATCTTCACAGTACCGATCCCGCCATCCCTCTCTGGGCGGAGACGGCGCAGGGACCTGTCAGCCTCTTTGCGGCAAACGACGGTATCACCTGCCGTGTCCGCTTCGGGCGCGGCTGGGCCGACTGGGAAAAGAAGATCGGCGGCCAAAGCGTCCGCACCACGGCCTTTGCCACAGAGGAGGCACTGCTCCTGCTTGTTGAGAGTGCAGGAAGTTTCCCACTCAGCATGGCATTACGGCCTACCATGGCCGAAACCGCGGCCAGCCTTGCCTGCAGTACAGAGGATGGTTTTTTAACCGCACAGAACGCCGAAAGCTTTCTGCCCGGCCTGCAGCTGCACGCGCTGTGGAGCGGCGGCGAAGGCGAGGCGGGCTATGCGCCGCCCGCGCTGCTGTGGAAAGGCGAGGGGGACGCGCTGCTCGTGCTCGGCTGCGGAGAGCCGGAGAAGCTGCGGGCGCTCTGCGACCCGGAACAGGTGAAACTGGCGCTGGACGACACGAAGGCCCGCTGGGAAAAGCACTGCGGCAAACTTCGCTTTGCAACCGGGAACACGGCGATGGACGACTATCTGAACGGCTGGTGTGTCTACCAGACGCTGTGCTGCCGCCTGCTGGGGCGCAGCAGCCTCTATCAGCGCGGCGGCGCCTACGGCTTTCGCGATCAGCTGCAGGACGCGGTGAATCTTCTGCCGGTGAGTCCGCAGTGGGCGCGGGAGCGCATTCTGGACGCCTGCCGCCATCAGTACACGGAAGGGGACGTGATGCACTGGTGGCACCCGCACCCGGCGGGGGATCGGGGATTGCACTCGCGCTGCAGCGACGATCTCCTCTGGCTGCCCTGGGCGCTCTGCGAATATATGGAGGCTACCCGGGACCGGGGCTTTGCCTACCGGAAGGAATCCTGGCTCCATTCCGAGCCGCTGGGCGAGGGGGAGCGGGACCGCTACGAGACGATCTCAGCTGCGGGCAGGGCGCAGAGCGTACTGCGTCACGCACGGGCGGCGCTGGACTGCTGCGTACAGCGCGGCTTCGGCCCTCACGGCCTTCCCCGGATTGGCAGCGGCGACTGGAACGACGGTATGGACGCCGTGGAGGGCGAGAGCGTCTGGCTCGCGTTTTTCCTCTCCTTTGTCTCCGGCCGCTTTGCGGATTTGCTGGCGCGTCTGAAGGAGCCGGACGCGGAGAAATACCGCACGATTTCCGCCCAAGTGCTTGCTGCGGCGGAAGAGAGCTTCAACGGCCGCTTCTACCGCCGGGGCTACTGGGCGGACGGGAGCGCCCTCGGCGGGGAGGAGCGCATCGACCTGCTGCCGCAGGCCGGGGCGGCCTTCTGCGGCGCGGCGCATGCGGATGCGGCGCTGGACGCGGCGCTGGCGGCGCTCGTGGAGGAGGAGCGTCACCTCGTAAAGCTCTTCACGCCTCCCTTCACGGAGGCGGAGCGGAGCCCGGGCTATCTCACGAGCTACGGCCCGGGCGTGCGGGAAAACGGCGGGCAGTATACGCACGGGGCCGTGTGGCTGGCCCTTGCCCTCGCGGAGCGGGGAAGGAAGGACGAGGCAAAGCACATCCTGCGCCTGCTGCTGCCGGAGAGCCACGAGGCTCTGCGCTATGAGGCGGAGCCCTTCGTACTGGCCGCGGATATCTCCGCCGCGCCGGGGCGTGAGGAGCGGGCGGGCTGGACCTGGTATACGGGCTCCGCTGGCTGGTATCTGAGGGCTGCGCGAAAACTTTTTCCTCCTCTACCAAATTCTGACGGGATGTGATATAATAAATATTTAGTAAACACGGATACCATCACGGAGGTGCCCCATGGAGCTGACAAGAACCGAGATCCTGCCCGGCGTGTGGCTGAGCCATCTGCGCACGGACAAATTCAAAACCGCCTGCCTGAGTCTTACGCTGCTGACCCAGCTCAAACGCGATACGGCGGCCATGAACGCGCTGATCCCCTACGTGCTGCGCCGCGGCACCACCCGCTCCCCGGATATGGAGGCCCTCTCGGCACGGCTGGAGGATCTCTACGGCACCGCCATCGAACCGGTGGTGCGCCGCATCGGCGAGATCCAGGGCATCGGCTTCTACGCCAGCATCCCGGAGGAGGATTATCTCCCCGGCGGCAAAGGCGTGCTGCAGAAGGCGGCGGCCCTCATGGGCGAGCTGCTGCTCTCCCCGGCCACCCGCGGCGGCCTGCTCCTGCCCCAGTATGTGGACAGCGAGAAGGAGAAAATGCTGGAGACCATTCGCAGCCGCATCAACGACAAGCGGGGCTACGCCCTCTTCCGCTGCGTGGAGGAGATGTGCTGCTGCGAGGATTTCGCGGTGGGCCGTCTCGGCGGCGAGGAGGAGTGCGAGGCCATCCATTACCAGAAGCTCTCCAAACACTATAAGAGCCTGCTGCAGAGCTGCCCCATCGAAATCTTCTACTGCGGCCGGGCCGCGGAAAAGCAGCTGATCGCCTACCTGCGCGACGCGCTGATGACCCTGCCCCGGGGCGAGATCGACTACGAGATCGGCACCGACGTGCGCATGAACGCGCTGGAGGAGCAGCCCCGCACTGTGGAGGAGAGCATGGACGTGAGCCAGGGCAAGCTCGTGATGGGCTTCCGCCTGGGCGAGAGCATGGAGGAGCCGGACCCGGCTGCGCTGCTGGTCTTCAACGCCTGCTTCGGCGGCGGCACCACCTCCAAGCTCTTCGCAAACGTGCGCGAGCGGCTGCAGCTCTGCTACTACGCGGGCTCGCTGGTGGATACGCACAAGGGCCTGCTGCTGGTGTCCTCCGGCATCGAGTTTGACAAGTTCGAGGCCGTGCGGGACGAGGTGCTTGCCCAACTGGCCGCGATGGCCCGGGGCGAGATCACCGATGAGGAGCTTGAGAGTGCGAAGATGGGCGTTGCCTCCGACCTGCGCGCCATGATGGACAGCCAGGGCGAACTGGAGGGCTTCTATCTGAGCCAGGTGCTGGACGGGCTGGAGTACGGCCCGCTGGAGCTGGCGGAGCTGGTGAGCGAGGTGACGCGGGAGCAGGTGGCCGCTGTCGCCGCCAACGCCGAATGCGATATGATCTATTTCCTGAAGGGCGACGGCGCTTCGGACGAGGAGGAAGACGATGCGGAAGACTGAGTATCCAAACATCGGGGAGACGCTGTATACCGATACGCTCCCCAACGGCCTGCGCCTCTGCGTGGTGCCGAAGAAGGGCTTTCGCAGCTTTTTTGCGGCCTTTGCCGTGGATTACGGCGGGGACTGCCGCTCCTTTACGCTGGACGGGCAGCCCTGGCATACCCCGGCTGGCGTGGCCCACTATCTGGAGCACAAGATGTTCGACATGCCGGACGGCGACAATGCCCTGAACCTCCTGAACGCCAACGGCGCCGACCCCAACGCCTTCACCGGCAACGACATGACCTGCTACTACTTCCAGTGCACCGAGCGCTTTGAGGAGAATTTGCGCCTGCTGCTGCACTTCGTGTCCACGCCCTATTTCACGGAGGAGACCGTGCAGAAGGAGCAGGGCATCATCACGCAGGAGATCCTGATGGGCGAGGATGACCCGGGCAACCGGATCTTCTACAACCTGCTTGAGCAGCTCTACGCCCATCACCCTCTCCGTGAACGCATTGCCGGTACCGTGGAGAGCATCCGGGAGATCACGCCCGAGGTGCTGCATTCCTGTTACCGCGCCTTCTATACGCCGGCAAACATGTGCCTCTGCGTGGAAGGCGACGTGGACCAGGAGCAGGTTTCCCGGATTGCCCGGGAAATCCTCGGCAGCGAGAGAGCCTCTGTACCGCAGCCGGATTTCGGCGAGCCGGAAGACGGCCTTCTGCCGGCTGAGGCCATGCGCCGGGAGGCGATGGCCGTCTCAGCGCCTCAGTTTCTGATCGGCGCGAAATTTGAAAGTGAAAAAGAGGGTGAGGCGCTGCTGCGCCAGCGGCTCGTGAGCCAGCTGGCTCTGCGGCTCCTGGTGGGTGCTTCCTCCCCCTTCTATACCCGTCTCTATGCCGAGGGGCTTTTGAACCGGGATTTTGACTACGAGTCCGATTTCATTTCCGGCACGGCCAGCCTCTTCATCGGCGGCGAGAGCGAAGAGCCCGAAAAGGTCTTTGAGGCGCTGCAGCAGGAGGCTGCCCGCGTTGCGGCCGAGGGCTTCCCGGCCGAGCGCTTCGAGCGGGCCAAGCGGGCCTCTCTGGGCGCGCGGCTGCGCGGACTGGAGGATTTCGGGAATGTCTGCATCTCACTGGCCTCCGGTGTGTTTGAGAACTACGGCAGCCTCGACGCCATAGCCATGCTCGACCAGGTGACAAAGAGCGAGTGCGAGGCCTTTGTGCGCGATGTATTCTCCCCCGGGCGTCTCGCCATTTCCATCATCGAACCGAAGAAGGACTGAACATGTTTCCGATACTCACAGGTATTCAGACCATCCAGCGGGATTCCGCCATCAGCTTTCCCCTGCTGGGGGACTTCACGATCAACCCGCCGTCGTATTTCACGATCTTCGGCAGAAACATCTATTTCTACGGCGTGCTGATCGCCCTGGGCTTTCTGCTGGCGATCCTCTACTGCGGAAAACGCAGCAGGGAGTTCGGCATCCAGGCCGACGATTTTTACGACCTGATGCTCTGGCTGATCCCGCTGTCCATCGTGGGCGCGCGGCTCTACTTCGTGCTCTTCCGGCTGGAGGACTATCTGGCGAATCCCATCTCCGTGCTCTATGTGCACGAGGGCGGTCTTGCCATCTACGGCGGCGTGATCGCGGGTATCCTGGTGGCGGTCTTCGTCTGCCGGCACAAAAAGATCCCGCTGCCCGCCATGCTGGACCTGATGATGTTCGGCCTGCTGATCGGGCAGATCATCGGCCGCTGGGGCAACTTCATGAACCGGGAGGCCTTCGGCGCGGAGACCACAATCTTCTGCCGCATGGGCCTGACCGCGCCGGACGGCACGACCATTTACGTTCACCCCACGTTTTTATATGAGAGCCTGTGGAACCTCTGCTGCTTCCTGTTCCTGGTGTGGTTTACCAAAACGGGCAGGCGGCAGTACGACGGGCAGGTGGCCCTCATCTATTTCTTCTGGTACGGCCTGGGCCGGGCCTGGATCGAGGGCCTGCGCACAGACAGTTTATACATCGGCAATACCGGCATCCGGGTCTCCCAGCTGCTGAGCCTGATCCTGGCTGTCGCCGCGGGGATCGCCCTGCTGCTGCAGAGCCGGAAACAGCATGACCCGGAGAAACTGTACGTCAATCGCGTGAATGCGCAGAGCGAAAAGGAGGAAAATGAACATGAGTGATTACAAGGATATCATCAACGGCACCATCAACACCCTGGTGGGCAAGGCAAAGGAGATTGCATCGAGCGACGCTGTCACCGGTCTCATGGACAAGGTGAAGAGCGCCGCCGAGGAGAGCGGCGTTGCGAAGGTCTACGAGGACGGCGCGAGCCGCACGAAGGCCTATGCGAAGATCGCCAAGCTGACGCTGGAGGTCAACGGCGCCCATGAGGAGCTCAGCCGCGTCTATGCCGAGATCGGCAAGCTCTACTACGAGCAGGCCAAGGACGCGCCCGAGGGCTATTTCGCGCCCCTCTTCGCCCAGGCGGGCGAGCTGACGCAGGGCATCCTCTCCAAAGAGGACGAGGTGCGCGCGCTGAAGGAGCAGATCGACGCCGCCAGAGCCGGGAAGGCCGCTCAGGCCGAGGCCTATGACAACGCCGAGATCGCGGACTTCGAGCAGATCGTGGACGCCACGGCGAACGACGGCAGCTCCAGGGATAATGAGTGATCAGTGGCCAGTGGTCAGTGATCAGCACTGTTAAGAAAAAACACTTGACAGGCGGGGAGAAGGCGTGTATACTCTGTAAGGCTTGAGAGCTTGACAGGGGGGATGCCATGTGAACGACAGCCGGCTGATGCAGTCGATGCTGCTGGATTTCTATGGCGAGCTCCTGACCGACAAGCAGCGCGAGTGCTACGATCTGCACTACAACGAGGACCTGTCCCTCTCCGAGATCGCGGAGCAGTGCGGCATCTCCCGCCAGGGCGTGTGGGACAACATCCGCCGGGCGGAGGCTGCCCTGCAGCAGATCGAGGAGAAAACCGGGCTGATCCGCCGCTTTACGCAGAACCAGGAGGCGCGGGAGCGCCTGAAGGAAAAGCTCACTCTCCTGCGCGCGCGCAGCGAGGGGGAGAACCGGGCCCTGGCCGATGAGGCCATGGAGCTGCTGGACAGCTTCGTGTAAAGGGCTTTCGTGAGGATTGTATAGATGGCGTTTGAAAGCTTATCCGATAAACTGACCGCGGCCTTCAAGAGGCTGCGCGGCAAGGGGAGACTGACTTCCGGCGACGTGAAGGAAGCGATGCGCGAAGTGCGCATGGCCCTGCTGGAGGCGGACGTCAGCTATAAGGTGGTCAAGGACTTTACCAAGGCCGTCACCGAACGCGCTGTGGGCACGGACGTGCTGGAGGCGCTCAATCCCGCCCAGATGGTCATCAAGATCGTCAACGAAGAGCTGGTAAAGCTCATGGGCGGCGAGAACCAGAAGCTGAACATCGGCTCCAAATCGCCCAGCGTGGTGATGCTGGTGGGCCTGCAGGGCGCGGGCAAAACCACCAACGGCGCCAAGCTGGCCGGTTACATGCGCAAGCAGGGCAAGCGCCCGCTGCTGGTCGCCTGCGACATCTACCGTCCCGCCGCCATCAAGCAGCTGGAGACCGTGGGCGCACAGCTGAATATCCCCGTCTTTCAGATGGGGCAGCAGAACCCGGTGGACATCGCGAAGGCCGCCATCGAGCACGCGAAAAAGCACGGCAACGACCTGGTCTTCCTGGATACCGCCGGCCGCCTGCACATCGATGAGCAGCTGATGCAGGAGCTCAAGGACATCCGCGACGCGGTGGAGCCCAGCGAAATCCTGCTGGTGGTGGACGCCATGACCGGTCAGGACGCGGTGAACGCCGCCACGGCCTTTGACGAGGCCCTCGGCGTCACGGGCGTGATGCTCTCCAAGCTGGACGGCGACGCCAGAGGCGGCGCGGCACTCTCAATCCGCGCAGCCACCGGTAAGCCCATCAAGTTCATGGGCGTGGGCGAGAAGCTGGATATGATCGAGCCCTTCCACCCCGACCGCATGGCCAGCCGCATCCTCGGCATGGGCGACGTGCTGACGCTGATCGAAAAGGCGGAGCAGAGCTTTGACGAGAAGAAGGCGCTGGAGGCGGCCGAGAAGCTGCGCGCCAACCGCTTCACCCTCAGCGATTATCTGGATCAGATGAACCAGCTCAAGGGCATGGGCGATCTGGGCGATCTGGCCGGGATGATCCCGGGCATGGACGCCAAGGCGCTCAAGGGCGCAAAGATGGATGAGAAGGCCCTGGCGAGACAGGAGGCCATCATCCTCTCCATGACCCAGGCCGAGCGGGACAATCCGTCCATCCTGAACTCCAGCCGCAAAAAGCGCATTGCCGCCGGTTCCGGCACCCAGGTGGTGGACGTGAACCGCCTCATCAAGCAGTTCGAGGCCATGCAGCAGATGATGAAGCAGCTGTCCGGCAAGAACATGCGCAAGCTCCAGAAGAAGATGGGCAAGATGAGCGGCGGCGGTTTCCCCGGTTTAGGCGGGGGAGGATTCCCCGGCTTCGGATTCTAAAGGAACCGATGCCGTAGGGGCGATTTCCCTAAAGGGACTACCTCGCGGTGCTCGGGTCGCATGAATCGCCCGCAGGATATGCAGCCTGTCCACCGAGAGGCCAATGATAACAGCATACAATCGGCATGGAGCCGTTTGTAATAGATATGACAATACATTTGGAGGAGAAAATACAATGGTTAAAATCAGACTTCGCAGAATGGGCGCCAAGAAGGCTCCTTACTACCGTATCGTTGTTGCGGATTCCCGCAGCCCCCGTGACGGCCGCTTCATCGAGGAAGTCGGCATGTACGATCCCATGGCCGACGGCAACAAGCTGACGGTCAAGATGGACCGCGTGGAGTACTGGATCGCCAACGGCGCTCAGCCCACCGACACTGTTCGCGGACTGCTTAAGAAGGTCGAGGCCTGAAAAAAGGAGTTTCTACCGGCATGAAAGAACTTTTGACCTACATCGTGCAGAGCCTGGTCGATCATCCCGACGAGGTCTCTGTGACCGAGCGCAAAGCCGACGGCGAGACCATTTTTGAGGTCCGCGTGGCCGACGGCGATATGGGCAAGGTCATCGGCCGGCAGGGCAGGATCGTCAAGCAGATCCGTATCCTTATGCGGGCCGTTGCCCAGCGAAAGGGCAAGAAAGTTTCTGTTGAGATCATGGACTGATCGCAGCAAAAAAGCAGAGGCAAACGCCTCTGCTTTTTCTATGTACAGGCCCTACGAATAATGTCCTTCCCTCACCGTAGGGGCCGTTCACGAACGGCCCGAAATGTCCGATGCGGTACGATGTCGGCGGGCGATTCATGAATCGCCCCTACTTGTAGAGAATGAGCGCGATGACTTCCAGATCCTCCTCGCCGCAATTCTTGAGGGCGTGGCCCTCCTCTGCGTCGCAGAAGGTCACGTCCCCGGGGCCGACTTCGATCTCGCTGCCGTTGTCGTTATAGAGCCCGCGGCCTTTGAGAATGTAATAGGTCTCGCCGTCGCCGTGGTGGATGTGCCAGCCGATCTCACAGCCGGGCTTGAGGATGGAATGGGAGAACACCCGCCCCTTGCCGTACATCTCCGGCGCGCCGTTTAAAATGCTCTGCAGGGTGACCTGTCCGTCGCCGTTGAAGAGCTTTTTGGTCTCCACGGTTTTTTCACTGCTGCGTCTGATCATGGTGCTGCCTCCTTAAAGTCTTGATATCATCAGTATATAACAGGCATCCACGGCGCGCAATCTTTTTCTTGCAGGGTCGCGGGGGCTGTGATACAGTGAAGGGGAGAGGGGGCGGAGCCGTGACGGAAAAGAGCATTGCCCGCTGGCGCGTGCTCTGCGCCGGCCGGGTGCAGCACGTGGGCTTTCGCTATTCCGCCTTCTACCTGGCCAGGGCCCTGGATCTCACTGGCTGGGTGGACAACCTGCCCGACGGGCGGGTGGAGATGGAAGTGCAGGGGCCGGAGGCTCTGCTGCGCCGGATGCTGCTGCAGCTCAGGGGAAGGCCCCACATCCAGATTTTGGACATGGAGATCCGGGAGATCGACGTCGTCCCCGAGGAGCGGCGCTTCGCCGTGCGGGGCTATAATGATCATCGGATGGCGAAATCAATCGGAAATCCGATTGATTTCGCTGCCAA
>CAMOXI010000013.1 GCA_946628965.1 uncultured Clostridia bacterium | reverse complement strand
TCCCGCAACCCCCCGGCACGCACACGGGGTGATCGTTCGTTTTCGCCTCACCGTTGACCCCGGCAGAATTTTCACGGTTCCGGGAGGGGCAAGCCCCTCCCCTACGGCGTTGACGAACGTTTCCGCGACCGTGTTTGATCCAAGCCCGCAGGGGACGGCGTCCTCGACGTCCCGCCCCCCCGGCACGCACACGGGGTGATCGTTCGTTTTCGCCTCATCCTTAACCCCGGCAGCATTTTCACGGTTCCGGGAGGGGCAAGCCCCTCCCCTACGACCAGGCGGATAGGTTTTCGCGTAAATCGTTACCCGTTTGCAATTCCGACGCCGGGCCGTCGGGGACGCCGGCCCCTACAGAAAATCGGATGTATAACACGGGCCGTCGGGGACGCCGACCTCTCCCGATCCCTCAGACCCGCAGGGGAGGGGCTTGCCCCTCCCGCAGTTATGCGCCCAACCCACGGCAACGCACCCGTAGGGGACGGCGTCCTCGACGTCCCGCCCCCCCCGGCACGCACACGGGGTGATCGTTCGTTTTCGCCTCACCGTTAACCCCGGCAGAATATTCACGGTTCCGGGAGGGGCAAGCCCCTCCCCTACGACCGGGCGGATAGGTTTTCGCGTAAATCGTTACCCGTTTGCAATTCCGACGCCGGGCCGTCGGGGACGCCGGCCCCTACAGAAAATCGGATGTATAACACGGGCCGTCGGGGACGCCGACCTCTCCCGATCCCTCAGACCCGCAGGGGAGGGGCAAGCCCCTCCCCTACGGCGTTGACGAACGTTTCCGCGACCGTGTTTGATCCATGCCCGTAGGGGACGGCGTCCTCGGCGGCCCGCGGCGCAGCAGTATACACATAGAAAATGTTCGGCGTATTCGCAGCTTGTACGAATACGCCGAACATTTTTGCCATTCATGCAGCCCGATGCCGCCGGGAGGGCCAAGGCCCTCCCCTGCGATGCAGCCAGGGTTTTCGCATTTTGCAGCAGTCCCGATGCTTTGCTTTTTTTCTTTTTATTCTCCGATCTCTTCCACGACGCCGCGCAGGATCGCCGCGAAGCGCCTCGCCAGCGGTGACAGCTCCCGCCCCTCGGCGCTGCGCGTAATGCTGCGGTACGAGCGGCGAAAAAGCGTCACGGCGGGCGCCTCCTTTGCTCGGACCTTACAGCGGCTGTTTCTTCATCTGCCCCCATCTGCGGGGATAGCGGGCGGGGGTGTGCGCCGCCTTCTCGATCAGCACGGCGTTGTGCCGCAGCGCGACGCCGGGGACAGCGTATTCGACGATGCGCCCCTCCGACCCTCCGAGAAGCCGCAGCCCCTTTTCCGCCTCGCGCAGCTCCTCCGCCGCGTCCGGCCCCTTCATGGCCAGGAAGCGCCCGCCGACCTTCACGAAGGGCAGGCAGAGCTCGCCCAGCAGGTTGAGCCGCGCCACGGCGCGGGAGACGGCAAGATCAAAGTGCTCGCGCAGCGCGGGCGGCGCCTCCTCGGCGCGCGCGTGCAGGCAGTTTACGTCCGCAAAGCCGAGCTCCCCGCAGAGCGCGGAGAGGAAGCGCACGCGCTTATCGAGACTGTCGAGCAGCGTGAGCTCCAGCTCCGGGCGGAGGCACTTGAGCACCAGGCCGGGAAAGCCCGCGCCGGTGCCCACGTCGACGGCCGTTTTCCCGCGGAAATCTGCCAGCGTGAGCAGCGCCGCGCAGTCCAGAAAATGCAGGCGCGCGACGTTCTCCTCCCCCTCGATGGCGGTGAGGTTCATGACGCGGTTGGCCTCCGTGAGGCGCGCGCAGTACAGCTCCAGGCGCTCGAGCGCGGCCTCGTCCGCCGCAAGGCCGAGCTCGCCGAAGCCCGCGCGCAGGATCTCCCGCAGCATTAGGCCTGCGCTTCGGCCTGCATGGCCTTGAGCGCCCTGGCAAACTGGTCGGGACAGGAGGTGGGCTTGAAGCCGCAGCGGATGCCCTCGAGGCGGCGGATCGCCTCCTCGACCGGCATGCCCTCCACGAGGCGGGCGATGCCCTGCAGGTTGCCCGAGCAGCCGCCGGTGACCTCGAGGCTCCGGATCACACCGTCCTCCACGTCAAACTCCATGAGCTGCGAACAGACGCCCTTGGGGCGATAGGTATATTTCATCTGCGTTTCCTCCGTTTTTCTGTTTTGCCCGTTCATTCTACCATGCCGCCCCCGCAATTGCAAACATATCTTCGCCGCCGGCGGCATAGGAATGAGGCAGAACGAGGGGAGGGAAAAGGCTGATGAAACAAGCCTGGAAATGGCTCACGGCGCTGCTGACGACGATTTCCCTGCTGCTCGGCGCGGCCGGGCAGCAGGGAGACGCGGGGGCGCTCGGCGCGCGCTGCGCCCAGACGGGTCTGGTAAAAAGCGAGCGCGCGCTGCGCAAGGAGGGCAGCCGGAGCCTGCGTGCGAGCGCCTCCCCCGCCGCGGCGCTGCTCTCCGACGCGGCCGCCGACGCGCCGACGCCCGAGCCCGTCACGACCGTGATGGAGAGCGAGGCTGCGCTCTCGCGGGAGACGACGATCCCCGGCGGGATCAGCGTCAAGAACGCCACCTCCTATCCCGTGGACGCCGAGGCGATCCTCTCCGCGGGCTGCTCCCTGCGCCTGAGCGCCGAGGGCCCGCAGATCCTCATCCTGCACACCCACGGCAGCGAGGCCTACACCCCCGCCGGGCTCGACCGCTACGAGTCCGACGACGCCTACCGCACGGAGGATGAGCGCTGCAACGTCGTGCGCGTCGGGGACGAGCTTCAGCGCGTGTTCGAGGAGGCGGGGCTGCGCGTGCTGCACGACCGCAGCCTCTACGATTCCCCCAGCTACGCCGGCTCCTACAGCCGCTCCGGCGAGGCCGTGGAGCGCTATCTGGCCGAATACCCGGGCATCTCCGTGGTGATCGACCTGCACCGCGACGCGCTTGGCTCGGGCGACGTGGTGTACAAGACGATGGCCGAGGAGGCCGGCACGGTCGCCAGCCAGGTGATGCTCCTTGTCGGCACGGACGAGAGCGGCCTGCCGCACCCCAACTGGAACCGCAACCTCTCCCTCGCGCTCTATCTGCAGGCCGCCGCCGTGCGCGCGCACCCGACGCTCATGCGCCCGGTCTCGCTCGTGCCGCAGCGCTATAACCAGCAGCTCTGCCCCGGCTCCCTGCTCCTCGAGGTGGGCAGCAGCGGCAACACCCTGCAGGAGGCGCTGGCGGCCGCGCGGCTCTTCGGCGCGGCCGCCGCCGAGGCCCTGCTGGCGCTCGCGGAGGAGCCGCCGGCGGGGACGTGAACAAGGGCTGCCTTATGTTTTTTGCTTTACAAAAAACCGCAAACATGGTAAAGTGAAACTGCAAAATCTCCGCCGTCTGAGCGGCGGAACAAGGAGGATTTTTACTATGAAAAAATGGGTTTGTTCCGTTTGCGGTTATGTCCACGAGGGTGATACCGCCCCCGAAAAGTGCCCCATCTGCAAGGCCCCTGCTTCCAAGTTCATTGAGCAGGCCGGCGATATGACCTGGGCCGCCGAGCACGTCGTCGGCGTCGGCAAGTCCTTCGGCGAGGACGTTCCCGAGGAAGTCCGCGAGCAGATCATCGAGGGCCTGCGCTCCAACTTCCTGGGCGAGTGTTCCGAGGTCGGCATGTATCTGGCCATGGCCCGCGTCGCGCACCGCGAGGGCTACCCCGAGATCGGCCTGTACTGGGAGAAGGCCGGCCTGGAGGAGGCCGAGCACGCCGCGAAGTTCGCCGAGCTCCTCGGCGAGGTCGTGACCGACAGCACCAAAAAGAACCTCGAGATGCGCGTGGAGGCCGAGAACGGCGCCACCGCCGGCAAGACCGACCTGGCCAAGCTCTGCAAGAAGTACAATCTCGACGCCCTGCACGACACCATTCATGAGATGGCCCGCGACGAGGCCCGCCACGGCAAGGCCTTCAAGGGTCTGCTGGAGAGATACTTCGGCAAGTAAGCGTCTGCCTATCCCTTCTCGTATCTGCATGACAAAAAAGCCGCTCTTAAGATGGGTCTTTCCCATCTTTGTGATCTGCTTCTTCCCCATTCGCTTTTACTGCGATGTCCTGCATTACCAAGTCCATCACGATGACCTTCTCGCCATTCTGATCGGATTTCCCTGCGTGATCCTCTGCCTCATAGCTTTTGTATCCGCATGCAAGCGAAGGGAGAAAGGCTTTTCCGCGGTTTTTGCTCTGGCTGCTGCGTCATGTGTGTTCTTCTGCTATTGGATCATACGCATTCCGCTCTGTCCCATGTGTGATCCGATCAGAAAAAGCGAACTGGGTTTTATGCTGGAGCCTTTCGCGGATATCTTTCTGGCTCCGTGACGCCACGGCAGGGCCTTCAAGGGTCTGCCGGATCGGTATTTCGGGGAGTGAACAAAGTATGTTCCTCGATCCTGAAAACACATTATGAAAGGATTTTCAATCCTGACAGGAGGTATTTCAGATGTGTCTGTTCAAGAAAACCCCGCCCAATGTCTGCCCCAAGTGCGGCAGAGCGGACGGCTGGCGCATCGTTCCTTTTGAAGAGCCGGCGACGCCCGACGACGGCCTGTATCACGCCTCCGGGGCATCCGTCCGGGGACCCTTCGGGGCAAGCCCGCACATGAAGGCTCAGGTCAGAAAAGCTCAGGTCGGAAAAGTGCGTTATCAGTGCAGCAGCTGCGGCTTCCAGAAGTCTTTCTGAGCGCAGCGCCGCGAGTCCTCACACGGTTGGAGAGCCGCTCCCGCAGCGGAGCCTTTCCCCGTCTTCGCCGTCCCTTTCCCTGAAGAGGAGAGGACAAGGAAGGCATGTATCTCGGAATACCGTTTCGAAGAAGGGGTGGAAACGCAATGAGCCGCACCAGAATTATCGGCATCTGCCTGATGGTCTTGAGCGTCATTCTCATGGTCGTCGCCATCTATCAGGTTCATGTGAACATGGCGCATGTGGGGCCCATCGCCGGGAAGATCTCCAGCTACAAGCCGCCCTTCCGGGAGCACGGCCTTTGGGTGGTGGGGGCCGGACTTGCGTCAGTGGTCTCTTTCCTGAGCGGCGCGCTGCTGTGTGTCTTCGGCAAATCCTGATCCACCGGGCGAAAGCGCCCTTAGTTTTCTTTACGTAATACCGAAAAATAAACAGGAGGAAATTCATTATGAAGTATGTTTGCACCATTTGCGGCTGGGTCTATGACGAGGAAGAGACCGGCGTGAAGTGGGAAGACCTGCCGGAAGACTTTGCCTGCGAGCTCTGCGGCGCCGGCAAGGACATGTTCGAGGCCGAGTAAACAGCATCGTCAAGACAGCGGCGCCGCATCGCGCGGACGATCCGCGACAGCACAGAAAACCGGGGGAAGATCCCCCGGTTTTCTGCGTTTCACGCCGCTTTTCGCCCCCGGTACGGTCGCGAGGGGCTTGCCCCTCCCGCGGTTTGCGTACCACGCCCGATATTTGCACCACCCCGTAGGGGACGGCGTCCTCGACGTCCCGCCATCCCTGGTCCCGCATCCGGCATAACGGGCGGCTGATAGCCGCCCCTACGGACGTAGATCGGGCACGGCTGCATAACCGCGGATGCCGTCCCCACGGGCATGGATCAAACACGGTCGCGGAAACGTTCGTCAACGCCGCAGGGGATTGGTTATTCCCTCTCGCTCTATTTGAGCGAAGCGGAGCAACGCACGCCAGCGGGGATTCGTTTGCATTTCTTTTCCCTTGCGGGGGACGGGAAAAGAAATAGAAGAATCGACCAGTGTTTGCACTGGTCGATGAACACCGCACTGCGGTGTTCGATTCTGATTCGAATCCCCGCGGGGCACCAAAAAAGAAGACCCCCGACGGGGTCTTCTTTTTTGGTGCTCCAGCGGGGATTCGAACCCCGGACACCCTGCTTAAAAGGCGTTAGTCCAAATGTATGATGCTTTGGAAATGCTTGATTTTTTGCTATCTCGCCCTATTTGAGGCCGAAAATGAGGCCGGGAACATGATATCATGATATCATTCGGTAGGGGCGGAGGCAGCTGTAACGGACGGTGTAGGAACGGCTGCAGCGTCGGGTGAGAAGGTCTTCAGCACATCGGCGATCAGATCCTCCGGGCGGTTCTCCATGAGGTGCGTGTAGATCTTCAGAGTCTCTACCGGCGAGCTGTGCCCGGCCAGGTATTGCACACGCTTCACGCTGACTCCGGCAAGGATCAGCTCCGAAATATACGTGTGCCGCAACAAGTGCGGCGTCACATGAAAATTCAGGGAGACTGTCACCCCCGGATGAAAGGGTACCGTATCGCCCAATTTCAGCTGACGCTCCACGTCTTTGCCCCGGATCCTGCCCTTCCAGACACGCACGGTGCGCAGCGGAATCGCGTCCCAGCGCCGACGGAAGGCTGAGGCCGTGAGGAGCTTGTCCCCCTCCCTGGAGATCACGAAGCGGCTCTCCCCTGCTGCGCCCTGGGCCTGCCGAAGACAGTCTACCAGCTGCGGCGGGATCGGGATGGTGCGATAGGCGGCCTCGCTCTTCAGCAGCTCCGTCAGCGTGGCTTGGTTCTTGCCCTCCCAGTTGCAGGAGCTGCGCACATTGATATGCGGGGAGCTCCCATCCAGCACCACGTTGCTCCACTGGAGCCCCAGAGCCTCCTCACGGCGCAGACCGGCATAGAGGCATATTCTGACAAAGGTTTCAATAGGAAGCCCTCTGACGGCCTCCAGGAGCGCCTCCTGCTGCTTTTTGGTCAGGGCTACCTTCTCCTGGGCGTCCTGCCCGCCTGGCCTCAGGCCCCTGCAGGGGCTTTCCAGGATGATCTTATCCGCCACCGCCGCCTCGAAGATCCGTCGCAGAGAGGTGACGATCTTTTGCTGGCTGCTCTTGCTCAGCTTGGCACTGTTGGCCATGATCAGCTGGATATCGCTATAGGTCACATCCCGGATCTGCTGCTTCCCGATCACCGGGCAGATGTGGTTATTGATAGCGTTGGCATAGTCCTGCTGCCGTTTCTTGCTGTAGCCGCCGGTGTGGAGCCTGTACCACTGCTGGGCATAGACCCATACGGGCGGGTTCTCCCGGAGATCCAGCTGCAGGGCGAAGGCGTCTTCCTTTTCCTTCCGGTTCTTGCGCAGCTCCGCGATCGTCTTTCCGTAGACCTTGATCCAGCGCCCATTCGGATCCTTGATTTTCTTAACATACTCCTGCCGCTTTTCGTCCCAATAGCCCTCCGGGCGTGTTGCTTTTGGCATGTTTTGCCTCATCTCTTTCAAAAAGGTCTTGACGCATAGTATCATATATGGTACTATATAGTCATGGGGAAGGAGGAAAGATATGGAGATCCGACTGAAGAAGCAGCCTCAGAAATACCTTGAAGCCGCCGATGCGAAGACCCGGAAGAAGCTGTTCAAGGCGCTGGATGAACTGTCCCGGCTGGAGGGCGACATTGTCCGCCTGTCAGGCACGCAGAACAAATACCGGTATAAGATCGACCACTATCGCATCATATTTGAGTGGATTAAGGGAGAGATTATTATCACGGTGATTGAGATCAACACCAGGACGAATATCAAGTACAGGGAGGTCAAATGATGGATATTGAAAAACGTTTTGCTGAGATCGACGCGCGGGAGCCTGAGGATGCTTCCGCGGCAGATCTCGCCGCGATCCGCGCGGCAGAGAATGAAGATACCGTGTCTCTAGAGGCGTTCAAAGCGGGCCTGGAGGGCTACAGCGGCAAACTGGTGCTGCGGATCCCCCGGAGCCTGCACAGAGCGCTCAAGCAAGAGGCCGAAGCGGAGGGCGTAAGCCTTAATCAGTATATGCTCTACAAGCTGGCCAGGTAATTGAATAGTCGCTCCGGGGTGCCCCCTGGGGCGATTTTCTTTTATGAGATGCCATCCCGGAGCCGAAAGCTTCGAGATGGCTTTTTTGAGCAGAGATTATACAGTTTTCCAATCTCTTGTCAAGTAAAGAATACGGAAAAAATCTGCCAAAAAAATGCTATATTTCGCATGAGTTTTTCTATATGTTATTTTGCTTTCAGGCCTTGTATTTTGATACGGAATTGTATAAAATTACGCACGAACCAACACCAGCAAATGCTCTATGGCTTCCCCATTGTTTTCACCCAGAAAACCCGAGGACGGCCGGAGAGTGAAGCTCAACGGCCCCCTCTGACAACCTAAAGAAAGGAGGGGATCACAGATGACGGAGGACCAATTTCTGTTGGCCGTCGCCGCTAAGGTGATCGCAGGCGTTATTGTCTACTTGATTACGAAGTGGCTGAGCGAGAAGTGAGCAGCGTAGCGTAAGACCCGTGGTCAAATGACCGCAAAGAACCCCCAGGAAGCTTCCACCTTCCTGGGGGTTCTTTGCGGTCGCATTAGTATACCACAAACAATGCTATTGCACGTGGCTGGACGACAAGTGAGCAGCGTAGCATCATTGATCGTTTTCAACACGCGCTAGTTTATTATAGCAATACCCTCAGGAAGATGCAAGCATTATTTTGTTTTCTTGATGATTTTTCTTGTGTCCAAACCGGACACACTATTATTCTTCATCCTCCGCCTCTCCGCTCAGTTCCTCATGGGCGATGTCAGCGGCAAAGGCTTCCCACTTCGCCTTCATCTCAGGATTCTCCTGGATCTCTTTTTCGATGGCCAGCGTCTCATAATACTGGGCCGCCTCTGCCTTAAGCGTCCATGTGGTCTGCAGCCCCTTCGCATCGACCAAGGCTTTGATCGTGCTGAGCGGAACCTTGAAGAACTCCTTTCTCGGGTTGACCTTGTTCATCTGGGCCAGCGCCAGCGCCTGATGCAGTTGAGCCTCCAGCGTCGGGGCGTCGTCACTTTCAATGATGGCATGAACATCGAAGGGGAACGGCACGGAGGCGTCCCCCAGCTCCCGTACACGATCCAGCGGATCCAGCCTTCTGGTCATACCAACCTTATAGACGTTTTCACCGAAGGCGCCGATATTGGAGATCACATACACATTTCCCCTGCGGGTCTGCTGCGCCATAGAGAGCGCACGCTGTCCCTTTGCTTCTGCCTCTGCAAGCTGAGCGCGAAGATCTTCCAGACGCTCCTCATACTTGGCTCGCTCGGCGTCGGCGGCATATTTCAGGGCGGCCTCCGCCTTGACCATGGCCTTGCGCAGCATCTCCTCTTCCTTGGCTGCCTCCTTCTGGGCGCGTTCATACTCGCGCCGGGCACGCTCCTCCTCGCGCATCCTCTCGCGGATGCGGCGCTGCTCCTCCTGATCCTTAGCTTTCAGTTCGCTGACCGTGCAGGCCCACTTCAGTTCTTCCAGGCGGGCGTCCAGATACTCAGGGGTGATCACAGCGTTACGGAAGGCTTTTCCGTTGTGGTTCACGATCTGGTAGGCGTCCCGGATCCGCTGCTCCAATGTTCCATAGTTGTCCTTCTTCGTTTTAGAGAGAATGGAATCCACCTTACCGTTGAAGGCGTCCACAACAAAAGCAATCGCGGTGTCCCTGCGATTTGCTTCTACATAATCGCATTTCGCAGCGTAACCAAGGCGTACCATCCGAGCGGAGGTTTCCCGGGCTGCTTTCAGCTTTTGTCCGGCCTCGGTGAAGGAGAAGTCTTCTGCCAACTCATCCAGCAGAGAGTAGCTCGGCTTCAGATACTGGGTGCCATAACCCTCAATGACATTTCGCATGGCTTCGGCGGTCTTACGATACTCCTCAGCCTTACCGCGTGCCTCATAGGCTTCTCCCGCAATTTCCTCGGCGTTTTTTCGGGCTCTTTCAATGATCCGAGCAGCTTCATCATTCGCGTTGGCTATTGTGGTACTCGCCTGTGCTTCGGCCTCCTGCAGCTTCTGGGATGCGCGTTGGCTAACTGCTTTAGCCTCGTTGCGTTCGCTATCCGCCCATGTTTGGGCAGCTGCTCTCTCCTGGGCTGCGGCTGCAGCTGCCTCGGTGCGAATGCGCGCGGCGTCGGCCTCTGCGCTCTCCCGGATCTGCTGGGCCTCCATCCGGAGCCTTGCCGCCTCGGCCTGTGCGGTCTGAAAATCCTTTGTTGCCTCCCGCAGCGCCTGCCGCTCCTCCTTGCTCATCTTCGCGCGGTCTGAGGGGAAATAATACATGGCGAAGATCCCAAAGGCGGCGAGGGCGATCAGCACAAGAAACAGGACGGGCGCATTGCTATAGAACACCCCGAGCAAACATGTAAGAATAAACGAACCCAACAAAACAGTTGCGACAATGCGCAGGACTTTCAGCCACTTGCTCATATCTCTTTCTCCTCAGACCGTTTTATGCAATGATTAATTTACGGTTTTAATATAACTCTTTAAGTATCATCAAGACCCGGATGGATCACCCGCCGGGTCTTGAAGTTTATTATGACACCGCGTCTTTGCGATCGGCGTTTCCCATGTAGGGCTTGAGCGTAAGATTGACCACGGCCTTTGCGTCCTCACTGGCAGCGCGATAGGCTCGCAGGAGCTCAGCCTCTTCGTCTGTCAAATAGACGGTGGGCGTGTTAGATCTACCCAATAGATAATCAGCAGTGACACCAAAGGTGTCACAGAGCTTGCCGATCAGCTCAGGGGAAAGACTGCGATCCTCTTTTTCATATTTCGAGATATTGCCACGTCCGAGGTTGAGTTTCTGCTCAAGATCACGTTGCAGCCACCCTTGGCCTTCTCTGAGTTCTTTGATCCGATTCATATTTCACGCTCCTTTGGTGAAGCTGTTGAAATTATACAATACCGATGATCGGTTTTCATCAAATTCGCCGAATTGTCTAATTGAAGTGTAAGATTTTCTTGACATTCGCCATAGGGGCGATTATTGTATGCTTGTACTCGCCAATATGGCGAACATAAGTTTTCAACATGAGGGCCGTGAGCAAATGGAAAAGCTGCAGAGCAAACGGCGGCCGCCAGAGAGCAAGGCTGAAAGGCTGAAGCTCCTCTTGCCCTGGGATCCAGTGTCCTTGCAGGTTCGAGTCCTGCCGACCCTCACCACCCATGCCTTTCTCTCCTGTGCTCCTTCAAGCACCCGCGCAGTGATGGGTGCTCGGCAGTGTCCGGAATGGACACCGCTGCAGCGGCGAAGAACCGCTAAGCTGCGCCCCCAACGGGAGAAGGCCATCTGTCAGATCCTGACCCTATTATACGGCGAGAGCGAGGTGAAAAACCATGAACGACGACTACCGAACCATGTACGCCAGACACCGCCGCGCTGCAGGAATGACCCAGGAAAAGGCAGCGGAGCTGCTGGGCTGCGCCGTGCGGACCCTGGCGAACTGGGAGGCGGGGATCACGATCCCGCCGGATGATAAGGTCACGCTGATGTGCGATCTGTATTCCTCCAACACCCTGGCCGTGGAGCACCTGCGTGCCACCACCGCGCTGGCCCGGGGCCTGCTCCCGGAGGTTGAGCAGCTTCCCCTGGCCCAGGCCGTGGTGCAGCTGCTGTACCGGATGCAGGAGTTCGAGGCCAAGCACCGGCCTGAGGATCTGATGTGGATCAGCAGCAACGGCCGGGTGGATGAAGGAGAGCAGGCCAAGACTTTTCAGGAGATCCTGGGGGAGCTGCAGGCCATTGTCCAAGCGGCCATGCAGCTGCGCTATGCCCAGGGCGTGACGATCATCTGCGCGGATCCCGGAGATCCCCGCGGAGACTTCTGCAATACCAACTAAAGGAGAACGACCATGAAGACAATCGTAAGCACCGTTGCCCCGCCGCCCTGTGCTGCATCCGCGACAATGCTGCACGGGCTGCGGCCGCGAAGGGAGGCCAGGCGACTAACCCAGGCCTCTGCAGCGCGGTACCTGGGCGTGTCCCGCCAATCCTACGCGGACTGGGAAGCCGGCCGGCGCTGGCCCAGCGCCAACATCCTGCCGGCACTGGCGGAGATGTGCCGCTGCTCCATCGAGGAGCTGTACACCAATCCGGAGGAGGCCGCCCAATGAAAAAGCTGCTGACAAAGAACGAGGTCTGCGAGCTGCTGGCCATCTCCAGCAGTACGCTGGATCGGATCGTGGCGGACGGAAATCTGCAGTGTCTGCGGGTTCGTGGGCAGATCCGCTTTTTGGAGGATGATCTGCTGCAGTATCTGTCCACCTGCGGCGTAGACAAACACCCGGTGCCGATGCCGGAACCCCGGAAGCGCTGCAAGCGCCATGCGGCACCCCGGAAACCACGCAGTATCCCACCCGATGAGCTGCCCCCGCAGCTGCGCTATATCCCGGGCATGAAGGTGGTGTGATATGGCCTGGATTATTTTGATTGAGACCTCGCTGCTGATGATCTCTGGCGCAGTGATCGGCAGCCTGATGTGCCGCTGCTACGATCAGCAGCAGTGCCTTGAGTTGCCTACGACAATCCGCGAGTGTGAGCAACTGCTCCAGACCTCGAGAAGCGGGAGGTGTGAGCCATGACACTGAAGCCTATCCTGTTCAATACCGAGATGGTGCTGGCGACCCTGGAAGGCAGGAAAAAGGAGACGCGCAGGCTGGTGAAGCCGCAACCCCCACGAAATGCAAGACTTGAGCTTAACGGGGACAAGCGGCACGCCATGGACATGTCTATAGAGAGCCCTGGTCCAGATGATCACCGAATCTATACTCCGCCGTATCTTCCGGGAAATGTCCTGTATGTCCGGGAGACATTCATGAAAAAGGAGACCGCAGACCGCAAACCGACTTATCTCTATAAAGCGAATCCGGCTTATGAAAATGTTACTTTCGGATCGCCGTGGCGTCCATCTATTCATATGCCGAAGAAAGCGGCGAGACTGTTCCTGCGTGTGACCGATGTGCGCGTGGAGCGCCTGCAGGAGATCACCGATGAAGGAGCAGAGCATGAAGGCATTTGCGGCTATTACGTTGGGATGGGCGAGTCAGCTTACAGCAGATACTCAAATTGGAATGAAGCCAAAATCCACCTTTATGATTACCCACGTGGAGCTTTTGCGGATCTCTGGACGCACACATTAAAACCAACAGACATCGGGAAATACGGCTGGGCGGCCAACCCCTGGGTGTGGGTAATCGAGTTTGAGCGCTGCGAGAAACCGAAGGAGACGGCAACATGAAACGACTGACGAATGACAACCCGCAGAACAATACGGAGACTGCGCTGAACCTGTTCTTTGTAAAGGACGGGCAAGCTTGGGTGCGCAGAGGCGGCCAGGAGCCGAATTGCCCGGACGTGTCCCTCTGCGACTTTATGCGAAGGATCCTTCGATCCAATGAAATTGATGTAGATGGATCAAGCGATCAGGAGCTTTCCGATGCGCTGTTTGACATGCTGTTCTATGGCGTTGACACAGCGGACGGCCTGATTGCGCTGCTCTATTCCGCCGGCTGGGCCTTTGCAGAACTGCGGGAACGGCTCAAGGCCTACGAAGAAACCGATCTGACGCCGCAGGTGATCAAATCGGTCCTAAACCAGGATCTGTCCTGCGTGAAGATCGCGAAGGCTTATAGCGAATTTCCCCTGCAGTTGGGCGATACGGTCTATATGGTCTTTGAGGATCTTGATAAAGTCGGCGAGGCCGGCATTGACTCCGCCCGCGTCACCGGTGTGGGATTTGAGGGCTTCACGATCCCGGCCGATGCGGACAATCCCGACGACATGGGCGACCTGATCCCGTGGGAGGAATTAGGTAAAAACATGTTCTGCAGCCGCGCTGAGGCGGAGCTTGCGCTTGCTCCGCTTGTACCCGCAGAAAAGGCATAAAAAAAGGGCCCCGCCGTGCGCGACCACGTCGAGGCCCCGTGATCTATGGTAGACCACGAAGACAAAAGCATCTTACCACGCCACTGCCGAAATTGCAAGGAGGTGGTCAACATTGACAATGAATTAGAGTTCACGTCCCAGTGGGCGATTATCCCAGCCCGGGTGCGCTATGACCCGCAGATCCCTCCCAGCGCGAAGCTGATCTTCGGGGAGATCGCAGCTAAGACAAATGTGTACGGCTACTGCTTCGCCTCCAACAAGTGGTTTGCTGATAAGTTCCAGCTGAAGCCTGACAGCGTTGCCGGCCTGATCAAGAAGCTGGAGGCTGCCGGGTACGTCATCGTTCAGATCGACCAGCACCAGGACAACGAACATAAGCGGCACATCTTCACCACGCAGCGAGCGTTCGAGTTTCTTGAACCCCCGGAAAAATTTCCGGGGGTGGGCCCCGGAAAAAAATCGGGGGGTGGGCCCCGGAAAAATTTCCGGGGGAGCCCCGGAAAAAAATCCGGAGTACACATTGTAGAAAATAATAAATTAAAATATACCCCTATATCCCCACCAGCTTGGATGCCGATGGACGTGTTTTGTGCGATTGGAGATTGGTGCGGTGACGACTCGGAGATGACCCGGGCATGGATGGACTATGCAGAGATGCGTCACCGGATCAAGCGGGCCGTGACCACCGTGGCAACGGTGACCCGGGCCTGCGCCACACTGGAGCGCCTCTCCATGGGCGACCGGGCCTATATGCTTGGGATGCTCAAAAAGGCGACCGACCGATCCTGGCGCGGGCTCTTTGCTCTGGAGCCGGGGGATGAAGGGTACAGGGAGCAGGACCGTCCTGGCGAGGGAAGCGGCCCTGAGGAGAACGGAGGGTATGAGCTGTGGACGTAGAGCTCTCCGCCCAGACTGCTGTCATTGGCTCCATGCTGATCGACCCACGCTGCATCCCGGTTCTCATGTCCCAGCTGGAGCCGGACGACTTTCCGGACGCCACCAACAGACATATCTTCGAGGCCTTCCGCAGCCTGTACTTAGCAAACAAGACCATCGACCCGGTCACCGTACTGGCCGAGCTGGGCTCCGACGCCTACGGCCCGACCTTGTCCGACATGATGCGCCTGACGCCCACGGCGGCCAACTGCGAGGAATATGCCCGGATCCTCCGGGACTCCAGCCAGCTCCGCGCGATCCAGCAGGCCTGCTGGCGGATCGGCAGCAGTGAGCACATGGATCTTTCCCAGGCCCGGCAGCTGCTGGCGGACGCTGCCATGCTCCTGGTCACGTCCGGCTCCCGAATCAAGCGCTATCAGTATACCGAGCTGATCCACCGATTCCTGGATCGGCAGAACTCCAACACCCCGCGGGACTACCTGGATTTCGGGATCCCGGTGCTCAACAAGAGGGTGCACGTGAGCAAGGGCGATTTCGTGATCCTGGGCGCCTATTCCAGCGTCGGCAAGACGGCCTTCGCCCTGCAGTTGGGTCTGTCTGTGGCCAAGCATGGCAAGCGGGTAGGCTTTTACAGCTATGAGACCAACGAAGAGCACGCAGGTGACCGCATGGTGGCCAACGACGCCGACGTCGATCTGCAACGGATCAAGGAGAAAAAACTTTCCGGTACGGATTTCCTCCGGATCACGGATGCGGGGGCGCGCTCTGAGCTCTATCCCTTCGACTTGATCGAGAGCGCCCGCATGACCGCGGCAGATCTCCGGCTGGATGTCCTGTCCCACCGCTACGAGGTGGTCTTCCTGGACTACGTACAGTTGGTGCCTGGGCCAGGCCCCGAGCGCAAGGATGTGGTCACGCAGGTGAGCATGGACTTGCACGCAATGTGCCAGGAGCTGGGCGTTACGATCATTGCGCTGAGCCAGGTGACGCTTCCGCCGCTGAAGGAGGACAAGAGCCGCCGCTGGATCTGCATGCAGGATCTGCGCGAGAGCAAGCAGCTGCTCCAGGATGGAGAGACCATCCTGCTGCTGGATCTGGAGTTTCCCCAGAACCGGGCCAGCGACCGCGTGCTGATCATCGACAAGAACAAGGACGGCCCGACGGGCAACTTCTTCCTGACCTTCGATCCAAGGCACATGCGCTTTGCGTACCGGGATCCGGAGGCGGAGAAGCCCGGCAAAAAGAAAAAGCCTCCAAAGGACGAGGACGACGAGCAGATCAACGGTCAAGGTCGTCTGGAAGACCTTCCGGACGGCGCCGGCGGAGACCTGCCGTTTTAGGTGTCCAGTCCGGACACGGAAAGGAGAGAGACCGATTGGAAGTCGGCGACAGCTACACATTCATTCCCCACGCATTCCTCGCCAACGAGGCGTCTCCCATGCTGACGCTCAATTCCCCCACGAAGGTGACCGGCGAGATCGTCCAGATCAACCGGCGCGGGAACTGGTTCCGCGTGCGCTATCTGCTGAAGGGCAGAGCGCAGCACGAGTGCTTTCCGATCCCCGTAGAAGAGCCGGCCAGCGCGACTCTGGCCACCAAGCACGGCTTTCACAGATAACAAAACAGGAGGTAGAACACGAAGACATGAAGACAATCGCCATCTGCAACCTCAAGGGAGGGGTTGCGAAAACCACCACCGTCGTCAATCTGGCGGCGGATCTGGCCCACTACCACGGCAAGCGCATCCTTGTTGTGGACGCTGACAGCCAATGCAACGCCACGGAATTTCTCGGCGGAAGCATTGTCCGGGAGGGGCACAGCCTGGCCACGCTGCTGCGTATGCCCAAGGCTGAGCGCACCAAGTTCTCCCTCAACCTTGAGGCCTCCATGCAGGCCATCCGCGCCAGCACGATCCCCGCAGTGGATCTGCTACCCGCGGACGACAGTCTGATGGATCTGGATCTCAGCAAGGTGGAGGAGGGCAGCGCCTATGTTACCTGCCTGCGGGATCTGCGGCCGGAGCTGGAACGCAGCGGCTATGACTATATACTGATCGACTGCCCGCCAGCCTTCAACGCGGCGGCTGCCGCGGCGCTGCTGGCAGCGGATGAAGTAATCATCCCAATCAAGTTGGACGCCTTCGCCCTGCGCGGCATGGGAAACCTTATGCGGCAGATCTACAACATGCGCAGCATTAACCCCGCCCTGCGGGTGGCCGGTGTGCTGCCGGTGATGTGGTACAAGTCCGAGGATAACAACCGCGCCCTGCAGAAGCTGCAGGAAAGCGGCCTGACTCTGTTTTCCCGGATCCGGCGCAGTACGATGGTGGACACCATGACCTACCGGCAGGAGCCACTGTACATCTCCAGCCCCAAGTCCGGCGCCTGCCATGACTACCGGAGCTTTGCGTCCCGGATCGCAGAAGGGAGGTATTGAGATGGGCTTTGATATCGCTGATATCCTCAAGGATGTGTCCACTCCGGACACCGGCCTCGACCAGATCCGCTACCTGCCCTACGCCTCGCTGATCCCCGACCCGCACAACGGGTACAGCATGGACGGGATCGAGGAGCTGGCCCGCAACATCGAGCTGGTGGGCCTGCAGCAGCCGCCGCGCGTGCGGCAGCTGAGCGAGACGGCCTTCGGCATCGTGTCCGGCCACCGCCGGCACGCAGCTATTGGGCTGATCCTCAAACGTAACCCCGGCGCCTTCCCCAACGGCGTGCCCTGCATCGTCGACCGGGAGGCTATCTCCACGGCGCTGCGGGAGTTCCATCTGATTCTCGGAAACTCCGACAACCGCAAGCTGACACCCGCCGACGAGATCCAGCAGCTGGAGCGCCTGTCGGACTGCATCCGCCGCCTGGAGAAAGAGGGCTACAAGTTCGACGGCCGGCATCGCGACTGGCTGGCCAAGCTCTCCGGCATGAGCCGCACCAAGGTCGCGCGGCTGCAGGCGATCCAGCACAACCTGGCCAGCTCCCTGCTGCCCTTCTTCAACTCCGGCGCGCTGCCGGTCACCGCCGCCTATCGGCTCAGCCAGGAGCCGGCCGAGATCCAGACGGGCGTCTTCCGCACCTATGGCGGCAAGCTCAAGGAGCTGACCGAGGCCCAGCTGGAGGAGGCGATCAACCGCCGCAAGGCGCCGCCGAAGGCGGACGCACCCGTCGCGCCAGAGCCCGCCAGAAGCTACAACGCCGACGAGTACCTGGCCGAGCGCGCCCGGGAGGACGCGGAGTTTTTCCGGATGCTGGTGATCCGCGCCATGTTCTTCATCGACCAGATGCCGCGCTTCAACTTTTCCCGCCAGGCGGGGATCGAGGCGCTCAAGCAGCGCCTGCGCCACAGCTACGCCTCGGCCTATGACAAGACGCCCGGCTATGAAGGCAGCCCCAAGGGCCTGAGCTTTTTCATGTATCGCAAGGCCCCGATCTTCCGGACCTGGACGGAGGTCTACGACATGCTCTCGACCATCGCCCTGCAGCTGGCCGCCCAGATCAAGCCAGACCAAGGCCCGGCCTGGCAGACGGGTACCCCGGAGAAGGAGGGGGCGTACTGGTGCGAGATCCAGTGCGGCAAAGAAGTCAAACGGCAGCCGGCCCGGTGGCTGGATGACGCTGGCTGGCACTTCTACCACATGGACGCCACTTTCTCGGCGCCAGTTCTGCGCTGGTACCCGCTGCCTGAGGAATAGGAGGTGCGTGATATGACTGAAAGCTATCTGCGCCGTGTAAGCCGCGGCACACCACAGGACTTCCCAAAAATCGTCAAGGAAGGCATGCAAGACTACGCCTCCCGCCTATCCGCCGTGGTGCGGGATGTCCCGCCGGATGACTACGCCATGATGGTCGTGGTCCTGGAGGATCTGGCCGCATCGATGCGGACCTTGACCCCGGAGCCCTTACAGACGGCCATGGATGGTATGCGCGGTTTCTTCTCGCCGACGATCATTTCTGTCGCCCGCAGGAGGGAGGCAGGTACATGAAGATCTACCGATTTCACAATGGAGACACCTGCCCCTGCTGCGGGCAGGTGATCGCCGGCAAGACGCCGGAGGAGCTGACCTACTTCTCGATCCTGATCTACGGCTTCGCCAGTGTGCTCGGCATCGCCGACTGGATCTACCACCCCGGCGAGGACGCCATCGAGATCACCCCGGAGGAGCTCCGGACGCATCTCACAGGAGAGGAGGCTTCGCCATGAATCGAATCCCCCTCAGCTTTATGAAGTGCGCGAAGGGCGCCTTGCGGTTTGGAGACAAGGACGTGTACAACAAGATCATGAAGGAAGGCTGCGATGTGATGTTCGGCGCGCTGCGGACGGTTATCGACTCCGTCCAGCCATCAGACCTCCCGCTGCTGATCGCATGCATGAGCTCGTGCCTTGATGCCGTGATGGCATCCCTCCCTAACCATGTGAAGGAGCTCGTCGAAGGCCTGAAGGCGCAGATGGGCACCGAGGCGATCATCGGCGTCATCACGGTTCCGGGACCGGGGCGCAGCCAGGAGCATGACGCATGACCAGCGCCAAGGCCAAGCTGCTGGAGGCGCAGCGCAAGTCTGTTCTGCAGCTGATCCGGACGCTCTGCCGCGGGGATCCCGAAGTGCAACAGACCATGAAAGACTTTCTTGACGCCATGATCCAGGTCGGTCTGGAACCCATAACTGCCTGGCTGGTCATGACCCGTATGGCCGAGCTGTATGATGCCCGGCAGAGGAGGCGTAAGTCATGAACAATCGCGTTTATCGAAACGAACGGTATGACATGCTGAAGCGGCTGCACTGCTGCACCGTCTGTAAGTCCAAGGACAGCCGCACCATGGCAGGCGGCGCGCTCTGTGCGCGCTGCCTGCAGAAGAAGCGGGAGAAGACCGCGGAAAGGAGACAGCAACCATGACAACGCTCGCTGCATTTTTGTTTGGATTTGTCGCCGGTTTTACTGTGCTGATCATCATCGCGGTGATGGCCACGGACGGCGGAAGGAGGTAAACGCAAATGCTGGTAAAAATCGGGGATGGATGGTATGACCCGGAGAAGGTTGTGGGGATCTATCCGGAGACATACGGCGAGGCTGCGGTGCTCTTGCGCGGTGTGGCGGCCAGGATCTTGCTGGGCTGCAGCATTGAAGACGCGCAGGAGGATCTAATCGCGGCCGGTCTGATCGCGGATCCGCGGGCGACCACGGTTCCCAGACTGACGCCGGATGAGGAGGCAGAGCTGCAGCACCTCTATGCGCTGGGCTTCAGCTGGATGGCCCGGGATGCGGACGGCAAGCTGTACGCCTACGGCGACAGGCCCAAGCTGGAAGGAGCCTATTGGACAGCGTCCGATGCAACCTCCTCCCACCGGATGCAGGGCGACTTTGATTTTGTTGATGCCCCCGGCCAGCAGCCCTGGGCAATCGTCGATCTTTTGTGACGGTCAACATCCGGCGTTGATTTTTTGCGAGAGGTTGGTTTAAGATAAAACACAACACTAAGGACACATAACAGAGGACGGAGGCCCCGGAGGCTGCGGTCTGCGATTGGAGATTCAGACCGTGGCAAAGAACAAAACCAAGAAGATCATCACAGCCGGTCTGCTGGTGATCGAAGCGATCTACCCCCGCGCTGATCGGCGGGATGATGACCGAGTCCGTGCAGCCAAGCACAAGGCGTCGAGCGAAGCGCAGAAGCATATGAATGCCGTCTATAGCTGGCAGAAGCTGGAGCTGCAGTTGGCTGCGAACTATGGGCCGGGAGATCTCTGGGTGACCGTCACCTATGACGATGCGCACCTTCCGAAGTCCAGGAAGGAAGCGGAGCTCCGGTTCAAATACTTCCGGGCCTGCCTGCAGGCGGAGCGGAAGAAACGCGGCCAGGAGGCCGTCGTTCACTGGAACGCCGAGCACAAGCACGAGCACGAGGACTACTTCCAGCATAAGCGCTGGCACCACCACTTTGTCCTCAACGCCACCGGCGCAGACTATGATCTGATCCGGAAGTGCTGGATCTACGGAAGTAATATCGAGATCCGGCCGCTGAAGCTGGACAAGGAGCACACCTTCGAGGCGATCGCCCGTTATATGTGCAAGGAATCCCGCGACAAGCCAGGCCAACGCAGCTGGAGCTACACCCGCAACGCAAAACACCCGGAGGTGGACACTATCCGCGTGGAGAACGACGAACAGGTGCAGGTGCCTAAGGGCGCGCTGGAGCTGCAGGTCAGCTCCTACCGGGATGTGCACTGCAGCTCCCGGGTAATCAAGTACCTGGTGCCGGGCTGGGACTCTACACCCAAACACAGGGCCAAGCGCCGCGGCAAGCCCAAGAAAAGGTAAGCTTTTTATTAAATTTTTCTGACTTGGTAAGCATATTATTTCTAAGACAAAAGGAGGCCCAAGCCCTTGAAAGCGCAAGGAAAATATGGTAAGATGATACCAGTTCAGGACGGGTGGATCACGTGCCCGAACTGCCGGCGGAACAAGCGCCTCAAGCGCATCTCACCCGACGAGAGCGCAGAGCGCGTCGGAGTGTTCTGCAGGGACTGCAAGACCGAGGTCTTCCTCACGATCCACCAGGGCCAGTGCTATGAGAGCCGGAGCCAGTAAGCCATCGCAAGTGTTGCGAGAGGCTGCTGGCTCCGGCTCTTTTGCGTTTCCTCGGAGGTGATAGCCCGATGGCACAAAAGCCGCTGAAGCCATGTAAACACGCCGGCTGCCCAGAGCTGACCCGCGAGGGCTGGTGCCCCAGGCATCGGCCGCCGCACCGCAGGCGCGTGAGCGCAGAGTACCACGGCTGGTACAACCTGCCGATCTGGACGGACAGGCTGCGCCCGGCACAACTGCTGCGGGAGCCCTTCTGCCGGGAGTGCGCCCGCCAGGGCATACGCACCAGGGCAACGGTGGTCGACCACGTCATTCCGCACCGGGGCGACTGGGCGCTGTTCGTGGACGCTGGCAACCACCAGAGCCTGTGCAAGCATCACCACGACCAGAAGACCGCCCGAGAGCAGGCGCAGGATCGGCGAGAATTTGGCCAGATCTGACCGTCCTTTTCGCGGGGAAGCTACGCCGGCGCGGCCGGGCGTGTGCAGGTGAGCGGCGCCTGGTGCTCGGGGACGCGCAGGCGCGGCTATGGTCGCAGACCCTCCCCGGGGGTCAAAAAGTTTTGAACCCGCCCTCCTGATGCCCCGTGTCGCCTCGTCTGCGAGAAAAATTCCCCGATCGCGGAGCGGAAATCTGGTGGCAGCGGCGGAGGGGCAGCGATGTGTCCGGGTTGGACACTGGGAAGGAGTGAGCAGGATGCCGACAAAGGCCAAGACCCTTGACAACATGAGCAAGCACCTGACCCGGTCGGAGATTGAGGCCAGGCAGAGCGCCGAGGCCGGCGTGATGCCGACCCGCTTCCCTACGAAGCCGCCCTCTTTCATCAAGTCCAAGACGCCGGAGCGCAAGATCTGGGACCGGGTCCTGGCGGACATGAAGGACTACGAGATCCTGGATTGCCTGGACTCCGACGTGCTGGGGCTCTACTGCTCCAAGATGGTACGCTGGATCGAGGCCCAGGCGGCTTATACCAGGCTCCGCAAAGCCGCGGACGGCGGCGAGGAGCTTTCCAAGACTGACCTGAAGCTCCTGGTCTCCATCAGCTCTGAGATGCAGGCGCTGGAGGTAGGGATTCTGGCCTATGCCACCAAGCTGGGCCTGACGCCAGACGGCCGGGCGCGGCTCGCCAGGAAGCTGGCAGAGCAGGAAGAGGACGATCCGGACGCGGATTTGTTCGGATGATGGAGCGCTGGAAGAGCGGGCTGCACCATCCTGTCAGCGTCTATGCCAAGCAGGTCACCCAGGGCAAGCTCCATGACCAGTGCTGCCCGTATGAGATCAAGGCATGTCAGCGGCACCTGGACGACCTGAAGCGCCAGGGCACCCCGGAGTTCCCCTATGTGTTCGACACGACCCGCGCCGACCGGATTATCCGCTGGTTCAGCCAGTGCATCCAGACCCGCGGCGTGGAGGCCGGACAGCCCATTCAGCTGCAGCCCTGGCAGATCTTCGACCTGGGCTGCACCTACGGCTGGGTGGAGATGGACACCGGCGCCAGGCGTTTCTCTAAGACCTACAACAAGCGCGCCCGAGGGAACTTCAAGTCCACCGAGAAATCCGGCCAGTGTCTGTATCACATGTGCGGCGACGCCATTTATCCGCCGTACCGGCCGGAGCTGGCGAGCTTTGAGCACGAGCCCGAGGTTCTCTGTGCAGCCGTCGATAAGGGCCAGGCGCAGCGCGTCTTCGGTGACGCCAAGAAGATCGCCGAGGCCTCCCCGAAGATCCGCAAGCGGCTCCGGATCCCCAAGGCCAACCCGGTCACCCACAAGACGCTGGGCGGCTTCATGATGGCCCTGAGCAAGGACACCAAGAACAAGGACTCCGGCGCTCCGTCTTACTTTGTCGTCGACGAATATCATGCCCATAAGGTCTCCGACATATATGAGCTGGGCGTGAACAGCTTCGGCAAGCGTGCCCAGGCGCTGCTGGATGTGATCACAACGGCCGGCGACGACGCCCAGTCCAAGCCCTGCTACCGTGAAGAACAGTACGCAAAGCGCGTCCTGGACGGCGACGTGGCCGATGAGGCGTACTTCGTGATGATCCGGGAGCTGCCGGACGGCGCGGATCCTCACAATAAGGCCCTCTGGGTCATGGCAAACCCCTGCCTCCGCTATCCCAACGAGTACAGCCGCTATCTCCTGAAGGAGATCAACGACGAATACACTGCCGCCTACGGCAGCAACGATCCGGACAAGATCCGGCAGTTTCTAACCCGCCGCATGTGCATGTGGCAGACAGGCGCGGTCAATCGCTACCTGAACGAGCGCTGCATGGAGCTGGCCAGGGCGGCCATGATCCCCCCGGAAGCCTTTGCAACCCTCACTGACGGGTTGGAATGCTGGGCAGGCTTCGATCTGGGAAAGCGGATCGACCTGAGCGGCGCCGGAGCGGTATTCCTGCTTCCGGACGGCCGGGTGGCTGTCAAGGCGCAGGGCTTTCTGCCGGAGAACGCCGCGACCCGGCACGAGCACTCCGATCGCGTCCCCTATACCGCCTGGGCGAAGGACGGCTACTGCACCCTGACGCCTGGCGATGTAACCGATAACAGCTACGTGGCCAGCTGGATCGAGGCCGGGATCCTCCAACACCGCTGGAAGGTGACGGAGATCTGCTATGACGGCCACAATGCCACGGATCTGGCGATCAGCCTGTGCGAAAAGTACAACAACGAAGATCTGTGCGTGGAGATCTCACAGACCTGCGCCGGGCAGAATCTGGCCTGCAAGGGCTTCCGGGAGCTGCTGCTCGCCGACAAGCTTGTGATCGAGTACAATCCCCTGCTACTCTGGTGCATGGCCAACGCCGTTGAGATCAAAAACAACTACGAGGACATCAAGCTTTCCAAGAAGCATAAAGACGACACCGAACGCATCGACCCCCTGGCAGCGATCATGAACGCGCTGGCCCGGGCTCTGGTGCGAAAAAATAACCCCACGCTGCCCGACCGGATCGCAGACGGCAGCTGGAGCATGTGACGTGTCCGTTCCGGACACAGGAGGAACCATGTACGACGCTGGCGAGATGCGAAACCACATCACCTTCCAGAAGTTCAACGGGGCCCGGGACAACCTGGGCGATCTGCAGTATATGGATGCGGCAAACTGGCGGGATTTCGCCTATGCGTGGGCCTCTCTGAAGCCGATCGCCGGCCGCGAGTTCTACGCGGCGGAGCAGCACGAAAGCGAAGTGACCCACAACATCGGCTGCCGGTACCGCGCCGGGCTTGAGAATGAGATGCGGATCATCCTGGGCACCAGGATCTTCCGGATCATCGCGATCATCGACTGGGAAAACCGTCACGAACAGCTGCAGATCAAGGTCAAGGAGCTTGTGCGATGAGGCAGGAGCTGAGCTTCGACACCCGTGACCTGCGGAAATTTGAGAAGACCATGCAACGCATGGGCGGCGTTCCGCAGAAGGCGGCCACCAAGGCGGCCTCCAAGGGTCTGACCGTCGTCCGTCGCGAGGTCCGGAAGCTTGTGCCTGTTGGGAGAACCGGCAAGCTCAAGCGTGGGCTTTACCGGAAGGGCGAGAAAACCAGGCTCAAAGGAAGGAAGGTCTATGAGCTGACCTTCAATCCCAAGATGAATTCCGACTTTCAGAAGCCGATCCAGAACCCCGGCGTTCTGGGCGGCAAGCATGCCTCCCACGCCTATTATCCCAATTCGATCGAGTACGGCTTCCTGGCCAGAAAGAAGGGCGGCGGGATCGAATACCGCACTTTCTCCCGCGAGTCAGACAACGAGCGGGACAGCGTCCGCGGACACCGGAAGCAGGTAAAGCAGACCGTGCAGGGCTGGGGAAGTCAAAAGGTCGCCGGCCAGCACTTCATGCAGCGTGGCGCCCAGAAGGCTGAGCCGACGGTCAAGAACACTATGGCGGACACACTCATCAAGGAGGCGACTAAGATATGGACCCAAGATTGACGCCGGAGCGCGTCTTCGTGTATGAGCTGGAGAAGCTGGACTTTCTCAGCGGTCCGTCAGGCGCGCAGGTCTATGCGCTGGGTCCCGCGAAGAACGCGGCGCCGCCCTTCACGTTTTATATCCGGCGCAGCTGCGAAGAGGAACAGGCCCTCGACGGCGGCACGGGGCTGCAGCAGGCATCCTTCGCCCTGCATCTCGTGACCGCACGCTACGAGGATCTTTCCGTCCTGGGCGATCAGATCCGCCGGGCAATCCTGAGGCTGCGCGGCCACCGCTTTATGCTGATTGAAACCGCCCCGGTTCCGCATGAAGGGGACGCTGACGCCATTTTCATCGAGGATGTTACGATCCAGGAGAACAGTCCCGACCTTCTGGAGACGGAGGTGGGGCTGTACCGCAGGATCTATGACGTTGATATTCACTATCAAACAGAGGAGGGAAGCGTATGACGGTACAGCTTTACGGTGAGCTTATCAGCGATGAATGGGATTGGATCTACAGCTATTGGGAGATCCCGCACTGCTGCCCCATGCAGGTGCGCGAGGCGATCAAACAGCTGCCGGAGGGCGAGGATCTGATCGTGGAGATCAACTGCCCGGGCGGAGACGTCTGGGCCGGCTTCGAGATCTTCGGGCTGCTGCAGGCGTGCAGCGCCCACACTGAGGCGCACATCATCGCCATGGCGGCCAGCGCGGCCACAACTGTCACAAGCGGATGCGATACGGTGCTGGCCTCTCCGGTGGCTCAGGTGATGATCCACCAGCCGGCGGCAAGGGGCGGGTACCTGAATAACGACGGCGCACGGGAGCTGGTGCAGTTCCTGGACTCGGTCCGGGCCAGCATTATCAACGGCTACGTGATCAAGGCCGCAGGGAAGACGCCCAGGGCTCGCTTCGAGGAGTTGGTGGACAACTCCACCTGGATGCCCGTACAGGACGCCATGGCGCTGGGGCTCGTTGACGGGCTGCTGGACGCGGATGAGGACGCCGCACAGCGGATCACCGCGTCAGGCGGTATCGTCATCAGTAACGTGGCGAGCCTGTCCGTGACGCCCCAGGCCCTCCTGGAGCGCTACGAGGCCGCTGTGCGGGCCGGAACGATGGAGGAGGTCCCCGGGCATCCTGTTGCTCGTGAAGCGGCACACGCGCTCAGCAAGGCCGCCGACGCGGTAAACGCAGCCGCCGACGCGATCGGCAAGCTCGGCGACGCCGCTAAATCTGCGAGCCACATGGCCTCCGATTGGAAGCTTCAGGCCGCTATCGACCTGGCGAGAGCGAGGTGCCGGGCATGAACGCCATTGAAAGAGGCCTTGCCTCGCTGCTGGGGCCGCCCAGGGCGCAGAACACGATCCTGGCGTCTGATTTGGGTCTCTCCGGCGGATCCTCTCCCATTCGCGCGGACGCCGAGGCTGCCATGCGGCTGTCGACGGTGAACCGCTGCATCGAGATCCTGAGCGACAGCATCGCCAAGATGCCCTTTTATGTGTTCGACAGCCGCAGCCGGCGGCGGATCACCGATCACCCGGCCTGTGAGCTGCTGAGCGTCCGCCCCAACCCCTGGCAGACACCTTTTGTTGCCAAAAAGCAGCTGGAGGTGGAACGGATCAACGGCAACGGGATCGCCTGGATCCGCAGGGATCCCGGCACGATGCAGGCGCTGGAGTATGTGCCGATCCCGCGGGGAAAGTACAGCGTCACGCTGGACTCCTCCGGTGCGGTCGTATATACCCTGATCCACCCCTATACAGGTGAAACCATCCGCTGCGGCCGAATGGACGTGCTGCACGGCATTGCCTACTCCCGCAACGGGTACCTGGGCATCAGCTACTTGGAGCGGGCGGCGGAGGTAATCCGCAGCTCCAGGGCGGCGCAGGAATACGCCAGCAGCTACTACGCCAACGGCGGCCAGCCCAGCGGGATCCTGAAGACCGAGAGCGACCTGGGCGGCAATGTGGAGGTCAGGGACGCCGCGGGGAATGCCGAGACGATCAGCAAGAAGGAAGCGGTGCGCCGGGAGTGGGAAAAGCGTCACAGCGGCCCTCAGAACGCCCAGCGGATCGCGGTGCTGGACATGGGGTTGGACTACAAGCCTCTAAGTATCTCCAACCGGGACGCCCAGTTCGTGGAGCAGTCCGATCTGAGCGTGCAGGATCTCGCTCGTTTTTTCGGTGTGCCGCTTTACAAGCTGCAGGCCGGCAAGCAGAGCTACAGCTCCAACGAGCAGAACGCCATTGAATACGTCGTCGGCACGCTGCACCCCAATACCACGCTGTGGGAGCAGGAGTTCACCTACAAGATTCTGCCGCCCCAGGACGTGGAAAAGGGCCTGGAGATCCGCGGCAACATGATGGCGGAACTGCGGGGCGACTGGAAGACCCGCGGCGAATGGTACAAGGCCATGCGGGAGATCGGCGGCTTCTCCGTCAACGACATCCTGGCACTTGAGGATATGCCGGATGTAGAGGGCGGCGATGAACGCTATGCGTCCCTGAATTATGTGCCGCTGCGCCTCTGGCCGCAGTTGGCACTGACGCGCAATGGGAATGGAGGTGCCTGATGGCCGTTCTCTGCGTTCTCCTGGGTCTGTGCGCGATCTCCGTGGGCGTAGGGATGCTCTGCATCCCCGCAGGCATCATCACCGCAGGCGCGTCCCTGGTGGCTCTGGGCCTTGTCTGGATCCGAGGAAAGAGTCGATCAGAGCCCACATCCAAATAGCAGGCCGGAGCCTTGAGGGCCGGAGCCGTGTCCATCCCGGACACCGCCCGGCCCTTTTCTTATTTTTGCATATCTGCGGCGTGGCCGCTGATATATCAATTTTTTCTTTGGAGGTACCACATGAAAAGAAAACTGATCGCACTGGCCAACGACCGCACCGCAGCGCTCAACGCTGCCGAGGCCGCCTACAAGGCCGGAAACCAGGCTGAGTACAACAGCCAGATGGAGAAGGTCGCGAATCTGGACAAAGAGATCGAGACCGTGAAGAATTTCCTGCAGGCGCAGGAGCGGCAGATCCTGGAGTCCACTCCCTCCGCCGCCGAGACCAGGGACATGGCCGAGGAGCGCGGCAACCTGCTGATGCAGCACAAGGATGTCCGCCTCCCCGAGAACGAGGTGCTGCGGTGCCTGCGCAACAGCGTGACCATTACAGGGGCGCTGGTGCAGCCCACCGGCGCCGGCAGCGAGATCCAAGGCGGCAACGCGCCGATCTCCAGCATCCTGGACATGGTCCGCGTGGAGGACTACACCGGCCTGAGCGGCTGGGAGGAGGCCTATCTGATCACCGAGAGCGGCGCCGAGGTCAACGACCCCGTCGCCAAGTCCGGCCAGGCCCGCGGCAATACTGCCAGCCCGACCTTCGGCGTCGCGCAGATCGTGCCCATGGAGGTCTCTGTCACCGATTTCGTTGACAAGAGCATCTCTGACCTGAGCCCCGCCCGGTACTACGAAAAGGTGCTCTCCCTGGCGCTGCGGGCTCTGCGTCGCGAGGCTGTGAAGATCATCGTTAACGGCGCTGTGGATGGCACCAAGACCATCTATGGCATCAAAACCGCCAAAAACAAGGCCGGCGCTGCCATCACCAAAGCTGGCACCTATACCGCGATCGATGAGAACACCCTGGATGAGCTGTACTTCGCCTACGGTTCCGACTCCGAGCTGGCCGGCGGCGCCGTGCTGCAGCTGACCAAGGCTGACCTGAAGGCCATCGGCCGTCTGCGCGGAACCAATGAGAAGCGTCGGCTCTTTACCATCACGCCCGGCGGCAACGGCAATACCGGCGTGATCGCCGATGGCGGTGTGCAGCTTCCCTATGTCTTGGTTCCCGGCCTGAGCGCCGGCGATCTGATCTACGGCGCGCCGATGAACTACATCCTGGGTCTGTTCGGTGACTACTCCATCCGCGTGGATGAGAGCGTCAAGTCCATCGAGCGCATGCACACCATTCTCGGCGATGTAAAGCTGGGCGGCAATGTTGTGGAGCACGAGGGCTTCGTGTACTACTCGAAGACCGGCGCCTGATAAGCCATGAGAGACCAGGCGGCGGCAGATGCCGCGCGGGCGCTGCAAGCCTGCAAGAGCTATATGCGGGTCGACGGGGATGAGGACGACGAGACCATCAAGGCGCTGATGGCAGCCGCCGGCGAATACCTCAGGAACGCCGGTATCCCGGAGCCGGAAGAGCCGTCGCCGCTCTACTCTCTGGCGCTCAACTCGCTGACCCTGCATTACTACGACCACAGGGACGCGGTCGGGACGGAGGCTCCGCTTCCCACCGGGCTGCGCCCGATCCTGAACCAGCTGAAGGGGCTGAACGGCCTCTTCTGAGGCCAGAGCCAACAAGGGCCGGGGCCGTGTGTCCATTCCGGACACCGCCCCGGCTTTTTCTATTATGAGAAGGAGGCTTTTATGAGCAAATCCAACGCAATCGGGACCGCCCTCAAGGTCAACAGCAAGACCGTGGGCGGCCTGACGAACATCAACGGCATCGAGATCACCGCCGACACTATCGACGTCACCGCCCTGGATAATGCCACCGGCTACCGTGAGAAGGAGCCTGGCTTCAAGGACGTGGGCGACGTCACTGTTTCCGGTTTCCTGGATGGCGAGGACGAAGGCCAGGAGGAGTGCATGACGCTGCTGAACAGTGGCACCACCGTCCCCTGCAGCATCACTTTCCCCCCCAAGATCGGCAAGACCTGGTCCTTCAACGCTTCCGTGATCCGCTTCAGCACCGGGGCGGAGGTCGGCAGTGCGGTCAGCTTCGAGGCGACGCTCGCCGTCACCGGCCAGCCTACCCTCGGCGCTACGCCCCAGGCGTAAGGAGGGCACATGGACAGACCCGAAGAGAACAACACGCTTGTCACCGTTGCTCTGGGTGGGAAGCTCTGGATCCTGAAGCTCGGCCACAAGGCCCTGAAGTTCTTCACCACACAGACCAAGATCCCCATGTCCCGCCTGTCTGACGCGCTCGACCGCTATGATCTGCTTTGCGAGCTGCTGTACGCCATGCTGTGGGTACAGGATCACACCGTCACCAACGCTCAGCTGGACGACTGGCTAGAGGAAACGGATCTGATGGAGGTCTTCGAGAAGGTCGGCCAGGCCGCGCAGGCGGCCTTCCCGCAGTCTGAATCGGAGAGCGAACAGCTGGAGGGAAACCCTCCGAAGGCGGCTGGGACTGGCGAGAAAGCCTGAGCCTTGCCGCGCGGCTCGGCATCAGCGTCCGAGAATGGGAAGATATGACGCCGGCAGAGCTAAAGCTCTATGCCGACGCCTATGTGGACCGCCTGAAGCTGGAGCGCGAGTGCCGCCAGGTCGATATTTTCAACCTGGCGGCGCTGATCCGGGTCATGGTTTGGGCCAAGCACCCGCCGCGGTATGAGACCGCGTTCCCGGATCGCACTCCCAAAGAGGCCATGACGGACGACCAGATGTTTGAAACGGTCAAAGCGCTCAACGCCTTATTCGGAGGGAAGGAGGACTGATATGGCCGGCGTTGTAAAAAACCTGATGGTGCGCGCAGGCGCGGACTTCAGCGCGATCACCAAACAATCCAAGAAAGCCGCCGGTTCCATGAAGGAGATGCAGACCAGCGTCTGCCGATCCTGCAATCTGATGAGCTCCGCGGCCACGGGCTTAAAGAAGGTCTTCGGCGCTCTGGGCGTAGGGATCTCTGTTGCAGCTCTGGTGAACTTCTCCAAAGCCGCTGCGGAGGCCTACGACACACAGGTCGAAGGCGAGATGCGGCTTGCGCGGGTCATGCGCAACACCATGAACGCCTCGAATGAGGAGATCCAGAGCATCCTGGATCTCACCGCCGCCCAGCAGGAACTGGGCATTGTCGGAGATGAGGTGCAGCTGGCCGGCGCTCAGGAGCTGGCCACCTATCTGGAATATGCGGATAGTCTCCGTACCCTGATCCCCGTTTTGAACAACATGGCCGTGCAGCAGTACGGCTACAATGTGACCGCCGAACAGACGGCAACAATCGCTACCATGTTGGGCAAGGTCATGTCTGGGCAGGTCTCCGGCCTGAGCCGGTACGGTTATTACTTTACAGAGGCCCAGGAGGCCGTCCTGAAGTATGGCACAGAGGCGGAGCGCGCCGCCATGCTGGCGGAGGTCGTTGGCCAAAGCGTGGGAGGCATGAACGCAGCCCTCGCAGCTACGCCCACGGGGCGCATGAAGCAGCTGAGCAATACCCTCGGGGATATCAAGGAAACCTTCGGCAGGGCCGTACGCACCATCAGCACGACCTTTTTGCCGATCCTGAACGCCGTGGCCTCAGTCCTCGCGGCCGTGGCCACGGTCGCAAACAAGGTGGCGCAGACGATCGCCAACGTCTTCGGCGGCCAGGTAGCCGGCAAGGAATGGCAGTATGTGCCGCCGGGTACCGCTGCGGCAGCCGAGGACGCGGCAGAGGGCATGGACGATCTGGCCAAGTCCACGGAGAAGGCCGGAAAGGCGGCGAAGAACAACCTGCAGCAGGCCAGTTTTGACACGCTGCACATTCTGGCCGACAACAGCAAGGACACCAGCGCCGCGACCAGCGACGCCTCCTCCGGATCGTCCGGAGACAGCTCTTCCGGCGCTGCCGCCGGGCTCGTGGAGATGAACACCGGCGTGGAGGCGGCGGGCGAGGGCATCGGCTGGCTGCAGTCGCTTCTGGAGAAATTCCGCGATTTTACCTCCAAGCTCGATTTCGGGCCTCTACAGGAGAGTTTCGGCCGGCTGAAGGAATCCATCGATCTGTTGGTCAACCTCATCGTGGAGGGCCTGGGCTGGGCCTGGGAGAATATCCTGGCGCCCCTGGCGCAGTGGACGATCTCGGAGGCGCTGCCGGCGTTCTTTGACCTGCTGGGCGCCGCCATCTCGGCGGTGGTGGCCGCGCTGGAGCGGCTGAAGCCCCTGGCCGGCTGGCTCTGGGACAACTTCCTACAGCCGATCGCGGCCTACGTGGGCGACAAGTTCGTGCAGTTCCTGCGGGATGTGGCCGACGGGCTCCAGAGGCTTGCAGATCTGATCTCGGGGCGAATCAGCTTCCGGGAATGGCTGGCAGAGCTGACCCCGCTGGAAAAGGCGCTGCTGGCCGTTGGGACTGCGATCGCAGCCGTGAAGCTGGCGGCCCTGGGCATGGAGGCCATTGTCTGGCTGAAGAACCTGAAGAACCTGGAGCTTGGCGCCACGCTGGTCGGAAAGCTTGGCGAAGTCATTGCCCTGACCGCCGGCGGCGCCGGAACGCTGAAGGAGGCCATGGCCGCCGTCTTCGGGCCAAACTCCGTGTTGGCAGGCGTCGGCGCGTTGATCGGCGGTATTGTCCTGGCGGTGGCGAACTTCGTCGACCAGTGGGAGAACGGCATGAGTCTGGCCAAGGAGGCAGCCATGCTACTCGGAATTGCTATCGCAGGTATTGGCCTTGCGATTATGGGCGTTCCCGGCGCTGTTGCGTTTGCGATTTCTGCTATTGTTGCTGCTGTAGCTACACTCGTTTTGCTCATCAAGGACAATTGGGAGGAAATCGCCGCGGCAGCTGCCCACACCTGGGAGGGCATCAAGTCCGGCGCTAAGGCAGCAATCGACTATGTCGTGAACGCATTTAAGCGCTTCGTAAACAACATCATCAGCATGTTCGAGGCCAAGATCAATTTTTACATTCAGGGCATTAACATGCTCATTTCGCTGCTGAACAGGATCAGCATCGATATCCCGGACTGGATCCCGCTGATCGGCGGCAAGCACTTTGGCCTCAGCATCAAATCTTTGGACCTGGTGCAGCTGCCGCGTCTGGCCACCGGCGCGGTGATTCCGCCGAACAAGGAGTTCGCGGCGATTCTGGGCGATCAGACGCAGGGCATGAACATTGAGACGCCGGAGCACCTTCTCCGGGAGATCATCCGGGAGGAGACCGGCTACGATGCCCTGCTGGATCTCCTGGGCGACATTCTGCGGGCAATCCGGTTGGATCGGGATGTGATATTGGATGATCAGCGTGTCGGCAAGGTCGTCAAACGTCTGCTCGGCCAGCAGAACCGCGCCGCCGGCTATTCCAAGATCTGAGGTGACGTATGGCTGAAATTAAGTACAAGATCGACGGTGTCGATTTTACCGACGTCATCAAAATGGACGGCGGGCTTAAGTGGAAAAAGTTCGATCTTGAGAGCGACCAGGCTGGCCGCACGCTGGACACCATGATGCGCCGCGCGAGGATCGGCAAGAAGCGGCAGCTTACACACACCTGCAAGCCGAAGATCCCGGACGCGCGCCTCCGGCAGCTGTGCGCGGCGCTGGACCACGAGTTCGTGCAGATCACGTATCCGGATCCGCAGCTGGGGCCGACCACCAAGACTTTTTACGGCACCGAGATCGAGGCGGCCGTCATGCTGGTGCAGAAAGGGCAACTTTTCTGGAACGGCGTCACGTACGTGCTGACAGAGAGGTGATCCGATGCAGACGACATCAAGTCTTTATCGAACCCTCCGCGCAGATCCGGATGCGCTATACGAGGTTCAGGTGCTGCGCGGGCCGATCATCTACGGTCCGGATCGGATCCGGAGCGTTAAGCTCAGCTGGGCGCTGTTTGACGGCAGCGGGCCTCAGGTGGGAGGAAACCACGCAGCCCGCTGCGATCTGCAGCTGCTGGAAGAGAAAGGAAGCTGGCCACGCATGGCCAGCTTCACCCTGCGCGTCCGCTTGCAGAGCGCCGACGGTCAGCAGACCTCGGAATGGCTCCCGCTGGGCACTTATTACACGGACGAACGGCACCCCAGCTACAGCGGAGAGCTGAGCATTACTGCATTTGACGGGATGCTGCTGCTGGAGCAGCCCTGGACCGACAAGGTTCAAACGCTTCCCACAAGCTGGCCGATCACAGCCAGCGCAGCGGCTGCGCTGCTGCAGGAGGCCACCGGTGTCCTGCTGGAGAGCGGGACCGTCCTGGATAACAGCGTCCCCTTTGTCGGCCTGGACACCACCGCGACCGCGCGCCAGACCTGGGCGACGATCGCCGCGGCGACAGGTGCGAATCTGCTGATCAGCGCCACGGGCCGGATCCGCCTTGTGCCGCTGAAGACCGATGAAAGTGCTGGAAGCGGAGCTATCGCAGGCATTGCGATAGCTGGCTTGGCCGTGGCAGGGCGCGCGTCCAGCATGGACACAGCCGCGGTGCACCTGTTGGGGCTCTCCGTACGCTCTTTTGATCCGGGGGAACCAGTGCCGGCAATATCCGGTGTCGAGCTGCAGACGGACAGCGGCGGCATCGCCAAGGCCGGCACCACCACCGGATATGTGCTGAAGGCGGCCTGCAACTTCTCCGACAGCGTCGCCGCTGATCTTTGCCTGCAAGCAGCAGAGAGCTATGTCTACAGACCCTTTTCTGCAGCCGGTGTGGAGTTGGATCCTGCGGCGGAGCTGGGCGACCTGGTAAGGCTGGACGATACGCTGTACCCGCTGGTGGCCATCACCTGGACCATCGGGCCGAAGATCTTCGCGGATCTGGAAGCCCCGGCGGAAACGGAGGTCGACCATGAGTATTCAGCGCCCAGCGAGGCGTCCAGGGCTCTGAGGGCGGCTCTCGCTGCAGATGAGGCTATGGTGGCCCGCACGTATAGCGCATTCGAACAGCGCGCCGACGCCATTCTGCTGACGGTGGGAGAGACCTACGCCACCAAGGAAGAGGCCGAGGCCCTGCAGGACGAAATCAACGACAACGAAGCGGAGACGGAGAGCAGGATCGCGGCGGTGGAAAGCCAGATCGTGCAGACGAAAAACAGCCTGGAGGTCTCCATCAGCACTGTGCGGCAAGAGGCAAATGCCGGCTACAACGAGGTGCGGCAGTATATCCGCTATGCTGACGGCTATGTGAAGCTGGGCGAAAGCGACAGCCCGTCCGCCTTCCAGGTCTCGCACCAGGACGCGGCGCTGCTCTGGAACGGGGAGCCCACAACGGTCTGGGACCAGAACCGTTTCCTTGCACCGAAGAAGGTGGAGATCCCGGAGGGCGGCAGTCTACAGCTCGGCCGGATTCTGCTGCAGCCGCGCAGCTCCGGCAACCTGAGTTTTCTGTGGGTAGGAGGGAGTTAAATGGGATACAGTACCGGCGCCGCTTTGACGGAGTTCGATATGCAGCACGAGGATGCGACCATGCACGTTAGTGCCAGGTATGCCATATCCCAAGAGGACGCGTCTTCGAGTCCTGTGCTTACCATCTACCTCACGGTCACGAAGGACGCAAACGCAGGGACGATGAAGTCAGAGGCCTGGCCTGTCAAGGTGTGGCAGAACGGGACCTATCTGGGGTATGTTGCAGTCTACATCGGGACCTATAACACATCCTGGACGTCGGCCTCCGGTTCTGCAAAATTCACGTTGGATTTCCAGGGAGCGAGCTCTGCTTCGTTCACCGTCACACTGGAGGGGGCAGGCAATCCTCCGGCGTTCCAATACACGCTCGGGACGTTCACCGAAGAGTCCCCTGTGATCCCGAGCATCAGCTTTTCCGCGACCAACCTGTCACCTGGAGACACAGCCACAATCACCGTCGATCCCGTTGACAACCGGTATTCATACACAATCTACGCCTTTGTTTACAGCCCGCTTTCTGGGGATTCCCGCGTGGCAAGCGTGAATATCGCGCAGGATGCGACCGGAAGCGCAACATATCAGTTTATGCCGGATCCGGAAGTCTTTGCAATCGGAATTCGTGGCAAGGGCAACAACATCGGCCACACACGGCTCGATCATGTCTCGTACTACAGATACTACTTCAAGTGCTCGATCAACGGTGTCCAGCGGTACTCTGAATCCATCGAAGCCAGGCTGACATACCCGAGCTTTGGCGATGTGACACTTCCGGAGGAGATTACCGCCGGCGCGGCCAATACGATCACCCTGACCGACCCCGGCGGCTACGGCTATTCTCTCATCTTGACAGCGGCGGAGGATTCCGTCACCGCGCCGGCCCTCACAGAGACAGGAAGCTGGACGCCAGCCGCATCCGCTTTTGCTCCGCTGATGCCGGACAGCATGAGCAAGACCTTCAGCTGCAAGGTCCAGACCTATTACCACAGCGTTTTGGTCGGTCTGCCGTTTGCGCTGTCTGACGTCACCGTAAGACTGCGGGAAATTGACGTCTGCCCGCAGCCGACGGCAGTGATCGAGGACGATGCAGAGCTGCGGGCGACCTACGGGGATTATGTGCTGCTGCAGTCCCGGCTGCACATCACGGCCAGCGCCGCCCTGCGCTACGGCGCAACGCTGGAGACCTTGAAGATCATCGCAAACGGCACATATTACACCGGCGCCGAGGCCATTACCGAGGTGCTGGAGAGCCTGGACTATAACACCGTGGCCATCGAAGTCACCGACAGCCGGGGCGTGACCGCTGTCACGGAATACACCATCAGCATCGTCGAGTGGTTCACGCCCCGGGTGACTGCCCTGGCCGTGCACCGCTGTACGTCGGCGGGGGTGCTCAACGACAGCGGAGATCATGTTTTGATCGAGTGGGGCGTGAGCTTTGCGCCCGTCAACGATCATAATACACGGGGCCTGACGGTACATCACCCGGAGGGAAGCAGTGTGGTGACTCTCAGCGCATACCAGCAGACCGGTCAGATGATCGTCGCGGCAGACACCGAGCACAGCTACAACATCAGCCTGACTCTGCAGGATGCCTTCGCCACGTTTACGCGCACGGTACGGCTCTCCACGGCCGGCGTGATCCTGGACATCCTCAGCGGCGGCAAGGGCGTCGCTTTCGGCAAGGTCGCCGAGACGCAGGCCGCGCTGGAGGTGTGTCCGGACTGGACACTGATCTGCCAGACCCTGCGACTGGCCGGGGTAGACCTCGGGACATGGATGCAAGCCATTGAACAACGACTTGAGAGAGGTGGGATCTAATGCCATTTGAAAAAGTTGTATACAAAGATGGCCTCACTTTAATCGGCGCTGATAATCTCAACGCCATACAGGATGAGCTTATCAGGATTGCGGCAGACGCGGCGGCGACAGGAGCCGTCCTGTCGCGCGTCACGGATAAGCTCGCGCTGAGGGAGAGCCGGAACCACTCCCGCTCCGACGCGGACTGGACGGCAGGCTACTACATGGGCAACGGCAGGAGCAATGCCCCTGTGGCGAACGCGTCCTTCTCCT
>CAMOXI010000012.1 GCA_946628965.1 uncultured Clostridia bacterium | reverse complement strand
ACAAGGGTTATTTCAGGTTTGTTTACGAAGAACTTCACCCCTTCACGGAGGAAGAATGGATGTACGCATCCCGGGGAAAGAACCCATTCCCTGCGATATGGGAACCCTCGGCAGCTTGGCAGGGATCCTCTCTGTTTGGCACTTTGGAAGATACATGGAAAGAATTGAAGCTGTCTCCAGAATACAAGCTTTATTTTGAGGCGGCAGACCCCTGCGATTGAGATATCTTTTTCGGGCGCACAAGACACATTGTCCGCCCGGAAAAGATATCCGGGCGGATTTTTCAGGTTTATCAAGGCTTCGCGGGCTTTTTTGCTGGCAGATTTTGATTGGAAATAAAAAGATATCCTCCCGTGATGGGATGGATTTGAACTATCGCCCGGCAGTCGTCAAGGGGGGCGCAATATGGCACAGTATCATTTTGAGAGCAAGCTTACGCCGGAGCAGATCAAGGTACGCATATCTGTTTTTGCAAAACCGGCTGCATCCTTTGGCTGGCGAATGGGGGAGCGCGCGTTTTACTACAGGTTTTATCGGAGAACGGCTTTCTTTTTGATAAAGACAAAACCCGGTCGATCAGGAGGCGCGGCGATCAATCAGCCGGTTTTTCTTGGGAAGCTGACAGAAAAGGATGGCATGACAGTTATTGATGGGCAATTCGGTTGGGAATGGAAAAAAGCAATCATCTCATGGTTGATTTTTGCCGTTTCGTTTTTGGCTTTTGATCCGAATGTTCTGATGCTGATTTTGGCAGGAATTATTATCTTGCTGGGTTCATTTTTCCTCCTCGCCCTTTCCTCTTCTTTGTACGGAGAGGAAGAAAAGGCGGTTATCGAATTGATAGAAGAGCACCTGCTATCATGAGATATCTTTTTCGGGCGCACATGACACATGGGTACACAGGCTATGATACGATAGCCTGTGTACTTTTTTGCGTTTCTCAGACACGTCAAAGGCTTGCTTTACGACATAGCCAAATGTTCATGTAAGCGTTGATTTTCCGGCCTGTTCGTTATAAAATATACAAGAATTGCCGGGATCAGGGAAGTGACTGTACAGGGCTTCGGATGATTACCGGGGCCCTGTTTTCAAGAGGAGACCGAAGCATGACAAAGATATCGTTACAGGAGCAGCGCCTTGACTATCTGCTAGAAGCTTTCAAGACGGACTCCGTTGAGTATAAAGATCTGCGGACGCCTGCGGACACGGAGAGCAGGCAAAGGCTCCTGCGTTCCCTGATGAACATCCGCATGCCTCGTCCCATGGCAAAGGAGACCCTGCTGGTCCAGGACGCGTACCTGAAGGAGCGGGCGGAAGAACGAGGGATCGTGCCCCTTGATCGGATCCCTTCGATCGTGGAGAGTCTCGGCAGCAAACGGCCTTTTGCGGACACGCTGTCCCTCTGGCAGGGTGACATCACCTGCCTTGCCGTGGACGCGATCGTTAACGCCGCCAATTCACAGATGCTTGGCTGCTTCCAACCCTGCCACAGCTGCATCGACAACTGTATCCACACCTATGCGGGTATCCAGCTGCGCGCCGAATGCCATCAGCAGATGCAAGCGCTTCGTTCCCGCTATGGGAGAAATTATGAGCAGCCGACCGCAGTGCCGATGCTGACGGAAGGATATAATCTTCCTGCGAAGAAAGTCGTGCACATCGTTGGGCCGATCGTATACGACAGACTTACCCCGGACCTGGAGAACGATCTGGCTGACTGTTACCGGAATACGCTGGACCTGTGCGCGGAAAACAGTCTCCGCAGTGTGGCATTCTGCAGCATCTCCACCGGCGTGTTCCGCTTCCCGAAAGAACGGGCGTCCGAGATCGCTGTCCAGACAGTGACAGAATGGCTCGCCGCCCATTCTGGCAAGATGGAACGGGTCATTTTCAACGTATTCAGTGACAGGGACAGGTGCAATTATGAGCAGAGCCTTCGATAACAGACCGAAAGGGTATTCCGATTCCATCCGCAAGGGCCTTTCCGCTGTGCGCGGCTTTGGTTATTCTCTGGGTGAGGGAACAGGAAGCAGGGAAGAAAACATCGCCAGCCTCAGAGAGGAACTGAAAACCACTGACACAGTTGTGATCGGGGCCGGAGCGGGACTTTCCACAGCCGCCGGGCTGACCTACAGCGGCGAGCGCTTCGAGAAGGTTTTCTTCGATTTCATAGAGCGTTTCGGTATCACGGACATGTATTCCGGAGGCTTCTATCCCTTCCCGGACAGCGAAACCCGCTGGGCCTGGTGGGCTCGGCATATTTACTTCAACCGCTACATCGACCCGCCGAAGCCGGTCTATACCGATCTGCTGGCCTTGGTAAAGGATAAGAACTATTTCGTTATCACAACCAACGTGGATCATCAGTTCCAGCGCGCGGGCTTTGACAAGTCCCGGCTGTTTTACACTCAAGGTGATTACGGTCTTTTTCAGGACGCACAGGGGCGCGGCGGCAGGACATGGGACAATGAGGATTGGACGATGCTTGCCATGGAGGCGCAGGGCTTCATGCGGGACGAAAACGGCGTCTTTCAGGTGCCCGAGGACCAGAAGCTCTCGATGCGCTTGCCGCACGACCTGATCCCGACCGACCCGAAAACCGGGCGGGCCGCGGCGATGAACCTGCGCGCGGACGACACCTTTGTGGAGGACGCAGGATGGCATGCAGCCTCGGCGAACTATGCGGCTTTCCTGAAAGCGCACGAGGGACAGCACGTGCTGTTCCTTGAACTGGGCGTCGGAGGCAACACGCCGGTCATCATCAAGTACCCCTTCTGGGCCATGACTGCGGAGAATTCCATGGCCGTCTACGCATGCCTCAACCGCAGCGCGGCCATCTGCCCGGAAGTGATCAAAGATCGCTCTATCTGCATAGACGGTGACACAGGGGAAGTATTGAAAAGGCTCCTGTAGCACACGGCAATCCGCTGTCCGTGGCGTCTCCGGGGTACAATGTCCATTCAGCAAAAAGATTGGCGCAGAAAAGCTCTCATCATTTGATTTGCACCTACCTTGCACCCACCTCCCTTTGGAGGCAAGAAACGCCGAATTGTATGATTATTGGTGTCCTAACGCATATCGGGTGGATGTAACGGATTTCAGTTACATCCACCTGTTTTTTGTTGCCCATCTTGAGGGGAAAAAAGATTCTGTGATATAATATAAGACGAATTCGAGGATCATAGGATGATTTGCAGAGATGAATATACAAGAGTTTTATTCCCGCATTGCCCTCGATCATCCAGAAAGCGAAATAGCTGAAGAGGCGGGGCAAGATCTCCAGATACGCGATCAACAATTGCTGGAATAAAAAGACAGACTCGTTTTCAAGGGAACGGTGTCGATGGCGGGAATGAGATGCTGCCGGGAGCGGCCGTTGTCAAACTTGGAATTGATAAACCAACTTCTGCATGGTATACTCTCAAGATGAGAGTTCTCTGCTGAGAGACGGATTCGGAGGAAAAGCTATGATGTTTGACATCAGCAAATGGAAATGGACAAGAGAACCCCGGCAGTACTCCATCGCGGATGGCCGGATCGAAATGACGACAGAGCCCGGAACCGATCTGTGGCAGAGAACCTATTATCATTTTCGCAACGACAATGCGCCGGTACTCCAGTTGGAGACTGAGGAGACATTCTTTTCCTTTACCGTGAAGACGGACTTCACAGAGAGCCATCACCGCTTTGACCAATGCGGGATCGTGATGTACCTCGACAGCGAAAACTGGCTCAAAGCCTCCGTTGAATATGAGAACGAAGAGTTCCAGCACCTGGGCAGCGTGGTTACCAACCACGGCTATTCCGACTGGGCCACCACAGCCATCCCTGCAAACGTTAAAACCATGTGGTATCGCTTCAGCCGCCGGGAGGACGACTTCTGCATCGAGTGCTCGCAGGACGGAGAGCATTTTACGCAAATGCGGATCTGCCACATGTGGGAAGGGGCCGGCCCCATCCGCTTTGGCGTCTATGCCTGCAGCCCGGAGGAGTCCTCCTTCCAGGCAATCTTCACCGATATGAAGATCACCGAATGCCTATGGCCTGCGCATGACGGGCAGGCGCCGGATGAAGAGCCGCATGATACAAAGTGAGCGCGATTGAAGAAAGGTATAGCACCCTATGTGCTTCGGCATGGCATATCAGTACGCCGGGCGCGGAGCGGGATTTGATCCATCCGTTCCGGAACGCAGGGGATGCGAAAAGCGGGGCATGCAGAATTGTCTGCAGGCCCCGCTTTTCCTACGAAAAAGCAAATTTTCTTTGCGGCCGGGCTTTCGAGGAAGCCCGGTTGATTATTTGGTCAGGACGGTAATCACCATAGGCGAGAGCCCGGCCTCCGTGATCCGGCCGAGGTCTGCCTCCATCACAGGCTGCCCCTTCTTCACGCTCTCCCCTTCCTTGACCTGAAGGCTGAGACCGTCGCCGTTGAGCAGGAAGGTATCGATGCCCACCAGCACGAGGATTTCCATACCATCGGCGGTCTTGAAGGTCAGCGAATTGCCGGTATCTGCGATCTCCACGACCGTTCCGTTGCAGGGAGAGAGGATATGCCCGTTCTCCGGCATGATCCCGACGCATTTGCCTATCACGCCCGAGGAGAACATGATATCCGGGATCTGCTTCATGGGAACCGTCTTGCCGGCGACGGGCGCCGTCAGATCCAGATTGACGGCATAGTGCCTTCCGGTAGACATCAGCGATTCTCCCGCCTCGACCCGCCGGGAGTCTTTTCTGCTGAGTCTGGAGAAGGATGCGGAGCGCCAGGCGTCCGCCTGTTTGGCAGAAACGGAAACCTCATAGTTCAGCTCCTCTTCGCGGTACAGCGCGTTGGTGACGAGATATCCCCCGATATAGCTGATGACGAGCGCAGTCAGGTAGAAGAGGACGCTCTGTACCGAGCCGCCCGGGCCCGCGATCATCACAAAGGCGCCCAGCAGCCCTGAGGGGCCCCAGGTGGTGGAGGCCACCTGCGTGACCATGATGAAGGCGCCGCCGAAGCCCGCGCCGAGCCCCGCCGTGAGGAAGGGCTTGCCGAGAGGGAGCGTTACGCCGTAAATGAGCGGCTCGCCCACGCCCAGGAGGCCTGCCGGCAGCGCGCCGGAGATCACCGAGCAGAGGTTGTTGTTGCCGACCTTCTTTGCCTTTCTCCAGAGCGCGAACGCTGCGCCGACCTGCCCGGCGCCAGCCATGGCGAGGGCGGGATACAGCGTGATATAGCCGAGCTCCTGCAGCTGAACGCTGTAGAGCGCCACCAGGCCGTGGTGCATGCCCGCGGCCACCAGCGGAAGGAAGAAGGCGGCGGCAAAGTAACCGGAGACAGCCCGGATCAGGACGTTCTCGGACAGGCAGGCTCTGCTGAACAGCCAGACGATGCCGCCGGAGGCATAGCCGAAGAGCGGCATGATGAAGATGATGTAGGGGACCACGCAGAGGAACATGGTCAGCAGCGGTGTGAAGACGATGTTGACCGACGCGGGCATCACGGAGCGGATCGTCTTTTCCACAAAGGCGATCAGAAGCGCGCCGGCAATCACCGCCAGCACGCCGCCCTTCCCGCTGCAGAGGATCGAATCCAGCGGAACGGCGCTGTTATACAGACCCATGATGGAGGAGATCTGATTGATGCCGTCGAGGGAGGTGATCATGCCCAGCATGCCGCCCAGGATGGGCGTTCCGCCGAAGCGCTCCGCCGCCCGATAGCCCGCCCAGGCGGTCAGAAAGCTCATCATGGCGGTATTGATCAGCGTCAGGATCTGGTAGATAAACGCCCATAGGTTGTTCTCTGTATAGTTTGGTACGGTCTGCGAGATGAGAGACGCAAAGCCCCCGCACAAGCCTGCGCTGATGATCCCCGGGAGAAGCGGAACAAAAATATCTCCGATTAGTTTCAGGGCGCCCCTGATCCGGTTCTGTTTCATTGCTTCATTCTCCTATAGCCAGATAACGCTCCGGTCTGCTCAAGCGCAAGGCCCGTTATAGCGGAAGCAGAGCATCGTGATATCGTCAAACTGCTCCGCGCCATCCACAAAGCGGTCGATCTCAGATTTAACGTTCGGAAGGATCTGCTCCGGCGGCGCGTCCGGGTCCTTGTTCAGCGCATCCAGCATGCGCTTGGTTCCGAACATCTCTTTCTGCTCGTTCGTCGCCTCCGCGACGCCGTCCGTGTACACGAAAAAGCTGTCGCCCGGGTTCAGCAGGAAGTCATGCTGTCTGAACGGGATACCCTTCATACTGCCGACGGGCATGGAATGTCTGTAGACCTGCAGCTCATAGCCGCCCCCTGCCCTGCGCAGCACCGGATGCTCGTGTCCGGCGTTGGCCGCCACGCCTTTTCCCGTCGAGATCTCGAACACGGCGAGCCACACGGTGATGAAATAGCCCTCATCGTTGCCCTCGCAGAGCTGGTTATTCACACTCTCGAGGGCCTCCGCCGGGTTCTTGCCGTTCTGCAGGCTGGATTTGATCAGAACGCGGGAGACCATCATCACCAGCGACGCGGGCACGCCCTTTCCGGACACGTCCGCTATGACGAAGGCAATATGGTCGTCGTCGATCATGAAGAAATCATAGAAGTCTCCGCCGACCTCCTTTGCCGGCGTCATGCTGGCAAACAGGCCGAACTCCTTCCGGTTCGGGAAGGGCGGAAACAGGCGGGGCAGCTGGCTGCTCTGGATCCTGCTGGCCATTTCGAGCTCCGTGCCGATCCGTTCCTTTTCCGCGGTGACTCTTTTGACCTGGTCAATATACAGTTCAGTTCTTGCGGACTGCTTGGCAAAGGACTCCGCCAGAACCTCGATCTCATCCCCGGTTCTGTAGGCGTCCTCCATCTCGAAGCGCCTGTTGCGGACGCCCAGAGACGCCACGCGCTTGGTGATCATGTTCAGGGGATCGGTGATCTGGCTTGAAATGGAAAAGGCGGACGCAAGCCCTGTCACCACGATCAGGGCCACCAGAAGGATCAGGATATTCCGGGCGTGGAACATCCCCCGCCGGAAAACCTCTACCGATTCGCTCCAAACGCGCTCGGAGTGGTCCTCCAGGCCGCTCTCCGCGAAGAGCTGCTGCTGCAGCTCATAGCTGTCCTCGACAAGCTGCTCCACCTTGTTCGACTGGTAGAAGAGGATCGCCGTGTAAGCCGCGATAATCAGAAGGATCGTAATCAGCAGCATGCTGAAGATCTTCATCCGAATGCCGCCGGAGAAAAGTTTCCTGAGCTTTTCCATGATTGTCTCCTTATATTCCGCATGTTCCGCCCCAGCCGGGGAACAGCTTCCGTTTACTCATCATCCCTGCTGCTTGTCAAAAAAGGAAAGCGAAATGAAAAGCGATTACAAATTTTCGTATTGGTTTATTATATCATCGTTTTGCCGATCCGGAAAGCCCTTTTCTTAAAAAGTCAAGGAGCGCACGGCCAAATACGGATTCGGATCTGCTTGGACGAAGTTTGCGAAAACGGTTCAAAAACAGTTGTTGGAGACTAAGCTTTGTGATATACTGAAATAAATACTTCCCTGCGCGGCCAAGGCGCGGAGGAAAGCGCAGAAATTCTATACATTCCATCTCAGTCGGCCTGTGCGCTGAACAGAATGCGCAATTTGAAACAGAAACGGCTTGCAAAACGAGTAATGGCTGCGGAGCTTATGGACGAGCTGCTCGCGGAGGGCACGGCTCAGCGGTCCTGGGAGGCGCTGAGCAGCATCGTCCGTGCGCTCGCCGGCATCGACTGATTGCAGCAAATGTGAGAGTACAGGATATTTCAGGAAGGGAGAACATACTATGAACGAAGTTGTCAATGGCATCCTGACTGCCGATCAGCTGAAGATCGCCCTGTCCGGGCGCATCGACTCCGTGAATGCGCGCGAGGTGGAGGAAGCGATCATGAAGCTGGCCGCGGACGCTGCGGACAGGCAGATCGTGCTGGATCTGGAGCAGCTGAGCTACATCTCCAGCGCGGGGCTGCGCGTGCTGCTGCATCTGCGGAAAATCAATCCCACGCTGCGCCTGATCAATGTCGGCAGCGAGGTATACGAAATCCTGGACATGACCGGCTTTACCCAGATGATGGACGTGGAAAAGGCATATCGGGTCGTATCCATCGAGGGCTGCGAGGAGATCGGACGCGGCGCGAACGGCACCATCTACCGCATCGACCAAGACAACGTTGTAAAGGTCTATAACAATGCCGACGCGCTGGCGGATATCCAGCATGAGCGCGAGGTTGCAAAGCTTGCGCTGATCCTCGGCGTCCCCACCGCGATCTCTTACGACGTGGTGCGCGTGGGCAACAGCTACGGTTCCGTGTTTGAGCTTCTTAACGCCCGCTCCTTCTCCAAGATCATCGCCTCAGAGCCGGAAAAGCTGGACTGGTGCGTGCAGGAATACGTGAAGATGCTCAAGATCATCCACAGCACCGTGGTGCCGGAGGGCAAGCTGCCGGATATGCGCCAGACCGTCCTCGGCTGGGTGGATTTCATGCAGGATCATCTGCCGAAGGAGGCCTGGGAAAAGCTGGCCGCTCTTGTCGAGGCGGTTCCCCATGACGACCACATGCTCCATGGGGACTATCACACCAAGAACCTCGAGCTGCAGAACGACGAGGTGCTGCTGATCGACATGGACACGCTGGCCGTCGGTCATCCGGTTTTTGAGCTGGCGAGCATTTACAACTCCTTTATCGGCTATTCCGAGTACGACCACAGCGTCATTCTGTCCTTCCAAGGCTTTGATTATGAAACGGGCCGTACCTTCTGGAACAAAGTGCTGGCGGCCTATCTGGAGACGGACGACCCGGCCAGGATCCGCGAGGTGGCCGACAAGGCGCGCATTGTCGGCTATACGCGCATGATCCGCCGCTCCATCCGCCGTAAGGGACTTGAAAGCGAAAAGGGCCGCGCGGAGATCGCGCTGTGGACAAAGGAGCTGCTGGAACTTCTTGACAAGACGGAAACGCTTCTCTTTTGAGAATAATACTGCCATGAAAACGTATGAATTGACCGTAGACGCTACGCTCGACAATCTCAGGCTTGTCAATGCTTTTCTCGAGGAGCACCTGGAGGAAGCGGACTGCCCGCTCAAGGCGCAGATGCAGATCGCCGTCGCGGCGGAGGAGATCTATGTCAATATCGCGAACTATGCCTACGCGCCGGAGACGGGCACAGCCACCCTCCGCCTTGAGCTGCAGGAGGAGCCGCCCACGGTGACGCTGACCTTTCTTGACAGCGGCATTCCCTTCAACCCGCTGGACAGAACAGACCCGGACGTTTCGCTCCCCGCGGAGGAACGGGAGATCGGCGGTCTCGGCATCTTCATGACCAGGAAGTCCATGGACGACCTGCGTTACGAGTTTCGGGACGGGCAGAATGTCCTGACGCTGATAAAGCGTCTGTGAGCGCAGGTCTCTCCCGGTGCGAAGGAAAGCCGCCCGCGCAAGCGCGTGTTCTTATCCGGGAAACAGCCGTGTCTTCAAGCAGGAAAAGCAGGAAAAAGCGGCAGCTGTGATCTTTGATCGCAGCTGCCGCTTTCTCTTATCCGTTTTATCCTCCGACGAGGACGCAGCAGAGGTCGTTGACGTTGGTGCCGGTGGGGCCGGTGACGATGAGGCCGCCGATGGCCTCCAGCGCGTGATAGGAGTCGTTGTCCTGCAGAACGGCAGCAAGTTCGATGCCCTCGGCCTCCAAAGCCTGGGCGCTGCCGCCGTCTACGTATCCGCCCGCCGCGTCCGTCGGGCCGTCCGTCCCGTCGGAGCCGACGGAGAACACACAGACCTTCTCCAGACCCCGGATACCGTCTGCAGCGGCAAGCGCAAGCTCCTGGTTCCGCCCGCCGAGGCCATGGCCCGTGAGGCGCACAACAGTCTCGCCGCCCGCGATATAGGCGAGCTTTTCGCCGTCCCCGGCGTGACTGCGCGCGATGTTCGCGAGGAAAACGCCGGCGTCGCGCGCGGTGCAGGATAGCCGATCCGTCAGCAGGATCGGGCGATAGCCCAACTCCCGGCAGATCCGCTCCGCGGAAGTGCAGAGCTGCCGCACGCTGCCCGTCACGATGCTCTCCACATTGTCGAGCGTCTTCGGGGTCTCCTCTTCGAGACAGGCGAGCGCCGCGGGAGAGAGCCTGAGCTCATATTGCCGCGCGATGCGCAGCGCGTCCTCGCGTGTGCTGCTGTCCGGATAGGCGGGGCCGGAGGCGATGGCGTCCAGCGGATCGCCCAGCACGTCCGAGAGGATCACCGCATAGACCCGCGCCGGGGCGCAGAGCTGCGCGAACTTCCCTCCCTTGACGGCGGAAAGCCGCTTGCGGATCACGTTCATCTCCGTGATGTCCGCGCCGCTTGCGAGCAGCTGGCGCGTGATATCCTCAAACTCCTCCTCGCCGATCAGCGGGCGCTCGAAGAGCGCGGAGCCTCCGCCGGAGACCAGAAAAAGCACCGCGTCCCGCTCCGTAAGTGCAGAGACCAGCTTGATTACCTCGCCGGTGGCGGCGTAGGAATTGCGGTCGGGCACAGGGTGCCCGGCCTCAAAGATCCGCAGCTCGCCTATGGGGCCTTTGGCGTGCTCATACTTGGTGATCACAACGCCGTCCGCGACGGCGCCGGGGAGCGCGGCATGGGCAGCGGCAGCCATCTGCCAGGCGGCCTTGCCGATGGCGACCAGATGGACGCTTTTCCCGCCGAAATCGATCTGCGAAAGCGCGCGGCGGACGGCCTCATCCGGCAGGGCGTCCTGCAGGGCGCCGCGATAGATCTGTTCGGCGTCAGAGCGCAATGACATGATGCTTCTCCCCTCTCAGGCGTTCACAACATTCTGCGGCTCTCCCGCGAGGAAGCTGCGCAGATTCTCTGCGGAACACGCCAGAATGCGCTCCCGCGCCTCCTTGGGCGCCCAGGAGATGTGCGGGGTAATGAAGCAGTTTTTGGCCTTGAGCAGCGGATTGTCTCCGCGGATGGGCTCAGTGGAGACCACGTCCAGACCGGCAGCCGCGACCTTGCCGGAGTTAAGGGCGTCGGCCAGATCCTGCTCCACGACGAGCTGGCCGCGGCTGTTGTTGATCAGGATCACACCGTCCTTCATCCTGGCGATCGTGTCCCGGTTGATCATGTTGACCGTGCTGGGGAAGGCCGGGCAGTGCAGGCAGATGACGTCCGAGCGGGCGAAGAGCTCATCCCGCTCCACATACTCCGCGATGGCCAGGCCGCTCTCGGTGGGGCGGCTGCCGGAGGCCAGCACCGTCATGCCCAGGGCCTTGGCGATGCGGCCGGTGGTCTGGCCGATCTTGCCGAAGCCTATGATGCCCATGGTCTTCCCTGCCAGCTCGATGAGCGGGTAGTCCCAGAAGCACCAGTCGGGATTCGCCTCCCAGCGCCCGGTGTGCACGGCCTCGCTGTGATGCGCGATGTGGTGGCAGATCTCCAGCAGCAGGGCGATGGCGAACTGGCCAACGGCCGCCGTGCCGTAGGTCGGCACGTTGGAGACGGGGATGCCCTTCTCCTTTGCCGCGGCGATATCCACCACGTTGTAGCCGGTGGCGAGCACGGAGATATAGCGGATCTGCGGGCAGGCATCCAGCGTGGCGCGGGAGATGGGGGTCTTGTTGGTGAAGACGATCTCCGCGTCGCCGATCGCCTCGGCGATCTTGGGAGATTCCTCATAGGAGACGCGGTCGTATACGGTGAGCTCGCCGAAGGCTTTCAGCGCGTCCCAGCTCAGGTCGCCGGGGTTTTCGGTATATCCGTCAAGAACGACGATTTTCATGGCATGCTTTCCTTTCTGCCCGCTCGGCGGCGGCGCATTCAGCGTTGGAGACTCTTACAGTATAATCGAGCGGCGGCAAACTGGCAAGACAAAAGTGCGGATCCGCTCGGGCATGCACGCTTGCCTTGCCGATCCCGCGCGGCTGCCTGCCGAAGCCGGCAGTCGGGGCTGCCGCTTTCCGGCGAAGCCTGTACAGATTTACGATACGTACAGAAACTCGCCTCCGGCCTTGTCGGAGGCGAGTTTCTGCTATCTCTTTCTCTTCTTATTCCCGAGGGCTGCGTCTCGCGGGATCATGACGTGATCTGCGGATCGGCCACGGCCCAGACATACAGCTCCTGGCGCTTCGGGTCGGTGTAATCCGGCAGTCCCTCCGCGGGGAAGCCCAGATTCGCCGTCACGCGGAAGGGCACCGCGCCGTGCTCGCAACCGTAGAGCTGCGCCACCTCGGTGAAGAGCAGCGTGCCGAGCGGGATATGATAATCGCTCGTCACGAGCGCGAGCTGCCGCACCTGCGGATACTCCCGCGTAAGGATCGCCAGGCAGCGCTGCGCGTTCTCCTCTGTCGTGCGGGAGGCGGCCTCGCGGATGATCCGCTCCGGTGCGATCCCCTGCTCAAGCAGATAGGCCTCCATGACGCCCGCCTCTGTCACGTCCGGGTTTTTCATCGCCGTGCCGCCACCCGTCACGATCACAAAGGCGTTGGGGTATTGTTCCGCCGCCTTCAGGGCCAGATCACAGCGCCCCTTCAGCTCCGGCGCCATGCTGCCGTCCGGCTCAAGCTGGAAGCCCAGCACGAGGATGGCAAGCGAATCGTCCTGCGGCAGATCGTCCGGCAGGCGCTCATAATTGATCTCCAGATCCCCATTGACCTCGACCCAGGTGCGCATGATCTCCTCCCAGGCCGCGCCGAGCTCCGGGTCAATCGCCTTGAGCTGCGTGACGTCGCTTTCGATCACCGCGAGGTGATCCGCCGTCTGGTGCTGGTAGGCATAGACCATATCCGTCACAAGCTGGAAGCTCTGCTTGTTGTAACGGATCGGATGGATGACCTCCGGGTTCGGCGTAGGCTCCGCAGCGCTCACGGCGGCAGGGGGCGCGCTCGTCTCAGGCGGCTCGGGCAGTACGCTTGCCTCCGGGGAGCGCGTCGGCTCGGGCGACGCGGCGGGAGGCTGCGTCACTTCCGGCGCGGACAGCTCGTTCGCGTTCGCCTGCGCGTCCGGTTTCCCGGACGGAGGCGCGGAGGCATGCAGGCGCAGCAGCAGCGTGCCGCCCAGGATCAGCAGCAGGAGCAGCAGGAGCCATCCTCCCCTGCCCCGTTTCCTTTTTTCCTCTTTCACGCGCGCCCCTCCTCTGCTCTTTTACTTTATTATACCATAGATGCGAAGCGGCTATGGTATAATTTGTCATGTTTTTCGGTTGCCGCGCGAGCGGCGAGAAAAACGACTTGGGATCAGAATAATAACCGCCTTGCGGTTATTTTACCATGCCTGCGGCGTGGAAACAAGCCGTCCGCGAAGCAAATCCGCTGCACGTTTCCGCATAACGCGGAGAAAAAACAGATGCTTTTTCCGCGCCGCTATGCTACAATGGGACAGAGGTGATGAGTATGAGGCTTCTGTATGCCGAAGACGAGAGATCCCTGGCCAGGGCTGTTTCGGCGATCCTGGTCAAGAATCACTACGCGGTCGACGTCGTTTATGACGGCGAGAGCGCGCTGGATTACCTCGAGACCGGAAACTACGACGGTGCGATCCTGGACGTGATGATGCCGAAGCTGGACGGCTTCGAGGTGCTGCGGCGGATGCGCGCCCGCGGCGACCGCACGCCTGTGCTGCTGCTCACCGCCAGGTCGGAGATCGACGACCGGGTTGCGGGGCTGGACAGCGGCGCGAACGACTATCTGACCAAGCCCTTTGATATGAAGGAGCTGCTTGCGCGCATCCGCGCGATGACGCGCGACCTCTCCGTTCAGCCTGACAAGACCCTGCGCTTCGCTTCTGTCATGCTCGACTGCGCGGGATACGATCTGAGCGGCCCGGGCGGGAGCGTCAAGCTCGCCGGCAAGGAGTTCCAGATGATGGAAATGCTGATGCGCAGCCCCCGCCAGCTGATCTCCACCGAGACCTTCATGGATCACATCTGGGGCTACGAGAGTGAGACGGAGCTGAACGTCGTGTGGGTGTATATCTCCATGCTGCGCAAAAAGCTCAGAGCCATTGATGCGGATATCGAGATCAAGGCGCAGCGCGGCACGGGCTACTACCTGGAGGGCAAGACATGATCCAAAAGCTCCGCAGAAAATTCGTGGCGGCGGCTATCGTCTCCGTCTTTCTGGTGCTGTTCCTGCTGATCGGCGCAATCAACCTGATCAACTATCAGCGCCTCGTCGCCGATGCGGATCAGACCCTCGCGATCCTCTCCGCCAACCGGGGCTCCTTCCCCGGGGAGATGCTGCGGGATGAGGACCGGCCGGAGCTTCCGCCGGCCATGCCGGACGAAGCTATGCTGCCGCCGACGCCGGGCGAAAGCGAGTTGTTCGGCGGCGGGCACGGCTTCAACAGAGAGCTCGCCTACCAGTCCCGTTTCTTTTCCGCCTGGTTTTCCGGAGACGGCGATTTTCTGCGTCTGAATCTGGATAACCTCGCCTCGCTGAGCGAGGAGGAGGCGCAGGCCCTTGCGGAGGAAGTTTACGCTGCCGGGAAGACACGGGGCTTCGCCGGCGAATACCGCTGCTGCCGCGCGGACTGTGAGGGCGAAACACTGCTGCTCTTTCTCAACTGCGCACGGGAGCTGGAGACCTTCCGCAGCTTTCTTTATGCGAGCATCGGCATCTCCCTGGCCGGGACGCTCGCTGTCTTCCTGCTCCTGCTGCTCTTTTCCGGACGCATCGTCCGTCCGATTGCGGAGAGCTACGAAAAGCAAAAACGCTTCATCACCGACGCCGGGCATGAGCTGAAAACGCCCATCACGATCATCCGGGCGGATGCGGATGTGCTGGGCTCCGAGCTCGGCGAGGAGAACGAATGGCTCTCGGATATCCGCCGCCAGACGCTCCGGCTCTCGGAGCTGACCGCCGATCTGATCTATCTCTCGAAGATGGAGGAGGAAAACGCCGCGCTGCAGCTGCAGCCTCTCCTTCTCTCCGAGCTCGTGGACGAAACGGCGCAGTCCTTCCAGGCGCTGGCGATCACCAAGGGCAGGCGCTTCCTCTCCTCCATCGAGCCGGAGCTGACGGTCAGCGGTGACGAGAAGGCGCTTGCCAAGCTCGCCTCCATCCTGCTGGATAACGCCATGAAGTACTCCCCCGCGGGCGGAACGGTGAGTCTCACGCTCTCAAAGGCAGGGAAAAACGCGCGGCTTGCCGTCAAAAACAGCACGCCGCCCATGGAGACAGGGAACGCGGACCGGCTGTTCGAGCGCTTTGCCAGGGAGGACCCCTCCCGCAGCGCGGAAACCGGCGGCTTCGGCCTCGGCCTTGCGATCGCCAAGGCGATCACGGAGGCGCATAAGGGAAGCATCCACGCCCAGTCGGAGGACGGCGCATCCCTGACCGTGACGGCGGAGCTGCCTCTTGCGTAAGTTAAGAGCAAAGTTAAGAGCAAAAAGAACACGGATCAACGGATCCGTGTCCTTTTTGCTGTGTGATCTGCTGTCAGGGGCGCCCTCCCGGGAAACCGCCCTGTCCGCCGGGGAAGCCGCCCTGGCCGCCGGGGAAACCGCCCTGGCCGCCGGGGAAACCGCCCTGACCGCCGGGGAAACCGCCCTGGCCGCCTCCGGGAACGTTGCCGAAGCCACCCATACCGCCGGGACCGCCCATCATCTGGTTCGTCAGTGTGCTGACCTGCTGACCGTTGACGTACACCGTGCCGCCGGTGAAGCTCGCGCTGCCGTCATAGTCGAAGGGCGAATTGGCGTTGATGCTGATGGTGCCGCCGCTGATGATGAGGCTGCCGTTGGAGTCGATCCCGTCGGTATCCCCCGCGCCCATCGTGATGCTGATGCTGCCGCCGGTGATTTCGACGCTCGGCGCATAGGTCGAAGACTTTCTGGCGGCATTGATCCCGTCGTCGGAGGCCTGGATCGTGATCTCCCCGCCGCTGATGAGAACATAGCTGCCCTCAATGCCTTCTGCCGCGCTGATCTCCAGCGTGCCGCCGCTGATCTCCGCCTTTTCATCCGCGTGGATCCCGTCGTCCCCGCTGCGGAGCGAGAAGCTGCCCGCGCCGATCATAAGCGAACCGTTTGTGTGGATAGCGTCGTCCAGGGAGTCGATGCTGCAGACGCCGCCGTTCATGATGAGGGAGACGCCGGCCTTGATCCCCTTGCCGGATTCTGTGCTGTAGGCGCCGGACGCGCTGCCGCCGGCCGTAATGCTGATTTCCGCGTTCTCCGAGGCAAAAACGGTCTCTGCCTGGATACCGTCCTTCCCGGCGGTGATCGTGAGGGCGGAATCAAGCACATAGACATAGCCGCGCTCCGCATCCTCACCGTTATCCGAGCGGACGCCGTCGCTGCCGGCCGTGATGCTGACCGTCGCCTCCGAGAGCGTCACGGAGTCCTTGCCGTTCAGGCCGACGTTCTCCGCGCAGATGCTGAGATCCTTTGCCGTGACAACCAGATCATCCTTGGAGACGACCGCGTGCTTATAGTTGCCGTTGATCGTGAGCTTGCCGGCGCCGTTGATGGTGAGATCCGCCTTGCTGAACACCGCAGCGTCCAGCGTGGTTTCCCCGTCGGAGAGGCTGTAGGAGGAACCGTCGGAAATCGTGTTCTCCGTGCCCGCTGCGGCAGTGAGAAAGACCTTGTCCGCGCTGCGGACATAAATTGCAGGGCCATCGGCATCGCTGATCGACGCGTTATCCAGCACGAGCTGCACCTTGTCCTCCTCCCCCGCTTCGATCACGATCATCTGCTCTTCATAGCTGCCGGAGAGGATGTACACGCCTGCCTCCGTGATCGTCAGATCGCTCCCGGGCGAGAGCGTCACCGCCTCGGCAGCGTCGTATTCGCCGGAGGCGTCGCGCTCAGACACATCGGCCTCCGGCGCTGCGGAGAGAGCGGCCGCGGTCTCTGCCGCTGTGCTCTCCGCCGAGGCCGGGGATGTGAGGCCGCAGCCCGTCATCAGCAGGGCTGCGAGCGCACCGGCCAGCATGATCCTGTATTTGCCTGTCATAGTTCTTCTCCTCCTTCGGTATCGTTCAGCAGAGCGATTTCCAGATTGCCGTTCCGGCAGCGCAGCGCGTCCAGAAAGTCCTGCGCAGCCGCGGGATTCTTCAGCTCTATTTTATAATGCAGCTTATACAGGCTGCCCATATTCGAGGTCTTTGCCTTGACGAGCCTGCTGTTCTTCGTGTACTGCGCGAACAGATCGTCAAAGGCGTCGCTGAAATGCAGCGACTCGGGCACGGTGACGAGCAGCGCGGCGGTGCGGTCGCAGCTCATGGGCAGGCGGGAGAGCAGCAGCATCACGCCGGATGCGATCAGCGTGAAGAGCAGCGCGAGGGCGAGATAGCCTGCCGCACAGGCGAGACCAGCCGTCATAACGAGGAAGATCGCGGAGATATCCCGCGCCTTGCCCGCCACGCTGCGGAAGCGCACAAGCGAGAACGCGCCCGCCACGGCGACGCCCGTGCCCACGTTGCCGTTGACCATAAGGATCACCGTGCTGACGATGATCGGCAGGACGACGAGTGAGATGAGAAAGCTGCGGCTCGCCTCGCGCTCGCGGCTCAGCGCAAGCGCGGCCACGGCGCCGCACAGCCCCGCGGCGAGCAGGCAGAGCAGATAACTGCCAACGGAAAGGCTTCCGCTCAGAACCGAATCAAAAATTGACGACATATTGGTTTCCCCCTTTAGATAACGTGATGATGCGCCTTGTTCTCTCCAGGCTGTGGAGATAGCCGGCACCGTATTTGGAGAAGCTGCCCGGCAGGATGCCCTCCGCGTCCAGCGCATGCGCCAGCCACAGCGGCATGCCGCCCGCAGTTTTGATCTCCAGCAGCACCGTGTCCTCCGGCAGCAAGGCAATTCCCTCCGTGCCTGCGCTGAGGCGGAGTTCGCTCTCGCGGTAACGGATGTTTCGGTCAAAGGTCAGGCGGAGATCCGGGTGCTCCTCATCAAACCAGGCCTCGCGTTCGCAGGCGATCAGCATGGCGGGCCGCAGGCTGCCGTAGAAGCTCATGGCCCAGTCGAGCTCGTGGATGATCTGGCTTTCAAATGGCCGGATCCCCTGCTCCAGATAGCGCTCCGCCTCGGCAAGCGTCATGGACGCGCGGCGCTTATACACAACGCCGTTGTTTTTCTTCTTCAGCTCCAGAAACACGCTGCTGTCGGCTTTTGCTGTACCGTAGCTGCGCAGGCGGAGCTTTTCCTTGTAGTTCACCGCCTCGATGGAGTTGCGGATGATGCGGTGATCCGGCGTATCCAGATAGAGGCTCATCACGGTGCTGCGGCCGAATTCGTCCGGCCGCAGATGGAAGCGGATTCGCCGGAAGAGCGCTTGAAACTGCGCCTCGGAGAGAAGATATTTCTTCTCGATCCGTTTGAAAATGAAGGTCGTATCCATTTGCGGCGCCTCCTTCCTTGTTCTGATGCCATCATAGCGGCGCAAATTTAAACGAACTTAAAAATACGGAGAGACGAAAAATTATTTTTCACCACGGCAGAGAGGCCGCCGCTCGCGGCCCCCTCTCACCGGGCAAAAAGAACACGGCTGCCCCGCATCTGCTGCGGGACTGGCCGTGTTCTTTCTGTATGATGTTTCCCCGGGCGCGCCGCACCTGTCTTCTCAGGCTGCGAAACGTGCGGAGGGGCGTGTGTTCACACTTCCTGCTCTGCGATCCAGCAGAAGGCCCTCGCGGTGCGCAGCTCGCTGTCCCGGAAATGATTGCCGGGATTCCATTCCAGTGTGACGCAGTGATCGGGCTGCAGCAGCGCGTACTGCTCCCGGATGCGCTCGCCCACCGCGGCCACGACGGGGTTTTTCGCCCGCTCCTCCCGGTCGCCGAGGCTCAGATAGACCCTCCTCGCCCGGATCGGGCAAGAGCGGACATAGTCGAGCCAGGCGGGGAACCACACGGAGGGCGAGGCCGCCGCAACGGAGGAAAAGATCCCCGTCCGCGTCGCCGCCCAGAGCGCAAAAAGCCCCGCGAGCGAGTAACCGCCGAGGCAGAGCGGCGTCTCTCCGTTCAGCGCAAGCCGCGCACGCAGCTCCGGCACGAGCCGATCTGTCATGAAGCGGAGCGTCTCCTCCGCGGCGCCGCCGAAGGGCGTCTTCCCGAACACCGGCGGCGCCTCCCAGGGGCTCAGTTCCCGGTTCCAGTCTTGGATCTCAAAGGCCGCCAGCGCAAAGGGCAGCGGGCACTGCCGCATTGCCTCAAGCTGCCTGTCCAGCAGGGCCGCGTCATGCGTGTCCACCGGCTGGAGGAACAGGATCTGCGGCGCCGATGAACAGAACAGCGTCACCGCGCGCCCGTCCAGCAGGAAGCTTTGCTTCTCCATGCCTTCCGTCACAGCAGCTCTTTGACCCAGGAGACGAGCTCCGCCCCCAGCGCAGCGGCAGCGTCCTTCGCTGCCCGCGCCGTCGTCCCGCTCTCTGCGCTGAAGAAAATCACAAGTGTTTTCATCGTTTAGCCTCCGGAGCATTTTGATAATCTGTCATGTTTTTCGGTTGCCGCGCCAGCGGCGAGAAAAACGACTGAAATATAATAGCCGCCTTGCGGTTATTATTCCATGAAAGGAGACCGGCATCCAAAGCCCCGCTCCGCCGCCGGAGCTCAGCCCATGCGAACCAGGACGGAGACACGGCTTCCGGAGGGCTGCACGGGCAGAACAGTCCCCGCGATCTCCTGGCCATCGAGGGTGACGGAGCGAACGCCCTTCTCCACTCCGTCCGGATTTTCCACCGTGATCGCATAGACCGCGCCGCGGAAGCGGCGGGTGACCGTAAAGCGGCGGAGGAAGCCGGGAACGCAGGGGTCGATCTGCAGGCCGTCCAGCGTGGGCTTCACGCCCAGGATGGCCTGTGAAATGCTGAGGAAGGTCCAGGCCGCCGTGCCGGTGAGCCAGCTGTTTTTCCCCTCTCCGAAGCGCGGGGAGTCCTTTCCGGCGACCATCTGGCTGTAGACATAGGGCTCGGTGCGGTGGATCTCGCTGATATCCTCGATGTAGGCGGGCGCGGTGCGGCGGTAGACCTCAAAGGCGCGCTCGCCATGCCCCAGCTCCGCCTCCGCACAGACGATCCAGGGGTTGTTGTGGCAGAAGATGCCGGCGTTTTCCTTGACGCCGGGGGGATAACTGGAGATCTCGCCCAGCTCCAGATGATAGCGGCTGTAGGCCGGCTGCAGCAGGACGATGCCGTACGGCGTATCCAGCCGTTCCTTCACGCTCTCCAGCGCTTTGGCGGCCTCGCCCGTCTCCTTGCCGATGCCCGCCATGACGCACATGCCCTGGGGCTCGATGAAGATCTGGCCCTCCTCGCATTCTCTTCCGCCTACGACATGCCCGAAGGCGTCAAAGGCGCGGCGGAACCAGGCGCCGTCCCAGCCGGCGTCCAGCACAGCCTTTTCCACGGCGGCAATGGCCCCGTCGCCGGCATCGGCCTCCTGCTCCAGCCCGAGCCGGCGGCAGATTGCCGTCCAGGCGCGGCCGTATTTGACAAACATGCCGGCAATAAACACGCTCTCGGCCACGGGGCCCTCGCTGGGGCCGGTGATCTGGAAGCTCTCGCCCGGATGCTCCGAGAAGCAGTTGAGATTGAGGCAGTCGTTCCAGTCCGCCCGGCCGATCAGCGGCAGGCCGTGCGGCCCGAGATGCGTCCTGGTATAATCGAAACTGCGGCGCAGATGCTCCAGCAGCGGCTGAGCCAGAGAGGGATCGTTGTCAAAGTCCACCGGCTCTTCGAGGATGCTCCAGTCGCCGGTCTCGCGCAGATAGGCGTCCGTCCCGGCGATCAGCCAGAGCGGATCGTCGTTGAAGCCGCTTCCCACCGCGAGATTTCCCTTCTTTGTCAGCGGCTGATACTGGTGATAGGCGCTGCCGTCGGGGAATTGGGTGGCGGCGATGTCCAGAATGCGCTCCCGCGCCCGCTCCGGGATCATATGAACGAAGCCCAGCAGATCCTGACAGGAATCCCGGAAGCCCATGCCGCGTCCCATGCCGGATTCAAAATAACTGGCGGAGCGGCTCATGTTGAAGGTGACCATGCACTGGTACTGGTTCCAGATGTTGACCATGCGATCCAGCTTTTCCTCTCCGCTGGAGAGCCGATAGCCGGAGAGCAGCGCATCCCAATGCGCGCACAGCGCATCCAGCGCAGCGTCGAAAGCGGCGTCATCTGCGTAGCGGGCGATCATTGCCTCGGCGCGCGTCTTGTTGACGACGCCGGGGGCTGCCCATTTTTCCTCTGCGGGATTCTCGATGTAGCCAAGGCCAAAGATCAGCGAGCTGCTCTCGCCCGGTGCGAGCGAAAGATCAAATTGCTGCGCGGCAACGGGCTGCCAGCCGTGGGCGATGCTTCCGGTGCAGCCGGCGCCGAAGACGGCCTGCGGCCGGGCGGGGCTGCCGTACACGCCCACGAAAGCGTCCCGCGAGGTGTCGAAGCCGTCGGGCTGCCGGTTCGCCCAGAAGACAGCGTAGTGATCGCGCCGCTCACGATATTCTGTCTTGTGATAGATCGCCGCACCCACGACCTCCACCTCGCCGGTGGAATAGTTGCGCTGGAAGTTGGAGCCGTCGTCCATGGCGTCCCAGAGGCAGAATTCCACGTAGGGGAAAAGGCGCAGCTCTTTTTCTTCGGCGCTCTCATTGCGAACGCTGACGCGCATGAGCAGGCAGTCGTCCCCCTGCGGGACGAGGAGCTCCTGGCTGACTGCCACGCCGTTCTTTGCCCCTTCGATCACGGTATAGCCCAGGCCGTGGCGGCAAAGGTAAGAATCCAGCTCCTCCTGCACAGGCTGCCAGCCCGGATTCCAGACCGTCCCGTCGTCCTTTATATAGATATGAAAGCCTTCGGAATCCAGGGGACAGTTGTTGTAACGATAGCGCGTAAGACGGCGAAGCCGTGCGTCGCGGAAAAAGGCGTAGCCCCCCGCGGTATTGGAGCAGAGCGCAAAAAAGGCTTCGCTGCCCAGGTAGTTGATCCAGGGCAAGGGCGTGCGCGGCGTGGTGATCACGTACTCCCGGCGCGCATCGTCAAAATATCCGAACTGCATGCTTGCCTCCTCAAGAAAACGTTTAAGTTCTTGCTTACTTATTAAGAGTATCTGAAACGCAGTCAAATTGCAAGTCCTTTTTTTAGCATTTTCCCCATTAATCCGCTTATTTGGGGCGTTCGTCCTGCAGGACCTCAGGAAGAGCCGCCGGAGCTCTGTTAAAAATATACAAAAACCTCCCTTTCTGATTGTGCATGCCTAACGAAATCAAAAGAAATCGCCCCAAGCACTTGCATTTTCTGTTGTTTTGCGCTATTTTTGAAACAACGAAAACGATTAAGTAAAGGGGCTGATCCTGTGGTGTCGATGAAGGATGTTGCACGCAAGTGCGGCGTCTCCGTTGCCACCGTGAGCAAGGCCCTGAACGGGCACCGGGATATCGGCGAGGCAACGCGAGAGCGTGTCATCGCGGTGGCGAAGGAGCTGGGCTATACCGCCAATTCCGCGGCGCGCGCGCTGAAGACCAACCGCACCTATAATCTGGGCATCCTCTTCTCGGATCTGCAGAACAGCGGCTTCACGCACGAATACTTTGCTTCGACGCTCAACAGCTTTCGCTTTGAGGCGGAGCGCTGCGGCTATGACATCACCTTCATCAGCAGCGACATCGGTCATCACCAGGCGAGCTATCTGCAGCACGCCCTGTATCGGCAGGTCGAAGGCGTCGCCATCATCTGTGCGGACTTTCTGGACCCCGGTATTCAGGAGCTGGTATTCTCCAATGTCCCGGTCGTAACGCTTGACCACGCCTTCAACAACCGCTGCGCTGTGCTGTCGGACAACATGCAGGGGATAGAAGCCCTTGTCCGGCACGCCTATGCGATGGGGCACCGCCGCATCGCCTATATCCACGGCAACCGGACCGCGGTGACGGAAAACAGGCTGACCGGCTTTTACCGGGTCTGCGAAGCGCTGCAGCTTTCGCTGCCCGAGGAGTATGTCCAGCCCTGTGCCTACCACCATCCGGACTACTGCCGCGAGGCCACGCTGCGTCTGCTTTCTCTGCCCGAGCGTCCGAGCTGCATCCTCTTCCCCGACGACTATGCGGGACTTGGCGGAATCAACGCCATCCGTGAGATGGGGCTTCGCATCCCGGAGGATATCTCCGTCATGGGCTATGACGGGATCGACCTGGCAAGGGCAGTCAGCCCCCGCCTCACGACCTGGCATCAGAACACAGACGAGCTGGGCCGGACTGCTGCGGCCATGCTGATCGAGCGGATCGAACACCCCCGCACCTCGCTGCAGGAGCACCTCGTGATCGGAGGAAGCCTGTTGGAGGGCGGCTCCGTGAAGCGGCTGGGCTGAGCGGACTGACCGGGGTCCTATATATCAAAGAAAGGAACAGGAGCCAAATGACGCGGGAGCATGCAAAACAGCTGGCGGAAGAACTGGTTGGGCGGATGACGGTCGAAGAAATGGCCGGTCAACTGCGCTTTGACGCTCCTGCCATCGAGAGGCTCGGCATCCCCGCATACAACTGGTGGAACGAGGCGCTGCACGGGCTTGCCCGCGGCGGTACCGCAACCAGCTTTCCCCAGGCGATCGGTATGGCGGCCATGTTTGACGACGAGCTGCTGCAGAAGATCGCCTCCGCGATCGCTGACGAGGCGCGTGCGAAATACAACGCGCTTTCCGCCGAGGGCGACCGCGATATCTACCATGGGCTGACGATGTGGTCGCCCAACGTCAACATCTTCCGTGATCCCCGCTGGGGGCGCGGCCACGAGACCTACGGCGAGGATCCTTATTTGACCTCCCGTCTCGGCGCCGCCTTCGTCCGCGGTCTGCAGGGTGAGGGAGAGTCGCTGAAAACAAGCGCCTGTGCCAAGCACTTCGCCGCGCACAGCGGTCCCGAGGCGCTCCGGCACAGCTTCAACGCACTTGTCTCGCCCAAGGACATGGAGGAGACCTATCTCCCCGCCTTCCGGACGCTCGTCTGCGACGCCGGGGTTGAATCTGTGATGGGCGCATACAACCGCACGAACGGCGAGCCTTGCTGCGCGAGCGAGACCCTGATGCAGAAGCTCCGCGGCGAATGGGGCTTCCAGGGCCACTTCGTCTCCGACTGCTGGGCGATCCGGGACTTCCACGAAAACCACAAGATCACCGCCTCGCCCGTCGAATCTGTTACCAAAGCGCTGAAGGCGGGCTGCGACCTCAACTGCGGCTGTACATATCAGCACATCATGCACGCCTATGAGCTGGGCCTCGTCACGGAGGAGGATATCCGCCGCTGTGCGGTCCGACTCTTTACGACCCGTTTCCTGCTCGGTATTCTCGGCGGCGAGGGCAGCGAATACGATGCGATCCCCTACGACGTGATCGAAAGTGAGGAGCATCTCGCGCTCGCACACCGGGCGGCGCTGCGCTCCTGCGTGCTGCTCAAGAACGACGGTCTGCTGCCGCTCGACCTCGAGGCAGGCGAAACGATCGGCGTGATCGGCCCCAACGCCAACAGCCGCTCCGCGCTGATCGGCAACTACCACGGCACGGCCTCGCGCTATGTCACCGTCCTGGAGGGGATCCAGGATCTGACGGCCGGGCGCTGCCGCATCCTCTATTCGCAGGGCTGCGCGCTGAGCGAAGACCGCGTCGAGCCGCTCGCCCAGGCTGATGACCGGATCGCGGAGGCAGTCGCCGTCGCAAAGAACAGCGACAAGGTGATCCTCGTCCTCGGTCTCGACGAGACGCTGGAGGGCGAAGAGGGTGACACCGGGAACAGCTACTATTCCGGCGACAAGGCGGATCTGCTCCTGCCGGCGCCGCAGCGGGCTCTGCTCTCGCGTGTGCTCGCCCTCGGGAAGCCGACGGTCGTGATCCTGATGGCCGGCAGCGCGATTGATCTCTCCGAGGCCCAGGAAAAGGCGGACGCCGTCCTGCTGAGCTGGTATCCCGGCGCTTCCGGCGGCCGTGCCGTTGCCGAGCTGCTCTTCGGAAATGAATCGCCCTCGGGCAAGCTGCCCGTCACCTTTTATCGCAACGACGCGCTCGCCCATATGCCCGCATTCACGGACTACTCCATGCGCGGCCGCACCTACCGCTATTATCGGGAAACGCCGCTCTACCCCTTCGGCTACGGCCTGAGCTACGGCAGCTGCTCCCTCTCCTCTCTGGAGGCGGATACCGGACACGCAAGGCTCACGGTCAGAAATGAGAGCGACCGCGAGCTTGAGGAGGTCGTCGAACTCTATCTGCACGACGAGGACTCGGCTTTCGCGCCGCCCAATCCCGTGCTCTGCGGCTTCCGCCGTATTCATCTTGCCCCGCACGAGGAGAAGGCGCTCACGATCGAGATCGACAAGGCGGCCTTCACCGTCGTCAACGATGCGGGCGAGCGGCTGCCGGGCAGCGGCAGCTGGACCCTCTACGCCGGCTTCGGCGCACCGGATCAACGCACTGCGGAGCTGACCGGACGCAAGCCGCTCTCTCTTCCCCTCTCCCGCCCCTGAGACAGGGCACTCCCTTCTTTTGTGAAGACTTTGGCCGACGCGGTCTACCGTCTGCCTGGACAAGGATCGGCTCCGCGTTTCGCCCAATTCTTTAGTAGTACGCAAACCAACCATCAACCATCAAAAACAGGAGGAATATTATGAAAAAGATTTTTGCTCTTGTCCTTGCGCTCTGCATGGTCTTTGCGCTGGCCGCCTGCGGACAGCAGGCCGCCCCTGCCCCCGCTGCCGAAGCCCCCGCCGCTGAAGCTCCTGCCGCCGAGGCCCCTGCTGCCGAAGCCCCTGCCGGTGAGCAGACCGTTCTGAAGCTGTGGTGCATCGCGACCGAAAGCGACGCCAACCGCCCCGGCTATGAGAAGGCCATCGCCGAGTTTGAGGCCGCTCACCCCGACATCAAGATCGAGTGGGAAGCCTTCGAGAACGAGTCCTACAAGACCAAGATCAAGGCCGCGATGATGGGCGGCGACACCGAGGATCTGCCTGACATCTTCTTCACCTGGTCCGGCGCCTTCCTTGGCGACTTCGCCAACGCCGGCACGGTCTACTGCCTGGACGAGGCCTACAAGCCCTTCGCCGATCAGCTGCCCGAGGTCATGCTCTCCAACTCCACCTACGGCGGCAAGCACTACGCAGTTCCTCTGACCTACAACATCGTCACCCTCTTCGCCAACATGGATCTGCTCGGCCAGGTCGGCTGGGATCACGTCCCCGAGACCTACGAGGATCTCTGCGCCTGCTGCGACGCTCTGGTTGCTGAGGGCATCATCCCCTTCGGCTGCGCCGGCAAGGAGACCTGGTGCGTGACTGAGTACCTCGAGCCCATCATGGAGAAGACGATCGGCTATGAAGCGCTGAACGCCATCTTCCAGGGCCAGGCCACCTGGAACGATCCCGACATCGCCACCGCTGTTTCCACCTTCCAGGATATGATCAACAAGGGTTACTTCGATCCCGCCGGCATGGCTCTCGGCAACGACGAGGTCAAGGCCAACTTCCTCGCCGGCAAGACCGCCTTCTATCAGAACGGCTCCTGGAACACCGGTGAGGTCAACAACGCTGACTTCAACGCTGCTGTCGCCCTGTTCCCGGTCATGAACGCCGACCGCGCCACCTACAGCCAGGTCATCGGCGGCCCGTCCGACTCTCTCGCCGTCTGCGCCTCCTCCAAGCATCCGGAGCTGGCTGCCCAGGCTGCTTTTGAGCTCGGCCGCGGGATCTGCCACTACTGCTACCTCGCCGGTGCCGGCCTGCCGGCCTGGACGCCCGATTACGACACCAGTGACGTGCTGCCTCTGGTCGCCGCTGTTGCCGACATCGTCGCCGCCTCCGACGGCATGGTTCTCTTTGGCGACACCGCCATGAGCGCCGACCCGGCCAACACCTACCTGAGCTATGTCGCCCAGGTCTACGGCTGCGAGATCGACGGTGAGGGCTTTGTTGCCGGTCTGACCAAGGACCTCGGCTAATCGCCTCCCGCCGGACTTCCGGCACTGAAAAAAGGCGGCTCCACACAGATCGTCCAGGGATCTGTGGGAGCCGCCTCCCAAATCAGAGGGGTGTGACACATGAAAAAGCTTTACAGCAACAAACTTCATATCCTGATTTTTCTGCTGCCGGCGCTGCTCCTTTTCTGCGGCGTGCTGATCGCGCCGATCGGCGCCTCCGCCTATTTCAGTTTCTTTGACTGGAGCGGTTTCGGAGCCAAAACCTTTATCGGCTTTTCCAACTACAAGGAGCTCTTTACCAGCAACGCCATCGGCTTTCTGAAGGCGCTGCGCAACTCTTTGCTGCTCGCGTTGCTGTCGGTGTTCCTGCAGCTGCCGCTGGCTCTTGCCCTGGCACTCACGCTGGGCAAGAAGATCAAGGGCGAGCGGACTTTCCTTTCGGTCTATTTCATGCCGGTTCTGATCTCCACCGTGGTCATCGGCCAGCTCTGGCTGAAGATCTACAATCCGGATTACGGCATTTTGAACGTGTTCCTGCGCAGCATCGGCCGCGAAGACTGGGCACAGATCTGGCTGGGGAACAAGAAGACTGCACTGGGCGCGGTCTTTGTCCCGACGCTGTGGCAGTACGTCGGCTACCATATGCTGCTGCTCTACGCGGGCGTCAAAAGCGTGCCGCAAGAGCTGCGCGAGGCCGCCATGCTCGACGGGGCGACCGACGGACAGGTCAACCGTTATATCGTCCTTCCCTACATCAAACCGATCATTCGCATCAGCGTCATTTTCGCAGTGACCGGCTCGCTCAAATCCTTCGATCTGATCTACGTCCTGACGAACGGCGGCCCGCTGCACGCCACGGAGGTGCCGAGCACGCTGATGATAAACATGCTGTTCCTGCGCAACCGCTACGGCATGGGCAGCACGATCGCAGTCATGCTGATCATTCTGTGCTTCGGCTTTGCGCTGCTGATCAGCGCCATCTTCAAGGAGGAGGACTGAGATGAGAAATATCAGTAAAGGTCGTCAGATCGTCATTTATATCGGTCTGATCCTGTGGATGCTCGTCAACCTCTTCCCGGTCTACTGGATGTTCACCTTCTCTCTGAAGAGCAATCCGGAGATCTTCGGCGAGAACATCATCGGCCTGCCGAGAGAATGGCTCTGGTCGAACTACAGCAGTGCCTTGAACACCGGCAAGATGGGCGTTTACTTCCTGAACAGCGCCATCGTTGCCATTGCGACGATCCTCATCACGCTTGTCGTTGCGCTGATGGCCACCTTTGCGCTGACGCGGCTGATCTGGAAGCAGCGCAAGACGCTCAACAAGTTCTTCATGCTTGGTCTGACGATCCCCATTCACGCCTCCATCGTCCCCGTTTATGTGACGCTCTCCCGGCTGCACCTGCTCAACACCTATTGGGCGCTGATCATTCCCTACTCCGCCTTCTCGCTGTCCATGGCGATCCTGGTTTGCACGGGCTTCATGAATGAGATCCCGCGCGAGCTGGATGAAAGCGCCTGCATCGACGGCTGCAGCGTGTGGGGGATCTTCCTGCGCATCATCGTACCGCTGATGAAGCCCGCGGTGGCTACCGTCGGCATTTACACCTTCCTGCAGTGCTGGAACGAGCTGATGTTTGCCAACGTCTTCATCAGCAAATCCTCCCTCAGGACCCTGCCTGTCGGCGTCCAGGCGCTCTCCGGCCAGTACACGACCGAGTGGGGCCCCATCGGCGCCGCTCTCGTCCTCGCCACCTTCCCGACGCTGTTCATTTACATCTTCCTCAGCAAGAAGATCCAGGACAGCTTCGTGGCCGGCGCAGTCAAAGGCTGATATCCGCGCTAATAGACAAGCCCCGCAATTCCTTGTGGAATTGCGGGGCTTGTCTGCTTGTCAAAAAGTCCATACCGGACTTTTCCGACAGCGGTTTCTTGTGTTCGAGGCGGGTCTTGCCCCCTCGGGCTCCCCCGCTTCTCTGTCCTCACGCCAGCCCGGGCGGGCAGGGGCGGCCGATCTCCCGGCGATGGCGGCAGTACAGCTCCTCGGTTGCCAGCGCCATTTTCGTGACGGAGAAATCGCAGTCGTGCGGGTAGATGTACCAGGTGTCCTCCAGCGTGTTGAGATCGACGCAGTCCCCGAATTTCCCAAGGTACTCATACTCGATATGGCAGGAATACAGGCTGGGGACGGGCTTGATCATTTCAAAGGGGTCGCCGTCCACATCGACGCCGCTCACCCGGAAGCCGTCCATATCGTGCACCATGATCCCCTCGCCCAGGCGGATAAAGCGCTTTGCGTTGGGCAGCGAATCGACCGTTACGGGCAGCTCGCCGCTGGAATAGGTCCCGCTCTCGACCTCCGCGCGGACGTTCGCGCGCTCCCACTCGTACCAGTCTGGGATATGGCTGAACTCCGTCTCGCCCTTTTCCGCGCTCAGCTCGCCCAGCTCGGACATGATCCAGCTCTTTCCGCAGGCCTTGCAGAACAGCCGCGTCCCCTCGGAGCCCATGCGGTATTCCGTCCGGCAGGCGGGGCACTGGTACAGCACCTTGTGCAGTCCCTCCGCGCGTTTGCCGTAGGGCGTGCGGATGCCGCGCGCCTTCTGCCAGGCGAAGTCGTCATATTGAAAGGCCTGTACGATCGCGGCGTTGATCTCGTCGGGCGGGGTGCTTTTCAGCTGCTCTGGCGTGAAGAGGAGGCTGAATTCCGCTTCGGTCGGCTTTACGTCGCGGCTGTGCAGATTCCAGAACGGCGAATTGACATGATGGCCGTGGCAGATCAGCGTCACGACCGGGACGCCCAGCAGCCTGCAGAGCTTGCCGAGGGAGGCGGGCAGCACCGCCGTTGTCCCGCAGAGGGAGTAGCGCGCCTCGGGATAGAGCATGGCGACGTCGCCGTTGTCCACCACGCGCTTGAGCTGCCGGATCAGGCTGATGTCGTTGGTAAACTTGCGTTTGCAGATACAGCCGACATTCCGCAGCAGCTCTTCCCTGCCGATGAAGCCGTCGATCGCCACGACGTAGTTCGCCCGGTGGGGATAGATCGTTCTGGTTGCGACCTTGAAATCCAGAAAGGCGTTGTGATTGCAGAGCATGAGGTAGGGCGGTTTCAGCCCTTCCGTCCCCTTGCGCGTGATGATCGTTCGGTGGAGATAGGTCTCAGGCGCGCTGAGCAGGTATGTCAGCGGGCGCAGATACCAGCGCGTGCGCACCGGTGGGCGCCGCATATCGAAACGCGGGTACTCTTGCTTCATGTTTTCCTCCCCCCGGCATGAATGCCGCTCCGCTCGGCCTGTTTCTTCCTTTTCTGTCGTGCCATAAGGCGGACGATCCGTCGTTCAGCCGGTGTTCCCTGCGCTGCCCGGGCGGCATGCTCAGATGAGAATAAATCCTCTGAATCCGCGCACGGAATAATAGGAGTCGGCGCCGTTGTGAAAAGTGAACACGGTATCATAGCGCCGTTCGCAGAACAGCGCGCCGCCCAACCTGCGGATATCGTCCGGCGTGGCGATCCAGCTTGATGTTTTCAGATCAAATGAGCCGAGACTCTGCAGTCTGCGGTACAGTTCCTCCGTCATCAATGAAACGCCAATCTCTTTCGCTTTCTGTTCTGCGCTGCCTGACGGCGGATTTTTGGCGCGTCCCTGCAAAGCCTTTTCGTCATAGCACAAGCTTCTGCGCCCGGAAGGAGACTCCTTTGCACAGTCACAGAAAATGAGCTTTCCTGTTTTTTCGTCGTAGCCGATGGCGTCCGGCTCACCGCCGCTTTCCTCCATCTTTTGCAAAACCGCGATGGCATCGGGAAACTCGCGCAGCCTTTTCTCGACCTCGACCCAATCCAAATCCGGGTGAAGTTCCTTGTGTTCTGAAAATCTCGCTTTCAATACTTCCAACATCATGTTCACCTCTATCAATATCGATTGGGAATGAAGCTTTTCCCGGGCAGTTTTTGTGGATATGAGAATACTTCCGGCCTTTGATTGGCGCAATACGCTCTTCCTTTTCCCATATCTTTCCCGATTCTTCGGATGATATTTTTCCCTGCAATCCCGATTTGCCCACCCGTTTACCAATCCTCTCCCGGCATCCCGGGCAGACCCGCGGTCCTGTTTGCATGTTCATAATAGCATTAGGGCAATTCTATCAGCATTACCGTGATGATGTGTGAAAGAGCGCGTAAAAGGACACCAAACCATAGAAAGAACGCCTAAAAGATACACCAGAAGGAGTAGAATCGGTTTAGATTAGTTCGATTGTTTTATTATATGCAGTAAGGAACTTCCCGGAGTGGTCCCTTGTATGTTCAAACAAGAGCCACTGTTCCTTTTCGTCGGAATGATGCGGATAAGAGTTGGCAACCATACATTCAACCACAATTCCATTGTCCAACGTGATTTTGAGGTCATGAACTTCGTTGATCAGCACAGACAAGACAAGTCCGCCAACGATCTTTTCTCTGAAAGCAGCCGCGTTCACCCATTCATCATTATGCGTACTGTCCAATTCATCCCACGACTGATAATCGTGTGTTGTGACAAGGATATCGTTTCCGTTAATAACACGGCTGAATCCCATCGCATGAAGAACGAAATTACCTTCAAAGATAAACTCTAGAATGTCAGCCTCACATCCGAAAGAAACCAAACGTCTGCCGTTCAACTGGTAAAGAAATGACTGAAAATCGTTATTCGTTTTCATAGTCAGCACCTCTTTTTCAGACTTTGTTGGTATATTATATCATAACCACAAGGTTACAGCAACAAGAAAACCTCTCTTGCCTTGGTAGACAAAAGAGGTTTCTTTGATGGAAAAGGTATCGCGTTTTGATAGAATTTCCCGCAGGGGGGGCAACCGTGTTCAAGGGGGGTGCACTTGCCAAAGGGGGTTCAACGTGAACGGTTGGGGTGCTGGATCGACAAACTGCAAGCTGTCAGCAACGAATAAATCCACAGCAACCGATCTCTTCGAATGCTGAAAAACCCAGCGATTTATAAAACGCTACGGTTTTGGGGGTGTTGTCAGTTGTCAGCTCAATTTGCCGAACGTCGGAATAACGGTCAAGAACTGCCTGTAAAAGGGCTGTGCCAACGCCTTGCCGCTGCTTTTTGGGAAAAACAAGAATGTCCTGAACAAATACAATGGTAAAGCCATCTCCGACAACCCTTATTATACCGAGCAATTCATCGTTTTCATACGCCGCCAATACTAACAATGAGTGCTCATAGCCCTGCCGAAGTGCTGTCATGTCTTCTGTGTAAGCTGTCCAGCCCACTTCTGTATAGAGCCGCAAGATTTCCGCTTCTTTATAATCTTTATACTCTTTGATTTCCATATATAATCTCCAACAATCCCGATTTATTCGTCTGTTTACCAATCATCATCCAGCAGCGGGGACAGGCCCTCCGCCTCGTCCATCCATGATGGATCATACTTTGCTTTACTCAAAATAGAACAAATCCTCGAATTTCCTGTCCAATGCAATGCAGAGAACAAGTGCCAACTTGGCAGTAGGGTTGAATTGACCGGTTTCGATCGAACTGATCGTGTTACGGGAAACACCAACCATTTCAGCGAGTTGGCTCTGTGAAAGACCGTTCTGTACTCGTGCGTCCTTCAATCGATTTCTCAGTATCAGTTTATCGTTCATGTTGCTTATCCTACCAGTCTGTGAACGAACAAAACGGTAAAGAACACGAATAATCCAGAACAAAGAATAGCAAGCAGCAGCTCGTGCTTTTTACGAAGTATACTATATTTTACTGTAAAAAGTGTCCCTAAAATACTGAAATAAATCATCCAACTCTCATAACTTGTGGAATCGGTGAACGCAGCCTGTAAAACCGCCACGACGCAGCAGATAACTATCCCTATCTGCGCCGCCAGTTTTCCAGCCAAATTCAGTACGACCAACTCCATCTCATCCGTACCCTCATTCTCCCGTCTGCTCTTCTCAAGTATTTCTTCTCTATTCATCATAGCATCTCCTTGCCAAGTTTTATTGTCAATACTATAACGCCGCCAAGTTTACTTGTCAATGTCTTTTCCAAGTTTTCTTTGCAAAAAACGGCCAAAACAGAGCAAAGCTTCCCTGACCAGTTGCGTCTCCGAGCCTGAATGCGCTCCCTCTACTCATATGGCTATCGAAAAAAGGCTTATAGATATGACTGGCAGTACGCGGAAAAAGAGCCGGAGACCTCAAATTGAACGATTACCCTCTGTGAGAACGATACCCTTCAAATTGAACAATACCCCTCTGTGAGAACGATTTGTCCGGGAGAGGTGGGCCGGGAACACCCAAAAAAGCAAAAACGCCGCTGCGGAAATGACTCCGTAGCGGCTGCTTTTTAATGGACGGGCACCGAAAAAGCCTTGAAATCAAGGGCTTTCGGGCAAAATGAAAAGGTAGGCAATTTCTATTAAAATTACCTACCTTTTGTGGCGGAGGGTGCAGGATTCGAACCCGCGTGGAGTTGCCCCCTAACGGTTTTCAAGACCGCCCCGTTATGACCGCTTCGGTAACCCTCCGAATCGGACGCTCCTTCAGTATACACGTTCCGCGCAGGGATTGCAAGGCAGAATTCACAGCAACGCGGCGCGAATTCACAGCAGCTCGCCGCGCATTCGCTTCGGCAGCACGCGCGGCAAGCTGATCAACGGCAGCCGATGCAGCGCCCAGGACGCTCCCCTTCTCAGGCGAGAAAATGGCGCAGCGCGGCAAGAAGCAGCAGATGGCCGGGGTAGAAGAAATAAAACAGGTACTTGATGGACAGACCGCGCTTGCCGTTGTAGAGCAGGAGCGGCACTGCGCTCAGCATGCACCAGGACTGCAGACCGCCGCGCATCACGAACTCGAAGGCCAGTGCGGCAAGGTTGCGTCCTATATGATAGCGGCGCAAAAACCAGAACACCAGCACGAGCCCGACGCCGAAAGCGTTGTAATCCGTGTGCAGAAGGATGGCCAGCACGCAAAATACGCCGCAGACGGCGGTTTTCAGCATGGCGTCGAGCCATTTCTTCCCGGTGTCCAGCTTCTCACAGCAGAAAATCGCGGAGACGGCGAGCAGGAAGGTCAGCATGACGTTCTGATGGCCGAATTCCAGGAGGCAGCCTCGAAAGCAAAGATCAAAGGGAATCTCCGACACGAGAGCAAAGATCCCCAGACGGAGCATGTATTTGGGTAAGCTGCGCGTGTGGGCGCAGCCCTCCGAGATGCTGAACGCGAAAAGCGGAAAAGCCAGACGGCCGACAATACGCCACCACGCAACGTGCGGAAAGAACACCGCGCCGATATGGTCAATGGTCATGCTGACAATGGCGAGGAGCTTGAGCGTCGTGCCGTCGATCACGCGCAGCTTTTCCGGGATGGCGAGCGCAGGTTTGTTTTCTTCTGTCATGGCTGTCTCTCTCTCAGAATTTCTTTTCGTAGGTCGCGATCACGGCGTCCGTCACCGCGGCGCGAAAGGCGCGCTCCTCGAGCAAGCGCACACCCTGGATGGTGCTGCCGCCGGGCGAGCAGACGCGATCCTTGAGTGATCCCGGGTGCTCCCCGGTCTCGAGCAGGAGCTGGGCCGAGCCCTTGAGCATCTGAGCGGCGAAGGCGAGCGCCTCGCGCCGCGGCAGACCGCAGGCCACTGCCCCATCCGCCAGGGCCTCCACGAACATGGCCGCGAAGGCCGGGCCGCAGCCCGTCACCCCGCCCGCCGCGTCAAGATGCGCCTCATCGAGCTCGGAGACGAGCCCGGAGGCCGCGAGCAGATCCTCAACAGTCTGCAGCTCCTCCGCGGAGATCTGCCCGTTTGGGCAGAGGAGCGTCACGCCCGCGCCGACCGAGACGGGGATGTTCGGCATGATGCGCACGATGGGCCTGTCCCCCAGCGCGGCGCCGAGCTTTTCGAGGCTCCAGCCGGCCGCCATGGAGACGAGCACGACGCGATCCCGCCGCGCGTCGAGCACGGGGCGGATCTCCCCGATCACGTCCGCGAGCATCTGGGGCTTCACGGCAAGGAACAGCACCTCGGCCTTCTGCGCGACACCCCGGTTATCCAGCACGGAGCCGCCGAGCTCCTCTGCGAGTCGGCGCGGCTTCTCCGCGCTGCGGTTCGAGAGCAGAAGCTGCTCTGTAAGCGGGCTCTTCACCGCCGCGCGCGCAAGCGCGGCACCCATATTCCCTGTCCCGATGAATCCAACGGTCGGCATGGTCGTTCCTCCCTGTTAGCTCTGTTTTCTCAGTTTTCTCGGTTATTCTCAGTATAGTCCCAATCCGCGCACACTTCAAGCTAAAACTAAAGGGCCTGACACCTGCTCAACACAGATATCAGACCCTTCAGGTCGCCTAATTCTATAAATGTCTAACTTTTGGGGTTCACTTCAGTTTCCGTGCGGCGTTTCAAGCTGTCGATTCTATCAATTCTCAAAACAAGGTGACCGTGTAGCGGATCTGCCAGCTCTCGCCCGGCGCGAGGGTCACACAGAAGGGTTTGTCGAGGAAATCTCCTGTGTCGTCCTCCATGGCGGCGCAGCCCACCCAGGGCTCAAGACAGAGATAGGGGGCGTTGGCGTGCGGCATCGTCCATACCGCGAAAAGCGGGAAACCGGCGAAGTCCATGTGGACGCCGTGTCCGGTCTCCGGATTCATAAGCGATACGCCGTGTGAGCGCAGGCTGTCGAAAATCAGCGTATCGCAGCTGTCGAAGACCCCGTGCGTCAGCGGGTAATCCCGCGCACCGGCGAGCACCGGCAAGCGATCTTTCTTGCTGAGCGCGCCGGACGGGGTCACACGGATGGAACTGACGGTTTCCTCCTCGTCGAAGCGCAGCACATAGTCCTCAAAGCGCTCCCCCTCGCGCATCGGGCAGCAGAAGCCCGTGTGCGCGCCGATGCAGAAGGGCATCGGCCTCTCGCCGGGGTTGAAGACCTCGAAGCTTGTGACAAAGCCGCTGTCGATCAGCTCATGACGCACGCGCAGGCGGTAGGGATATGGATAGTGCCGAAGCGTCTCCTCATCCTCACGCTGCTCCAGCTCCACAGACTCCCTGAACTTGTGCAGAAGCGTGAATTCCCGGCGGCGAGCCAGACCGTGCTGCGGCATCTCGCAGGTCTCGCCTTCAAAGCGCACTTTTCCGTCCCGAAGGCGGCCGACAATGGGAAAGAGGATCGGGTTGCGGCCCGTCCAGGAATCGGGGCTGCCCTGCCAGATATGCTCCCGATTGTCCGTCCCCATGAAGGAGATCAGCTCGCCGCCGTGCGTATCCGCAAAGGCGCGGCAGCTGTCGTTGCGAAGCTCAAAGATCATGACCTTCCCTCCTTCGCCATCCAGCGGCGGAAGAACGCGCACTCCTCGTCGTTGGCCTTGGTGGCGTAGGCGTTGCGCAGATCGCACATGAAAACATGCCCGGTGTTCTCGTCGCCGTAGCAGTGGTACTCGGCGCGGCCGCCGCGCTGCTTGATCAGGTCGCACATCGGCTGCTGGAACTTCTGAAGGAAGTCACCCGGTGCGCTCAGCAGGAAAGTGGGCGGATAGCAGGCGTTGATATACTGCAGGACGTTGATCTTCTCGCCGTGCTCGAGGTAATTCCTGCCGAAGTAATCGAACATAATGCTCCTGGTATTGCCTTGGAACACATCGAAGATATTATACATGCCGCAGTTGAGGCCGATCGCCCGAAGCGTGAAGCCCTTGGGCGGGTGGATCTCCATGATGTCGGCATAGCTGCGGTTTGTGACCATCGCGGCGTACTGGGACAGAAGCTGCCCTCCCGCAGAATCGCCCACCATAAAAACGTTGTTCAGGTCGACGTGGTAGGCGTCGGCGTTGGCGATCAGCCACTCCATGACATGATTGGTGTCCTCGATGGGCGCCGGGAACTTATGGCGCGGGGCAAGACGATAGTTGAAGTTTACGAACACGAAGCCGCGCTGGGCGAGGTTCATGCCGTAGAACTGATAGGTCTTCGTCGAACCGTATACATAGCCGCCGCCGTGAATGGAGACGATGACCGGCAGCTTCCCGGTCGTCCCCTTGGGATAGTAGATCTCGAGCGTGGCCTCCTTGTTGGGGGCGTAGCGGATATCGTTGAAGCGCTCGATGTCCGGGGGCGAGGTCAGACCTGCGTCGCGTTTGTTGTCGGACTTGAGGAACGCGCGCCTCATCAGAAAGCTCATGAGCGACATAAGGGATCCTCCTTTTCGTGTTGCCGGATCGGGACAGGGTACCGGGATTGAAGCGGGAGATCTGCCTCACTTTCCCGATTGTATTATAGTGTATACCATTTTCCCCTGCCGCGCAAGCGGCTGAAGCGTCCCGCGCGCAGCTTGATAAGACAAAATGTGATGAGTACCTGCATGTAAAAAAAGACTGCGCTATGCAGCGCAGCCTTTTTTTGTGAGTTGAAACTACTCGTGAGTAAGAATTACTCGTTGATGCCGATGACAACACCGGAGCCGACGGTACGGCCGCCCTCGCGGATAGCGAAGCGAAGGCCGTTCTCGATGGCGATCGGGGTGATCAGCTCGACGTCCATGTCGACGTTGTCGCCGGGCATGCACATCTCAGTGCCTTCGGGCAGGGAGATGACGCCGGTAACGTCGGTGGTACGGAAGTAGAACTGGGGACGGTAGTTGTTGAAGAACGGGGTGT
>CAMOXI010000011.1 GCA_946628965.1 uncultured Clostridia bacterium | reverse complement strand
CGCTCGAGCTCGCCAACATCAAGACTCTGCCCGAGTTCATTTCTCCTGCCGGTCTCGGCGACGCCGATCTTCTGAAGTATGCCAAGCAGGGCGTCATCATCCCCCTGGAAGACTACATCACTCCGGAACTGATGCCGAACCTGACCAAGGTCTTTGAGCAGGCTCCCGAATACAAGGACATGTGCACCGACGAGAACGGCCACATCTGGACCCTGCCCTGGATCGAGCAGCTGGGCGTTGGCAAGACTGCCATCCAGACCATCGGCAACATGCCCTTCATCAACACCGCATGGCTTGACTTCCTTGGCCTTGAGATGCCCAAGACCGTCGACGAGTTCGAGGCTGTCCTGATTGCTTTCCGTGACAATGCCGACGCTCTGAAGGCTGAGTTCAACATCGAAGGCGACATCATCCCCCTGGCCTGCATCGTGAACGGCGGCAACGAGGACTGCCGTGTGCTGTGCAACGGCTTCGGCGAAGGCTATGGCGATCCTGACGACTGGCGCCACATCGTCATCACCGATGACAAGCAGGTCATCTGCGCTGCCACCACCGAAGGCTGGCGCAAGGGTGTGGAATGGCTCCACAAGCTCTACACCGAGAACCTGTTTGACCCCGATGCCTTCACGCAGGAGTGGAGCACCTACGTTGCCAAGGGCAAGTCCGGCCGCTACGGCGTCTGCTTCTCCTGGGACGTGGCCAACATTGTCGGCCTGACCATGGCTGACATCCAGAACGGCACCGCCGGCTGGGCTCCTCTGCCCATGCTGAAGGCTGACACCGTGAACCTCACCCCCAACACCGGCTCCCTCACCTCCGGCTTTGACCGCGGCCGCGGCGCTGTCCTCACCGCCAACGCCAAGAACCCCGCCCTCATCTGCGCTTGGCTCGACCAGATGTACGATCCCATCCAGTCTCCGCAGAACAACTGGGGCACCTACGGCGAAGATGACGGCTTCGATATCTTCGTGATGGACAAGAACGACAAGGGCGAGCCCATGCTCAAGCATGCCGACCTGGGCGATCACTCTCCCGTTGAGGTCCGCGAGGCCGAGATGGTCGATGGTCCTCTTGCTGTTCTCGACAGCTACTATGGCGTTTACGTCACCTGCCCCGACGATGCTCTGTATCGTCTGAACTGGATCAAGGACATCTACACCCCCGACATGCACACCAAGTACGTGTTCCCCAACGTGCTGATGTCCTCTGACGACACCAAGGAGATCTCCAACCTGCTTGCCGATATCGACAAGTGCATCGAGACTGCTCGCGCCAACGCGATCATGAACGGCTTCTCCGATGCCGACTGGAATCAGCTCCAGGCCGATCTGCAGGCCTACAAGCTGGATCAGCTCCTGGCCATCTTCCAGAAGTACGTGGATGCTTCTTCCGACGCAGCTCTGATCGCAAAATAACATACCATCACCCATTCGCGCCGCTTCGGCGGCGCGAATGGGCAGAGAGAAGGGCTCTCCGCGGAGAACCCTTCTCTCTGCCGATAAAACATACCTGCTCGTGAATAAGAGCTGCTCCTCTCTGCGAGGGAGCGGCAGGAGAACTATTGCGGAACAGCGTGAGCCTGACGCGCCCGGAACCGGTATTTCGGAACCGGCACACATCATAATTCTGTTGACAGGGCAAAACCAGCGGAGTATGATTGGTCAGCCGCAGAACCGACAGCCTGCAGGCGATGGCGCTTTTTGGGCGTTGCGGCAGAGAAACGGGCTTCCTGAGAGACAGCCGCTTCTGTACCACAAGTAAACCGAAGGGAAACACTTCAAATGATTAGTAAAAAGCTGCAGCGTGCCCGGGATTTTGAAAAAAAATACCTCCGCTATACCGAGGAAGAACAGCCAGGATTCCATGTGACCGGCGGCATCGGCTGGATCAACGACCCCAACGGCTTCGCCCCCTATCAGGGCGAGTACCATCTGTTTTTCCAGTATTACCCCTATGACACCAAGTGGGGTCCCATGCACTGGGGCCATGTGAAGACCCGCGATTTTATCAAATGGGAGCGCCTGCCCGCGGCGCTTGCGCCCGACAGCGAGTATGACCGGGACGGCTGCTTCTCCGGCGGTGCGGTCGAGCTGCCCGATGGACGGCATCTTCTGATGTACACAGGTGTACGCAACGTGCGCCGCCGCAACGGCAAGCTCCAGGCCTTCCAGACCCAGTGCATCGCCATCGGCGACGGTGTGGATTATGAGAAGCTGGCCGCCAACCCGGTGATCGACGCCGAGCTCCTTCCCGAGGGCGGCAGCACCGAGGATTTTCGGGATCCGAAGATCTGGCGCGAGGGCGACAAATACTACGCCGTCATCGGCAACCGCAGCGCCGACGGCAGCGGCACGATCCTCCTGTATGAGAGCGACGACGCCATGCACTGGCGCTATGTGAGCGTGCTGTCCGCCTGCCACAACCAGTACGGCCGCATGTGGGAGTGCCCTGACTTCTTCCACCTGGACGAAAAGGATGTGCTGATCACCAGCCCCCAGGAGATGAGCGCCATCGGCCTGGAATTCCATCCGGGCAACGCCAATGTCTGCCTGGTCGGCCACTTCGATCCGAACATCCATCACCTGAACCGGGAGTGGGTGCAGGCCATCGACTACGGCCTGGACTTCTATGCGCCCCAGACCCTGCTCACCTCTGACGGGCGCCGTGTCATGATCGGCTGGATGCAGAACTGGGAGACCTCCAGCTGCAAGCCGCAGGAGCTGCGCTTTATGGGCCAGATGACCCTGCCGCGCGAACTCTCGATCCGCAACCGCCGCCTGTATCAGAACCCGGTGCGGGAACTGGAGAAGTACCGCGGCGTGAAGATCGACTACTACAACGTGCTCATCAACGGCGAGACCAGCCTGCGCGGCATCAGCGGCCGCAGCCTGGACATGACCGTCACGGTCCGCCCCGGCAACGAGAGCAGCATGTACAAGTGGTTCCGCCTCTATGTGGCCCGGGACGGCGAACATTTCACCATGATCCGTTTCCGCCCCGACACCAGCACCATCAAGGTGGACCGCACCCACAGCGGCTTCCCCCACGACATCGTGAATATCCGTGAATTCCCGGCCTGTGTCCATAACGGCGAGCTGAAGCTGCGCGTCATCATGGACCGTTACAGTCTGGAGCTCTTTGTCAACGACGGCGAGTCGGCGGCGTCCTTTGTCCTGTATACCCCGGCTGACGCCAGCGCCATCAGCTTTACTTCGGAAGGCGCCGTGCTGGTGGACGTGGAAAAATACGATCTGGAGATGGATTGACACATGAAAAAAGCTTTTGACGTGATCGCGCTGGGCGAGCTGCTCATTGATTTTACGGAAAACGGCGTAAGCGCGCAGGGGAATCCTCTGCTGGAGGCCAATCCCGGCGGCGCGCCCTGCAATGTGCTGGCCATGCTGCAGAAGCTGGGCAAGCGCACGGCTTTCATCGGCAAGGTCGGTAAGGACATGTTCGGCATACAGCTGCGGGAAGCGGCCGCAGGCGTCGGCATCTGCATGGATTACCTGTTGGAGGATGAAAACGTCCATACCACGCTGGCTTTCGTCAAGACCTATCCCAACGGGGACAGGGATTTCTCCTTCTACCGCAATCCCGGCGCGGATATGATGCTTACGATGGAAGAAGTGCCCAAAGAGGCGCTGAGCAATGCCGCGATCTTCCACTTTGGCACCCTGTCCATGACCCACCATGAGGTGCGCCTTGCCACCCGTAAGGCGGTGAACCTGGCCCGGGAGGCCGGTGCCCTGATCTCCTTCGACCCGAACCTGCGCCCGCCGCTCTGGAACGACCTGGAGGAAGCGCGGGAACAGATCAACTGGGGCCTTGCCCACTGCGATATCCTGAAGATCGCGGACAACGAGATCGAGTTTGTGACCGGCGAGAAGGATTTCGACAAGGGCGCCGCCATCCTGCGTGAGCGCTTCCCCAACATCAAGGTCCTGAACGTGACCGCCGGCGCCGACGGCAGCTACAGCTTCTCCTTCGGCCACCGGGTCTTCGTCCCGTCCTTCCGTCTGGGCGGCACGATCGAGACCACCGGCGCGGGCGACACCTTCTGTGCCTGCGTGCTGAACTATGTGCTGGAAAACGGCGCCGAAAAGCTCAGCGAGAAGCAGCTGACCGAGATGCTGCGCTTTGCCAACGCCGCGGCCTATCTGGTCACCACGAAGAAGGGCGCGATCCGCTCCATGCCCGAGCGGGAGCAGGTCGAGGCCATCCTCGCCGCAAACTGACAGCCTGATTTAATAGAAAAACGGAGCGGTTATCCGCTCCGTTTTCTCTTTGAATCTCTATCTTGCTTAGCGCATGGCGCTGCCGAGCTGCATGGTCTCCATGATCTTGTAGCGGTCCATCTGCAGGTGCTTCTTCATCTGCAGGGCCTCCTCAATGGGAATCTCCACAATGCCGCCCTCCTGGGTGCCGATGATGCAGTTGCTGCGTCCCTCGGCCAGGGCCTGGACCGCGTAGTAGCCCATGCGGGTCGCGGTCTCGCGGTCGCGTGCGTTGGGGGAGCCGCCGCGCTGGATGTGGCCCAGAACGGTCACGCGCGGGGAGATGCCGATGGCCTCCTCGATCTTCTTGCCAAACTCCACGGCGCTGCCCGCGCCCTCGGCCACCACGATCATGAAGTGGGTGTTGCCGGCGAGACGGGACTCCTGGATGCGCTCGATCACGTCCTTCTGGAAATCGGTCTCATGCTCGGGCACGAGGACGGCCGTCGCGCCGACGGCGATGCCCACGTACAGCGCCAGGAAACCGGCGTTGCGGCCCATGACCTCCACCACGGAGCAGCGCTCGTGGGACTGCATGGTGTCCCGCAGGCGGTCGATGCATTCGATGGCGGTGTTGCAGGCGGTGTCGAAGCCGATGGTGTAGTTGGTGCAGCCCACATCGTTGTCGATGGTGGCGGGAATGCCCACCACAGGCACGCCCAGGCGGCTCAGCTCCAGCGCGCCGCGGAAAGTGCCGTCGCCGCCGATGGCGACCACCGCGTCGATGCCCAGCATCTTGCAGGTGGCCACGGCCTTCAGGCGGCCCTTCTCGCTCATGAAGTCCTCGCTGCGGGCGGTGTAGAGAATGGTGCCGCCGCGGTTGAGGATATGGCCGACGCTCTCCCGCTGCAGGGTGGTGAAATCACTGGTGATCAGGCCCTGCCAGCCTCTGCGGATGCCGATGCATTCCATGCCGTTGGCGTGGGCGGTGCGGACGACCGCACGGACAGCCGCGTTCATGCCGGGGGCGTCGCCGCCGCTGGTGAGAACGGCGATGCGCTTGATTTTTTTATCCATGCTCATGTTCCTCTTTTCTCTTGTTTTTGCCGGTTTCAGCTGCTTCTGATTATATCAAAAGAGATACGGTTTTACAATCCCGCTGCGGTCATTGGCGTCGTTTTTTTGATAAAAAACCCGTGAGGCCATCGACCTCACGGGTTTTGCTTATGCAGCAGGGGAGAGGTTCACGGTGAGCAGGTCGGCCTGGGGCCCGATGCTCAGCTCCAGTTCGTAGGGGGCGAAGCCCTCCGGCACCTTCAGAATGTGCACGGTGTAGGTCGCGCTCTCAGCGTCCAGCTCCGCGATGCCGGTTTCGTCCGACGTCGCGGTGACGCACTGGGTATCAGTGCAGAACTCCACCAGCACGCCGGGGACGGGCGCGTTCTCCTGATCCATGACGAGTACCATGTATTTGACCGGCTCCTTCTTCCCGAGCCCGCAGCCGCAGAGCAGCGAGAGCATGAGGCAGCAGGCCAGCAGCATGACGATGACTTTTTTCATAGCTTCTCCTTTTCCGTTCGCGTTTGCGATACGCAGACAATTATACCGCGGGACATGCCCCCGGTCAAGCGGCACAGGCAGGCGGGAGCGGAAAAGGAGAGTGGACTGCAATTCGGCTTTATCCACAAAAAAGCAGGGAAAAAGCTGACAAAAAAACCACGATTCTTGCAAAGGCAACAAAGTGTCTATATAATGGTATGAAAAAAGGAAAACAGACTTGCAAAAAGCATCGTTTGGGACTACAATATTGTCTGAATAATAACAATCATTTTTTCCGGAGGCTGTCTTGGAACACCTTAGGATCGACATACATGGGATCGTGCAGGGGGTCGGTTTCCGGCCTTTCATGCACCGGCAGGTGCGGGCGCACGGCCTTTGCGGCACGATCCGAAACAGTTCCTCCGGCGTGGTCCTGGAGCTGGAGGGGGAGCGCAGGGCGCTGGAGGCTTTCCTGGAGGAACTGCCCCATAAGGCGCCGAAGCTGGCCGTGATCGACCGGATCGAGCCCGCCTGGGGCGGGGCGATTCAAGGTTATGCGGGCTTTACGATCCTCCCGAGTCTTGTTGAGCGGGAGCGCAACACCCTCATCTCGCCGGATGTCTGCATCTGTGAAGACTGCCGGCGGGAGCTGCTCGATCCTACAGACCGGCGCTACCGCTATCCCTTTCTCAACTGCACCAACTGCGGCCCGCGCTTCACCATCATCCGGGACGTGCCTTATGACCGCCCCCTGACCTCCATGGGGCGCTTTCCCATGTGTCCCGACTGTGAGCGGGAGTATCACGACATCGAGAACCGCCGCTATCACGCCCAGCCGGACTGCTGCCCGGTCTGTGGGCCCCATCTGTTCTTCGTGGACGCGGAGGGGCGGCGCACGGAGGGGGACGAGGAAGCGCTGGCGCTGGCCCGGGACATGCTGAAGACTGGGAAGATCGTGGCCATCAAGGGCCTGGGCGGCGTGCATCTCGCCTGTTCCTGTGACGATCCTGCCGTGGCGCGGCGGCTCCGGCAGCGCAAGCAGCGGGACGAAAAGCCCTTCGCCCTCATGTGCCGGGATCTGGACTGTGCTCGTCAAATATGTGAAGTCAGTGCGGACGAGGCACGGCTTCTGGAGAGCTATCAGCGGCCCATCGTGCTGCTCAAGAAGAGGGCGCCGGGCCTTGCGCATCTGAGTGAAAACGGCTATCTGGGCGTGATGCTGCCCTATACGCCGCTGCATGTCCTTTTGTTTGGGGACGATATCGACAGGCTCGTGATGACGAGCGCCAATCTCTCGGACACGCCCATCGTATACAAAAACGAAGAGGCGCTGGAGAGACTCGCCGGCATTGCCGACGGCTTTCTGCTCCATGACCGGGAGATCCAGACCCGTTGCGACGATTCGCTCTGCTTCTGCGTGGACGGCAGGGAATACCCGCTGCGCCGCTCCCGCGGATACGCGCCCTACCCGATCCGGGTGGAGCGGGGGAGGAGCAATCTGCTCGCCTGCGGGGCGGAGCAGAAGGCGGGCTTCTGCCTGTCAAAGGGGGACTATGTCTTCCCCAGCCAGCACATCGGCGATCTCAAGAATTACGAGACGCTGGAAAACTATGAACAGCAGATCGCCCATTTTGAGCGGCTGTTTGATATCCGCCCGGAGGCGATCGCCTGCGATCTGCACCCGGACTATCTCTCCACCGCCTACGCGAAAGAGCGGGCGGAGCGGGAGGGACTCCCCCTGGTGCAGGTGCAGCATCACCACGCGCATCTCGTCTCCTGCATGGCCGATATCGGTCTGAAGGACCCGGTGATCGGCTTCATCTGGGACGGCACCGGCCTGGGGACGGACAATACCATCTGGGGCGGCGAGTGCCTGATCGGCGACGCGAATGGTTTTGAACGCTTTGGCTCCATCCGCCCGATCCCGCTGATCGGCGGGGATCTGGCCACAAAGGAGCTGGACCGTGTCGCCTATGCGCTGCGGGGCGAGGCGGGACTGGAAACAGCTGAAAACCCGCTGTTTGAGACCATGCTGAAAAACGGCCTCAACTGCCCTCTCTCCTCAGGCATGGGGCGCCTCTTCGACGGGGCGGCCGCCCTGCTCGGCATCAAGACCCTGGCAAGCTATGAGGGGCAGGGGGCGGTGCTGCTGGGGGCCGCGGCGGCGGAAGACGAGGCAGGGGAGTACCCCTTCGAGATGGAAGGTGAGCTTCTGCGCTTCGACTGGCGGCCCATGATCCGGGCCATGGCGGAGGATCCTGCCGATACCAGCCGCAAAGCCGCGAAGTTTATGAACACGCTGCTCGCCATGGCGGCGGAGCAGGCGGAGGCCGCTTCCCACAAGAGCGGGATCCGTGACGTGGTGCTCTCCGGCGGCAGCTTTCAGAACATGTATATGCTGCAAAGGCTTCCCGCAAGGCTGCGGGCACGCGGGCTGCAGGTATATCACCACAGCCGCGTCTCCTGCAACGACGAGGGCATCGCTTTGGGACAGCTGATGATTTTGAACGAAGCCTTGTAGGGGCGGCTATCAGCCGCCCGCGGGCGCATGATATGCGCCCCTACAGATTTTGTCGAGGTTTATTATGTGTCTTGCAGTACCGTTAAAACTGATCGAAATCCACGGCAATGACGCAATCGGGGACGCCATGGGCGTACAGCGGAAGATCCGGGTGGACTTCATCCCGGAACCGAAGATCGGCGATTATGTGATCGTCCACGCGGGCTTTGCCATCGAGCGCCTGCCCGAGCAGCAGGCCCTGGAGGATCTGGAGAGCTGGGGGGAACTGGATGAAGCCCTCCGCTGAGCAGCTCCTGGCTGCGATCCGCGGCCTGCCGCTGCCGAAAGTGCGGCTGATGGAGGTCTGCGGCACCCACACCATGGCCATCGCCGAGGCGGGGATCCGGAGCCTCCTGCCCGAAAATGTCAAGCTCCTGAGCGGGCCGGGCTGCCCGGTCTGCGTCACGCCCGCGGAGGTCATCGACGCGGTGCTTACGCTTGCGATGGAGAAAAACCTGATCCTCGCAAGCTATGGGGACATGATCCGCGTCCCCGGCAGTATTCCCGGCGACAGCCTGCAGCGCAGAAGAGCGCTGGGCGCCGACGTGCGGGTCTGTTATTCGCCGATGGACGCGCTGGACATTGCTGAGGCCAATCCCGCAAAAGAGGTCGTCTTTCTCGGCGTTGGCTTTGAGACCACTGCCCCCGGCACCGCGGCCGCGGTGCTGAGCGCCGCGGAGAGAGGGCTCAGTAACTTCTCCGTCTGGTCCATGCTCAAGACCGTGGAGCCTGCGCTCCGGGCCCTGATGGCCATGGATGGCTTCAATGTGCAGGGCTTTCTCTGCCCCGGCCATGTGGCCACGATCCTGGGCGAGGAGGGCTTTCGCTTCCTGCCGCAGGACTACGGGATGCCGGCTGTCATCAGCGGCTTTGAACCCGAAGACATCCTGCTCGCGGTGTACAAGCTGCTCAGACAGATCGCAGACGGCGCGCCGAAGGTGGAGAACGAGTACACCCGGGCGGTGCGCCCGGAGGGCAATCCCCTGGCAAAGGCCGTGATGGCAAAGTGCTTCACGCCCCGCCGCGACCTCTGGCGCGGCCTTGGCGAGATCCCGCAGAGCGGCCTGGGGCTCCGGGAGGAGCTGGCCGCCTTTGACGCAGAGAAAAAGTTCGGCGTTGAGATCCCCGGCCCCGCGAAGACGGCCTGCCGCTGCGGCGAAGTAATCACCGGGCGGATGGATCCCACCGGCTGCCCGCTCTTCGGCAGCAGATGCACGCCGGAGGACCCGGTGGGGCCATGCATGGTCTCCTCCGAGGGCGCCTGCGCCGCGTGGTACAAGTATAGTGATCAGTGAGCAGTGATCAGTGATCAGTGAATAGGAACTGGCCACTCAATCGGAGAACAAGATTGGACAAATCATATCATGGACGACATTATAACCCTTGACTACGGCAGCGGGGGGAAGAAAACCGCCCGCCTCATAGAAAACAGCATCGTCCCCGCGCTCTCCAATCCCGCGCTCAACGCCCTGACAGACGGGGCGATCCTGGGCGATCTGGTCTTCTCCACGGACAGCTTCGTGGTGGATCCGATCTTCTTCCCGGGCGGGGACATCGGGGAGCTGGCCGTCTGCGGCACGGTGAACGACGTGTCGGTCTGCGGCGCGGTGCCCCAGTATTTGAGCTGCTCCTTCATCATCGAGGAGGGCCTGCCGCTGGCGGATCTGGAGCGGGTCATCGCCTCCATGAAGAGCGCCTGCGAGAAGGCGGGCGTTCAGATCGTCACCGGCGACACCAAGGTGGTGGAGCGCGGCCGGGGCGACAAGCTCTATATCAACACCGCCGGCATCGGCAAGCTCAAATATCCCGGCCTCTCCCCGGCAAAGATCCGGGAGGGGGACGCGGTACTCGTCTCCGGCACGGTGGGCGACCACGGCACGGCCGTGATGCTGGCCCGCAGCGGCATGATGCAGACGGAGCTCAAGTCCGACTGCGCGCCCCTAAACCGCCTCTGCGCCGCGATCCTGGACACCGGCGCGGCGGTCCGTGTCCTGCGGGATCCCACCCGCGGCGGCGTCGCCACCACGCTCAATGAGTTCGTGGAGGGCACAGTTCTCGGCATCGAGCTCACGGAGGGCGCGATCCCGGTCCGCCCGGCGGTGAAGGCCGCCTGCGGCATGCTGGGGCTGGAGCCGCTCTACTGCGCAAACGAAGGAAAGCTTCTGGCAGTTGTGGCTCCGGAGGACGCGGAGAGCGTGCTCGCCGCCATGCGCTCCCTGCCCGAAGGGGAGAACGCCGCGCAGATCGGCGTCGTGACCGCGGCGGCGCCCGGCAAGGTGCTCATGAAGACCGCCCTCGGCGGCCGCAGAGTGCTGCAGAAGCTGGCCGGCGCGCAGCTGCCGCGGATCTGCTAATATTTGTCAGCAAACATTTTCCCATAAATCGCATCTTATCTATCGAAACAGACCAAAAGAGAGAAAACAGGAGTATGCGGCAGACGCGCTGCGTTTGCCAAACAACAACGAGAGGTGATGTATTTTGCAGGAGTACAAACGCATCGACATCAGCAAAGCAGAGATCGTACCGATCGCCGAGCGCATGCGCAAGCAGAACGTCTACCTGGTGATGATCCACGCCTTCGTGAATAAGGAAGGATTGCTGGACGTCTCCTGGGACTACGCGGTGGACCCCGGCGTGGAGTCCTACCACGTGGTGGGCGAGACCACGCTTCCCAGCATCGGCGAGATCTACGACGCGGCGGCCACCTGGCCCGAGCGGGAGCTCAATGAGCTCTTCGGCATCGAGTTCGAGGGACTGGACACCACCCAGCGTCTCTTCCTGCCGGAGGATCTGCTGGAGACCCAGGGCCGCGGCCAGATCATGGTCACACCGCTGGCTGAGCTGGTGGAGAAAAACAAGAAGGAGGCCGGACAATGAGCTATATCGTTCCCATTGGGCCTTACCATCCCGCACTGGAGGAGCCGGTGCATGCCAAACTCTACACCGAGGGCGAACTGATCAAGGACGCGGAGGTCTTCGTCGGCTACAATCACCGCGGCATTGAGAAGCTCGCCACCGAGCGCAACGCCATCCAGACCCTGGTGCTGGTGGAGCGCGTGTGCGGCATCTGCTCCCATTCCCACGCCTTCACCTACGCCATGTGCGTGGAGGCCATCAACGGCACCGAGGTGCCCAAGCGCGGCCAGTATATCCGCGTCATCACCGCGGAGCTGGAGCGCCTGCACTCCCACTTCCTGTGGCTGGGCATCGCCTGCCACATCATCGGTCATGACAGCATGTTCATGCACATCTGGGACGAGCGCGAGCTGGTGATGGACATCCTGGAGAAGATGACCGGCAACCGCGTCAACTACGCCATGGTCACCATCGGCGGCGCACGCCGCGACATTGATGACGATCTGCGGCGCGAGATCCTGGACGCCTGCGTCAAGCTCAAGGCCCCCCTGGACCGCATCACCGAGATCGCCCTGACCGACAAGACCATCGCCATGCGCACCAAGGGCGTCGGCGTGCTGCCCACGGCGGACGCGATCCGTCTCGGCGCGGTCGGCCCCCATGCCCGCGCCTCCGGCGTGAACATCGACGTGCGGCGTGACGCTCCCTACAGCTGCTATGACGAGTTCGAGTTCGACGTGCCCGTGGTGGACAGCTGCGACGTGTTCGCCCGTGTGGTCGTGCGTGCGCTCGAGTGCTATGAGAGCATCAAGATCATCCAGCAGGCGCTGGAGAATCTGCCCGAAGGCCCCATCAACCTGGGTACAAAGCTGCCCAAGATCAAGGAAGGCCAGGCGGTCTGCCGTCATGAGGCGCCCCGCGGCCAGCTGAGCCACATGGTGGTCGGAAACGGCGGTCTCACGAACCACCGCGTCTCCGTGCATGTGCCCAGCTTCAAGAACACTCCGACGGTGCCCTTCATGCTGCGCAATAACACCGTGGCCGACGCGGGCCTCATCATCGCCAGCATCGACCCCTGCTTCAGCTGCCTTGACCGCTGATGCATGAGCTTGCATTGACCGAAGGGATCCTCTCCATCGTGGAGCAGGAGGGCAAAAAGAACGGCTTTTCCCGGGTGCTGGAGATCACGCTGAAAGTTGGCGAATTCTCCGGCGTGATCCCGGAATGCCTGCGGGAGTTTTTCCCCATCGCCTCCAAAGGCACGCTGGCCGAGGGCGCGGCGCTGGTGATCACGCCGGTTCCCGCCGCCTTCCGCTGCCTCAGCTGCGGCTTTGAGGGCCCTCTTCCCCGGCACACGGCCTGCTGCCCCGACTGTGGCGGCAGCGCCATCCGGATGGTCTCCGGCCGGGAGTTCTTCGTAGAGAATCTCAAGGTAGAGTAAGCCTCCCCTGAAAGGGGAGGCGCCCCGCAGGGGCGGAGGGGTCGGAAAACCCCTCAGTCATGCTCCGCATGACAGCAAGCTCGGAACGTCGCACGCTTCCCACGCGTCGAAATGCTCCCCTTGGCAGGGGAGCCTATAAGGAAACTTTATTGTACAAAGGAGTTGTTGCTTCTTGCGCAAGACAACATTCCCCGCAGTGCTTGCCACTTTCGTGGTCTGCTTCCTGTTCTGGATCGTGCTGGATTTCAGCTTCAAGGTCGAGGAACTGGTTGCCGGCGCGGTGGTGAGTCTGGCGGTGGCGCTGTTCTCAGCCCGCTTCTTCATCCATGAGAAGGCCGGCTGGTTCTTCAACCCCGTAAAACTCTTCAACCTGCTGTTCTACTGGATCTGCATCTTCCCGGTGGAACTCATCAAAGCCAATGTGGACATGGCCAAGCGCTGCTTCACGGGCTGCACCAACATCAACCCCGGCATCGTCAAGATCCCGGTGGACATGAAGTCCGACTACGGCCAGGCGGCTCTGGCCAACTCCATCACCCTGACCCCCGGCACCATGACCCTGGACATCGCCGAGGAGGACGGGCAGACCTATTACTACATTCACTGGATTGACGTGACGGCCACCGGCAAGGAAGCCGGGGACGCCATCAAGGGCAATCTGGAGAAGGGACTCAGGAGGGTATGGGAATGAGCGATTTTCTGATTTTTGCGATTTTCTTTGCCGTTCTGGCGGTCCTGAACCTGTACCGACTGGCCAAGGGCCCCACCGCGGCTGACCGCCAGGTGGCCGGCGACTCCGCCGACATCCTGGTCTCCTGCGCCTTGGTCCTCTTCTCGCTCTACAGCGGCAGAGGCATCTACCTGGACATCGCCATCATCAGCGCCATGCTGGGCATCATCGACACCATGCTGGTCGGCCGTTATCTTGACAGAGGGAGGTGGCATTACGATGCTGATTCGGATCATCGCTGACGTGCTCATCTTCATCGGCGCCATTTTCGCCACCGCCGGCACCATCGGCGTGCTGAAAATGCCCGATACCTACAGCCGCATGCAGGCCAGCACCTGCATCTCCACGCTGGGCATGCTGGGGGCCGCGCTGGGCGCGCTGCTGTATGCCATCTTCGTCATGGGCAGCGCCTCCACCGCCATCAAGGTCTGCGTCATCGCGCTGCTGATCTTTGTCACCAACCCCGTGGGTGCCCACGCCATCGTCAAGGGCGCCTACCGGCACGGGATCCGTCCCGAGAAGCCTATGGAAGTCGACGACTTCAGGAGGGATTTCGATGAGTAATCTGATCGTGATTCTGAATGTCCTGGTGATCCTGGGCCTGGTAGTGTCCGCGATCCTGGCGGTGCACTTTGAGAAGCTGCTGAGCTCGGTCATCGCGCTGGGCGTGGTGGGCATCTTCGCCGCGGCGGAGTTCCTGCTCCTGCACGCGCCCGACGTGGCCATCTCCGAGGCGGCCGTCGGCGCGGCGCTCAGCCCGCTGATCTTCATCGTTACCCTGAAAAAGATAAGAGGAGGGGACGATAAATGAAGAAGTTTCTGACTTTTCTCTGCCTGGGCATCATCCTCTTTGCCTGCGTTTTCGCATGCAGCGACCTGGCCTCCATGCCCCGCACCTACGAGGGGCAGAACGCCGCGGTCTCCGTCTACCAGCTGCAGCAGGACCCCATGTCCTATGACGACAGCACGGCGGACGGCGCCGCTGCTGCCATCGTGCAGCAGAACCTGGAGAAGACCCACGCCGTCAACGACGTGACCTCGATCGTCTTCGACTTCCGTGGCTACGACACCATGGGCGAGGCCTTCATCCTGATCACCGCCGTGGCCGGCGCCGTGGTCATCCTCTACAATAAGAAAGAGAAGAAGGAGGAGAAGGGCGATGAATAAGAAACCCGAGATCAAGCGCATTATTCAGCGCTGCGGCTGCGACTCCATCCTTCCTTTCGCGCTCATCTATGTGTTCTACATCATCCTCCACGGGCATCTGTCTCCCGGCGGCGGCTTCCAGGGCGGCGTGCTGATGGCGGGCATCGTCATCCTGCTGTATCTGGGCCACGGCTTTGAGGCCACCGTGGACGCGCTGAGCTATCACACGCTGCACAAGGGCGAGGGCGTCGCCTCCGTCGTGTATGTGGCGCTGGCCCTGATGGGCGTGGCCGTCGGCGCGCAGTTCTGCCAGAACATCCTCTACACCCACGGAAACGTCGGAGATCTCTACAGCTCCGGCACCATCTTCTGGATGAATGTCACCGTCGGCGTCAAGGTCATCACCGGCATCGGTTCCATCTCCCTGCTGATGATCAGCCTGCTCGCCGGCAAGGACATCGACACCACGGACTGAGGAGGGAACGACATGATATTACTCAACTACATTGCCTCCTTCTTCCTGATCGTGCTGGGCCTGTACTGCATCGTTGTCAAGTACAACCTGGTCAAGACGGTCATAGGCCTGTCCATCATGGACTACGGCGTGAACCTGCTCATCATCACCATCGGCTTCAATCCCGGCGGCACCGCCCCCATCTTCACCTGGGGCGAGCTGCATCCGGAGAGCTTCTTCGTCGATCCCATCCCCCAGGCTCTGACCCTGACCAGCATCGTCATCGGCGCCTGTGTCACCGCCATGTCCCTTGCCCTGGTCATGAAGCTGGAGGAGCAGTACAACACCATCGACACCCGTGAGATAAGGAGGCTGAGAGGATGAATATGCTTAGCCTTCAGCACTTCCCGATCTACTCGATCATGGTGCTCTTCCTCGGCGCCTTCCTGATCGTCATCTTCGGGCAGAACAAAGTTTTCCGCCACACGGTGGCCCTGCTTGCCACTTTCGCATCCTTCTTCTTCATGGCGATGCTCTTCAAGCCCGTCATGCTGGAGGGGCAGACCATCGCCTACTGGCTCGGCAACCGCGTTCCCGCCGGCGGCTACGCCATCGGCATCGCCCTGGAGGTCGACGCGCTGAGCCTGTTCTTCGGGCTGCTCGTGTCCTGCGTGGTGTTCGTCGCGTGCATCTACTCCATCCAGTACATGAGCCACGACGACAACGTGCCCCAGTACTACACGCTGTTTCTGATGCTCGCCGGCGGCGTCATGGGTCTCGTCCTCTCGGGCGACCTCTTCAACATGTTCATCATGGTGGAGATCCTGACCTTTGCCGCCGTGGCCCTGACCGCGTTCCGCAATACCGCCAACGGCGCCCTGGAAGCGGCCTTCAAGTACCTGGTGGTCGGCTGCATCGGTTCCACCTGCATCCTGGCCGGCACCATCGTGCTCTACGCCCAGGTACATACCCTGAACCTGGCCCAGATGTCCGCCCTGATCCCCGGAAACCTCTCGAGCGCCACGAAGCTTGCCTTCGCGCTGCTGTTCATCGGCTTCTGCACCAAGGCCTTCCTGGTCCCGTTCCACCCCCTGGCGGCCGACGCCCACGGCGCGGCTCCCGCCTCCATCTCGGTGCTCATTTCCGGCGTGCTCACCAAGTCTGGCATCTACGGCCTGATCCGTCTGAGCTACTTCCTGTTCCAGTCCATGGCCCTGGGCACCATGCAGTTCTGGCTGGTGTTCCTCGGCAGCGTCTCCATGTTCGTGTGTGTGACGATGGCCCTGGCCCAGCACGATTTCAAGCGCCTGCTGGCCTTCCACTCCATCTCCCAGATCGGCTACGTGCTGGCCTCCGTGGGCCTCTGCACTGCCTTCGGTATCTCCGCTGGCCTCTACCACGCCATGAACCACACCCTCTTCAAGGGCCTGCTGTTCCTTGCGGCCGGTGCTGTGCTGCATGAGACCGGCACCACCGACCTCGGAAAGCTCGGCGGCCTCTCCAAGAAGATGCCCCACACCACCGTCCTCTTCCTGGTCGGCGCCTTCTCCATCAGCGGCATCCCGCCCTTCAACGGCTTCGCCTCCAAGTGGATGATCTACCAGGCCACCTATCAGAGAGCGGTGGAGACCGGCAACATCGGCTTCCTGCTGGTCACGATCTGCGCTCTGGTCACCTCCACGCTGACGCTGGCCTCCTTCGTGAAGGTCACCCAGTCTGTCTTCTTCGGCCAGCTGCCGAAGGAGTATGAGAACGTGAAGGAAGTGCCCTTCGGCATGCGTCTCGCCATGGGCATCCTCGCGGCCATGTGCCTTGTGACCGGCCTGCTGCCCAACATGGTCACCCGTTACCTGACCGAGCCCGCCGCCCGTGCGGTGTTCAGCGTTGTCGATTATATCAACAACATGATGGGCTCCGGTTACGCCCAGTCCGCCATGGCGGCCCAGCCCCTGAACCCGGATGTGAGCTTTGCCTCCGCCGGCGTCTGGAGCCCGGTCTCCTGGCTGTGCCTGCTGATGATCGCGCTGCTTGCCGTCACCATCGTGGCCATCGCCGGCAAGTACGACCGCGTCAGCATCAAGACCCCCGAAAACCGCAGCGGCAAGTACGACCTGTTCTACGGCGGTGAAGAAACCGTCTACTCCCAGGTCGGCGGCGACGATCTGTTCTGGGGCTTCAAGCACAACTGGCGGCACTACTTCAGCTTCATGCACGAGCTGCACAGCGGCGTGGTCAACGATTACGCCCTCTGGGCGGTGGTGGCGCTGGCTCTGGCCATCGTCTACGCCCTGATCGTTCTGTAAGGAGGTGGGAACATGATTTTAGAAGCTGTCAAATACCTGGCCTATGTCCTCATTTTCCCCGGCTTCCTGTTCTGCTTCCTGACGGGTCTGCTGCTCAGCGGCATTGACCGCAAGCTGGTGGCCCGGATGCAGAAACGCGTCGGCCCCCCGATCCTGCAGCCCTTCTACGATTTCTTCAAGCTCTGCGGCAAGGAGACCATCATCCCCGCCGCCGCCAACCGCACCGTCTTCCTGATGGCGCCGCTGGTGGGCCTGGCAGGCCTCGTGGTGCTGCAGCTCTTCATCCCCGTTTTCAGCTTCACGGCCTTCTCCAGCGTGGCGGACGTGATCGTCATCCTCTACCTGCTGCTGATCCCGGCCCTGTCCATCATGATCGGCGGCGGTGCCACCGGCTCCCCCTATGCGGGCGTCGGCCTGAGCCGTGAGATGGTCACGGTCCTCTCCTGCGAGCTGCCTCTCGTCCTCGTGCTGCTGGCCGTGTGCAAGAAGGTGGGCGCGGCCACCGGCACCGGCCTCTGCTTCTCCCTGACGGAGATCGTCCGCTACCAGATGGCAAACGGCAGCCTCCTGGGCAAGCTGAGCATGATCCCCGCGGCGGTGGCCTTCCTGATGGTCATCCCCGGTGAGACCGGCAGCCACCCCTTCGATGCGGCCGAGGCCGAGACCGAGATCTGCGAAGGCATGCTGGCCGAGTACAGCGGCGCGCCCCTGGGCGTGTACAAGCTGAGCCACTCTGTCAAGATCCTGTCCATGACGAGCCTCTTTGTCATGCTCTTCCTGGGTGGCATCGGCGGCGGCATCCAGAACCTGGTGCTGGCGCTGGGCCTCGCCGGCGGCGCGGCCGGCGCGCTCACGATCCTGCTGGACGTGATTGTGCTGTTCCTGCTGTGCGTCATCCTCACCGCGGTGGCGATCTCCTTCGTGCACGCGGTCACTGCCCGTCTCAAGATCGAGCAGATCTTCAAGTACTACTGGACCGTGGTCTCCGCCCTGGCGCTCGTCAGCCTGGTGCTGGCCTGGTACGGTCTGTAAGGAGGTGCCTCTATGTTTAAGAAATTGATCGAAGAGAGCACCGGCAAATCCCCGTGGCTCTTCCACATCAACGCCGGCTCCTGCAACGGCTGCGATATCGAGCTTGTGAGCGTGCTGACCCCGCGCTATGACGCGGAGCGCCTGGGCTTCAAGCTGGCCGGCAGCCCCCGCCACGCCGACATCGTTGTGGTCACCGGGCCCATCACGGCCCAGTCCCTGCCCCGCGTGCTGCGCTCCATCGAGCAGGTGCCGGAACCCAGATGCATCGTGACCATGGGCTCCTGCCCCCAGTCCGGCAACGTGTTTCGCGGCAGCTACTCCATCTGCGGCCCGCTCTCGAAATATGTGCATGTGGACGTGGACGTGGCCGGCTGCACGCCGAAGCCCGAGGCCGTCATCGACGGTCTGGCGCTTGCCACCCAGATCCTGCAGGAGAAAAGGAGGGCAATGAAGTAATGGATTTCCCGTTTGTGAAAGAAGCCATTTCCCAGCTCTTCTCCAAGCCCAGCTGCGCCATGTACCCGGCGGTGGAGAGCATTGCCGCGCCCCGCTACCGCGGCCGCATCGCCTTTGATCCCACCAAGTGCATCAACTGCCTGATGTGCGAGCGCGTCTGCTGCGGCGGCGCCATCACCCACACGGTGGAGAAGACCGAAGAGGGCGACAAGATCACCCGCAGCTTCAACCTCGGCTGCTGCACCTTCTGCGCCCACTGCATGGATTTCTGCAACCACGGCGCCATCCAGCTGACGCAGGACTACCACATGATCGCCACCAAGGAGGAGGACCTGATCGTCTCCGGCACTTTCATCAAGAAGCCGCCGGTGAAGAAGGCCGTGCCGCCCAAGCCCGCCGCCCCCGCGGCTCCTGCGGCTCCTGTAGGGGCCGACGCCCCCGGCGGCCCGAAAGAGACGGCCGCTCCCGCCGAGGCCCCCAAGCCCCGGGACGACGGCAAGCCCGTGCAGGATCCCGCCAAGTGCGTCTACTGCACGATCTGTGCCCGCAAGTGCCCCGCCGGGGCCCTGACCGTGGACCGTGCGGCCAAGACCTGGACCCTGGATGAGGACGTCTGCGTCGGCTGCGGCACCTGCGCCGCCGCCTGCCCCAAGAACGCGATCATCATGTGATCCCTTCTGCAAAACAAAACAGCCCTGACCGGAAGGTCAGGGCTGTTTTCATGCTTTTGAGCCATTATTCTCTCAGGGCCAGATAGCCGGGGCCGTATTTGCTGTTTTTGCCGTTCCAGTAGTTTTTGTCATCGTAAATGAAAACCTGGCGCATGTGCTCGTAGTACTCAAAGAACACAGAGGTGGTGGCCGGAATGGCGTTGTAGCGCCAGGGGTAGCCGTAGGGCTGTTCCCCGTACCATGCCGTCAGGCAGTCCGGGTGCTGCTCCTCAAATCGCTTTCTGTCCGGCTCTCCGGGCCGGGTGCTCATAGCCACCATGCGCTCAAGGCTGATGTTTTCCAGCGGGGAAATGTCTCTCACATTGGTGTAGGAGATGTTCAGATATTTGAGCGTGGGATGATCCTTCAGAGAGCGGATGTCCTCCAGCTCGCCGCAGAAGCAGCACTCCAGCCAGATGAGGTTTTTGCAGTATTTCAGCGGGTCAAGATCCCTGATTGAGGAGCCGGAGAGGATGAGGCATTCCAGCTTGGGCATTTTGGCGAGAAAGCTGATGTCGCGCATGCGGCCGTTGTGCCCGATGTCCAGATAGACCGCATCGGTGCAGTACTGCAGTGGCGCGCTGTTGCTGTCGTTCATGAAGAAGGTGACGCGGAGGATCTCCTCGTCGGTCAGCATGTTGATGGTTTTCACGAACACGCGCCAGACGATTTTGGTTTCGGGATAATCGTCCCGGATGGAGGCCATGACTTCGTCCCGGATGCCGTAGCTGTCCTCGTCCAGCTTGAAATAGCGGCAGCGGGGCAGCAGATCCAGCGCTTCCCGGATCGCGGGTTCGTCGGCGTCCGTCAGCCGGACGTGGTCATATTCCACGCGTTCGTCCAGCGTGCTGAGACGCTGATCGAAGAGCGTGAACTCATAGTGCACGGCGGCGTCCGGCAGCGCGTCCAGGATCCGGCGCGCGTCCGCCTTCCCGAAAGGCGTGTCGCCTTTTGCCGTCATCAGCTCCACAGTCTGCAGCCGCGGCAGCATCTGCAGCGCGGGCAGCGCCTTTTCCAACTGGGAGGGCCGCAGCCGGGACAGATTCACTTCTTCCGTATCGCGGTCATACCAGCTGCCGCCCGCGCGTACCGACCAGGAGAGCTCCGCCTCCGGCAGGGCGTCAGCCAGCGCAGTGATCCCATCCGGCCCGAGGGCGCACATGCCGGAGGGCTTTTTCAGCTCCACCTGCCGCAAGCGGGGGAGGAGAGGGAGCTTTTCCAGCACCTCGGGCAGGTCTTCCTCCCGCATGGCCGAGAGATCCAGCGTCTCCGCGTCCCCGTCCAGGATCTGCCCGGCGAGGGAGACGGTGTAGTGCAGCGCGGCCCCTTCCGGGAGTGCTTTCTGCAGTTCCTCCAGCTCGGCGGGGTGGAGCGTGGTCTCCTCCAGCATCAGATTCCGCAGCGCCCAAAGCCGGGGCAGCGCTTCCAGCAGCGCGTCCGTATCAAAGCTGCCCGCCGCAAGCCGCAGTTCCTCCGCATCCTCCGGCACCTGCAGCTCGTCCCCCAGGGGGAGCAGCGGCACCGGCGTGGGCGTCGGTTCCGGTGTCGGTTCCGGTGTCGGTTCGGGCGTCGGTTCGGGCGTCGGCTCGGGCGTTGGTTCAGGAGTCGGCTCCGGTGTGGGCACCGGCGTCGGTTCCAGTGTGGGTTCCGGTGTGGGTTCCGGGATGACCGGGCTCTGCCCGCAGGCCGGCAGAAGCAGCAACAGGATAAGCAGCAGCGCACAGAGAGAGAAGAGAGTCAATCGTTTCATCACAGCAGCCTCCAATTCAGAAAACAGTTTCTGGGGGGATGTGTGCTTTGCCTGAGGAAAAGGGAAGAGCTTCGTCAGGCGGCCGCCTCCGGCGCGTAGAAGTCCAACAGGCGGTCCTTGTAGTCCGGCGCGATATCGTAGGAGGCATGGCCGTAAGCGCCGTACATAAACAACTCCGCGTCCTCGCGCCCGCTCAGCAGTTCTGCGATCCGGAAGGAGGCCTCCGCCCCCAGCACCTGGTCGGTCATGGAGCCGATCACCAGCACCGGGCACTGGATCTTTTCCAGCTCAGCGCTGCACTCAAAGCCCCGGATGCCCTCGGCCAGAACGACGAAGCGGGCCAGATCCTCTTCGGTCACGGTCTCCGCCGCGGCGATCAGCGCGTCGTGATAGAGCGCGAACAGCTCCGGGGGATAGAGCGCTTCGCCGAAGGCCAGATACAGGCCCTCCGCGTCCCCGGCCTTGGCCAACTCGATCCAGTTCTCGATGGTCTGGAAGTCCTCCTCCTCGATCTGCGCGGCTGTGGAACCCAGCACCAGCTTATGTACCAGTTCCGGGTGCTCCGCGGCGATCACCATGGCGATCATGCCGCCCTGAGACGCGCCGAACAGGTCTGCCTGCGCGAGGCCCAGAATCTCCATGGCCTCGGCGGTATCCTGCGCCATCTCGAAAATGGAATAGCTCTCCGGCAATTCCTTTCTGCGGTCGAAGAGATAGACCGTGTATTCGTCGGTCATGCTCTGGTAGGCGTCCGCCACCGCGTCCGCGGAGCCCATGACGCTCTGCACGCTGAGCCCCGGCAGGATCACGAGCGGTTTCTCGCCGTGGCCGAAGCGGATATAGTCCATCGTGAAGCCCTCGGCCGTCACGGTCTCCACCACCGCTGCGTCCGGGTTTCCTTCGGCACAGGCCGCCGCACTGAGCGTGAGCAACAGCATCAGGGCAAGCGCAAGGGAGAGCAGGCGCCGGATGCTTCGATTGTTCTGCATGAGAGTATCCTCCTGAGTATTTGATCTTTCTCGTCGGAAGCGTCCGGGAGGCCGTTGGCCCCAGCCGCTTTCGCATATTTTTTCCTATGAGAAGAAAGCTTCGGCAATCGCGCATGCCGTCAGAGGCGCGTCTGCAAAAAGCGGTCGAAGCCGGCTTTTACGTCCTCGATCCCGTAGCCGATGATGTTGTCAAACCCATCGGCCTCCAGCAGGAAGCGGACAAAACGCGCGCCGAGGTAATACCCGGTGTCGCCGTGGTCGAGAAAACGGACCCAGTCCCCGAAGTAGCGCTGGTTTTCGTGGGTCATGACGGGCAGATCGTCGCGGAAGGATTGCAGGATCAGCTCCGCATGTGCATCACACCAGCGCTTCCAATCCGCGTTGTACTGGTGAAAGTGTTCGGGGTCTCCGGCGAGCTCCTGCTCGAATACCATGGCAACACCCTCGGTAAAGAGCTGCCACAGGAGCTGATCCGGAAGGGAGGCAAGCTCTCTTCGCAGGACGCCGTACTGTTCCTGATAGACGTGGCCCAGTTCATGGAAGATCAGTCCGGTCATTGCTTCGGGCTGTCCCCAGTCAAGCTCCATGATCTTTTCCAGACCGAGGAGGACAGCGGTCTTCCCGTTGACGGGAGTTACCCATCCGGCGCCGTTGCATAGCCCCAGGTACAGAACCAGGTCCGCATCGACGGTCCTTCCGAAGCGCGCCCTGATCCTCTCGTCCAGTGTCTCCGTGACGCGGCGGAAAGACGCGATCACTTCTTCGCGCTTCCCAGCATCCTGCGCGACAGCGTTCAGCACGGGCAGAAAAACCTTCTCCCAGGAATAGCCGGCGTCGAGTACCTCCCGCATGTCCGCGAGGCAGAGCGCCTTCGCTCCGGGGAGGGATCGATCCATGTAGTTTTTCCATTTCTCAAGATCAAAACAGCCGTCCGTAAAGGCGCTGGACATATCGCCGGACAGATCGATGACATTCATAGTATCGGAACCTCGTTCGTGGTCTCATTTTCCGCCGCAAGGGCAATGCTTATATCCTGTAAATCTATTGTAGCACAAAGGAAAAAGAACGGCAATTCCTGAGAAACTGCCGTTCTTGGTATGGTGAAGATGGAGAGAATCGCGTGCAGCAGATTTCCCCTTGCGGGGGACGGGAAAATCTGGTAAAGGCATGAGCCAGTGTTTGCACTGGCTCATGCACAGGCTACCGGCATGTGCGGACATGATTCGAATCTCCCCACTCCAGAAAAAGAACAGCCACCCCGTTTGGGGTGGCTGTTCTTTTTGGCGGAGATGGAGAGATTCGAACTCTCGAGGAGCTTTTGACCCCTACACGATTTCCAATCGTGCGCGCTCGACCAACTACGCGACATCTCCGTATTGCTCAAGAAAACAATGTTATTCACTTGTCAGCCTGCGTATTATAATATACCTTTCCGATAAAGTCAAGAATATTTTCGAGGCTTTCCGCAAAAACTTGAAAAAAAGAGGATACACGATTTCCAATCGTGCCTGCCCTGCGGCGGGGAGATCCTTCGCTCGCAGGGCAAGGAACGCCGCAGGCACCCAAGCGTCAAAATGCGCGGGATGACAGAATACCCGGCAGCGGCGGGGAAGCGCCGCCGGAGAAAAACCGGCACAGGAACAGAAGATTCGGGAAATGGAGAGACAGCATGACCAACGAAGAATATCGACAGCGGGCGGAGAAGCAGGCGCCGCGCTCCAGGGTCGGGCGCAACTGCCTGGGCGCCTTTCTGGTGGGCGGGGCGATCTGCTGCCTGGGGCAGCTGCTCTTTACTGCCTTTCAGGCCCTGGGCCTGGACGAGCAGGCGGCAGGCACGGCGGAATCCATCGCGCTGGTGGCCCTGGGCGCGCTGCTGACGGCCCTGGGCGTCTATGACGATCTGGCAAAAATCGGCCGGGCGGGCACCCTGATCCCCATTACCGGTTTTTCCAACGCGGTGGCGGCCCCGGCGCTGGAGTTCAAGACCGAGGGCCTGGTCACCGGCACGGCGGTCAAGATGTTCTCCATCGCAGGGCCGGTGATCGTCTTCGGCCTTGCGGCGAGCGTCGTCTACGGTCTGGTCCTGTGTCTGCTGGGAGGCTGAACATGGCAAAGAAACGCAGACCGCGCAAACCCTCTCCGGTGGAAAACGGGCACGACCGCCGCGCGGAAGAGCGGGGAAACGACGGCTCCGGCCGGGAGCGGGAACCCTCCGCGCCAGACGGCGTCAGCGGGGATTGGGGCTGATCACTTCTCCATCCGGTCTACCACGCTCTGGGCGCAGCGGACAAAACGGCGGATGTTCCGGTCGTTCTGCCGCCGCTCGCTGATGGCAAGGCAGAGCCTGCGCACGGCGGGCGGGTCCAGCGGTACAGCCTGTACCTGGTCATGCATATCCCGCATGATCAGCGACGAGAGGATGCTCACGCCGAGCCCGTGGGCCACCATGGAGACGATGGCCGCGTCGTCCAGATTGGTTGTCCGAACCCGGGAGGCGATGCTCTCCAGATTCCCGTCAAACAGGGGATCAATGTCCAGGTTAAAGTCAAAGGAGGGCATGAGAAACTCCTTGCCCGCAAAGCCGGAGAGCGGGAAACGCCCGTTTTCCGCCGGGCAGCCCTCCGGCAGGATGGCGAGCAGCGCGTCGTCCGCCAGCGGCACCATGTGCAGCCCCTGGCTCAGCGCGTCCTCGTAGCTCACGATCGCGCAGTCAAGCTCGTCGTTCTTCAGCTTTTCATACAGCTCTACGATGCCGCCCACGTCCATGACCACATCCGTGTCCGGGCTGACGCGGCGAAACTCCGCCAGCACCGAGGGGATCCATTGCCGGGCAACGCTGGCGTAAGCGCCCAGGCGCAGCGTGGCGGAGCCCTGCTCCCGCGCCTGCGCGGCCTCCTGCTCCAGCACGGCGGCGGCCTCGGTCAGCTGCCGCATGGAAGGCAGCAGACGCTGCCCCGCGGGGGAGAGGCGCACGCCCCGCTTGCTGCGCACCAGCAGATTGAGCCCCAGCTCATTTTCCAGCGCGTTCATCATATGGGTCAGGCCCGACTGCGTATAGCCCAGCTCCTGGGCCGCGGCGGTCAGACTGCCTTTTTCCACGGCCGCCAGCATGGCGGCGATTTTTTTTGTATCCATTGTTAAATATTTCTCTTTCTGATATCGCATGTCATCCATGACATTTTCTAATTACATATATGATAATGCAGAGTTTGGTAAATTGCAAGAGGAATGCTATAATGAGTTCAACAAAGCAAAGAATAAAAGTCTGTTCGGTCTCGGGCGAGTGGTATTGCGCGGTCAATTTCCTGCAGCTGGCGTCGGATTCCGGTCAGATTCTTTTTATTTGGCTTTGCAGTAGCGGAGGCTGTGAGATATTAATTCATGCTGTTTTTCGATCGGTTTTCGGTACGTGAGAAAAGAGGATAAATGAGAGAGGAGAGGTATTATGGAAAACAAACGCGGTTCGTGGGGCAGCAATATAGGCTTTTTGCTTGCTGCAATCGGTTCAGCCGTCGGTCTGGGAAACATTTGGGGCTTCCCGTATAAGATGGGTAAATCCGGCGGCTTCACCTTCCTGCTGGTCTATCTGTTCCTGGCTATCTTCGTCGGTCTGATCATCATGGCCTCCGAGCTGGCGCTGGGCCGCAAGACCGGCAAGGCGCCCATCGCGGCTTACAAAGCCGTTTCCAGCAAGTACTCCTGGCTGGGCTGGTTCGCGGTGCTGTCTCCGTTTTTGATCATGACCTTCTATTCGGTCCTGGGCGGCTACTGCATCTACTACATCATCATCAACCTGATCGGCCTCTTCGGCGGCATGCCGGACAGCAGCTCCTTCGGCACCATGCTGACCAGCATCCCGGCCTCCGTCGGCGTCCTGCTCGCCTTCATGGCGATCTGCTTTGTGATCGTCGCGGGCGGCATCTCCGGCGGCATTGAGAAGTTCAACAAGATCGGCATGCCCGCGCTGTTCATCATGCTGCTGATCATCATCGTCCGCTCCCTGACGCTGCCCCATGCGGTGGAAGGCCTCAAGTTCATGTTCATCCCCGGCTACGCGGTTGCGGGCGGCTTTATTGAGGAGGCGCCCAGCCTGATCACCGTCCTCGGTACTGCCGGCGGCCAGATGTTCTTCTCCCTGTCGCTGGCCATGGGCGCCATGATCACCTACGGCTCCTACCTGTCCAAGGATGAGAACCTGGTCAAGAACTCCGGCATCATCGTCTTCGCCGATACGCTGGTCGCGCTGCTGGCCGGCATCGCGGTCATCCCCGCCGCCGTCGCCAACGGCATTGCCCAGGGCATCCCCGTGGGCAATATCAAGCTCAACGGCCCCGGCCTGCTCTTCGCCACCCTGCAGGACGTGTTCCACAACATGGGCGCCCTCGGCGGCATCTTCGGCGTGATCTTCTACCTGCTGGTCCTGATCGCGGCCATCTCCTCCGCCATCTCCCTGATGGAGGTTCTGGCGGCCCACTTCCTCGACCGGGCTGCCGAAAAGGGACAGCAGCTCAGCCGTAAAAAGGTCGTTCTCATCATCACTGTCGTCATCACGGTCATCGGCGCGCTGGTCGCGGCGGACGGCCTGGGCGAGAATCACATCACCCCCGCGGAAATCTTCAAGCTGAAGGTGAACACCTGGAACGACTGTTGGCTCGACTTCTTTGACTGCTGGTCCGAAGGCATCATGATGCCGCTCGGCGCCATGCTGATGGCCCTGATGATCGGCGGCGAGATCGGCCCGAAGGTCATGCTCGACGAGATCCACAACGGCGAGCACAGCCCCTTCTTCTCCAAGTTCTACCGCTTCTGCGTGATCTACGTGGTGCCCGCGGTCATGTGCCTGGTGCTGGCCGGCCAGCTGACCGACTTCTTCGGCAACCAGGTCGTCAGCTACATCATCTCCGCCGTCTGCTTCATCCTGTTCACTTACCACACCCTGATCCCCGACTGGAAGAAGCAGGGCCTGACCGGCGACGAATAATTCCGAATCATCCTTTTTCGCAGCACTTCACTCCTGAAAAGGGCCTCCAATTTTGGGGGCCCTTTTTGCGCGCCATGACACGGGAAGCCAGGGGCGTTGCGGACGGGGCGGAAATGTGGTAAGATACGCAAAAAAGGAGGGAATAGAATGATCGCAAAAGTCAACGGGATCGAGCTCTATTATGAAAAGGCCGGACAGGGGAGAGCCCTTGTCATGGTACACGGCAACGGGGAAGATCACAGCATTTTCAACGAGGCTGTGGCGATACTCAAAGAGGAGTTTTGCGTCTATACGGTGGACTCCCGCGGCCACGGCCGCAGCAGCCGGGTGCCGACCCTCCATTATGAGGACATGGCGGACGATATGATCGCCTTTCTGGAGGCGCTGGATCTGCGCAATGTGGTGTTCTACGGCTTCAGCGACGGCGGGATCGTGGGCCTGATCGCGGCTTCCCGCTGCGATCGGATCAAAACCCTCATCGTCAGCGGCGCAAATCTGAGCCCAAAGGGCGTCAGCCGGAAGCTGCGCCTGATGATCTGGGGCATGAACAAGCTCCGTCCGGACGACAAACTGGCCCTCATGCTGCGGGAGCCGCAGATCACGGACAGGCAGCTGCGCGCGATCCGGGCAGAGACGCTGGTGCTGGCCGGGAGCGCCGACCTGATCCTGCTGGAGGAGACCGAGCATATTGCCGCGGTCATCCCGGACGCGGCGCTTCAGATCCTGCAGGGGGAGGACCACGGCTCCTACATCGTGCACAGCAGCAAAATCGCGGAGATCATCCGGGACTTTGCCCTTCCGGACGTGGACTGACGCAGAGAAATGTGCACATAAGTTACAGAAATATTACAAAAACAGTGCATTCCCGGTGTTTTGCCGTACCATTCACGGGAAAAAGCCAGAGACTGTATCTTGATTATACGGCCTCTGTATGCTATAATGCATAAGAATAGGCGGCGTGTGTCCCTTGACCAAGACTGTGCCGCCGGAGACTGTAATGAGCAATATCCTGATAACCGGAATCAGTTCTTATATCGGCAGATCCTTTGCGGAATACCTGCGGGCGCATACTGCGCACACGGTGGAAGGGATCTCTCTGCGCGATCCCGCATGGAGGGATCGCTCTTTCGCATGCTATGACACAGTGTTTCACGCCGTGGGGCTCACCCATGTGCGGGAGACACCGCAGAATGCCCCTGCCTATTTTGAGATCAACCGGGATCTGACGCTGGAGGTCGCGCGCAAGGCCAAGGCCGACGGTGTCAGGCAGTTTATCTATATGAGCTCCATGAGCGTTTACGGCCTGGATGAGGGCGTGATCACCCCGGCGACCCGGCCCGCGCCGATCAGCAATTACGGCCGCTCCAAGCTGGAAGCGGAGACGGGGCTGCGGCGCCTGGAGGATGAGCACTTCAAGGTATGCATCCTGCGCCCGCCCATGGTTTACGGCAAGGGCTGCAAGGGGAATTATCACACGATGGTCTCCCTGGTCGAGAAAACGCCTGTATTTCCCCAGATGCATAACAGCCGCAGTGTTCTGAGCATCGAGAATCTCTGCGCATTCCTCACCATCGCGGTGGACCGGGAGCTGGACGGGCTCTATTTCCCCCAGAACCGGGAGCGTGTCTGCACCACGGACATGGCGCGCTGGATCGCCGAAGGGCTGGGGAAAAAGCTGCTGATCAGCCGCGCTGCCGGCGCCTTTACCCATCTGCTCCTGCCGCTCTCCAGGACGGCCCGGAAGGCCTTCTGCTCCCTCAGCTATGAGGAGACGGAGACCATGGATTACAGCTACTGCATTGCAAACAGCCGGGACAGCATCGTCCGCTCGGTGCGCTGAGAGAGGCAAGGAGTGACAGCAGAGAATGAAAGCGGATTTAACGGAGACGAAAAAGATCCAGGCCAGGCTTCTGGAGATCCTGCTGTATTTTCAGCAGTTCTGTGAGGAGCATGACCTGGGCTTTGTTCTGGCCGGCGGCACCTGCCTGGGCGCCGTGCGGCACCAGGGCTTCATCCCCTGGGACGATGATGTGGATGTGTTCATGCTGCGCGAGGACTATGAGCGCCTCGGCCCCCTGTGGGAGCGCTTTGCGGATACGGAGCGCTACGCCTGCGTCCGCTCCAATGAGCAGTACAACATCCACCACACCGCTACCGAGATCAAGGACAGCAATACCACATTCATCAACCGCCACAGCGTCGATTCGGACATCCACCAGGGATTGATGATCGACGTGATCCCGCTGGATGCGGTGGCCGACGGCAAGGTTGCCCGGCTCATGCAGGTGGCGCACGGGATGCTGTATTGCTGCTTTAATTTCCAGCGCCTGCCGGAGCATAAGAGCAGGGCCATTTACTATATGACCAGGGCCGCGCTGGGCCTGGTGCGCTCTCCGAAGCTGCGCTACCGGATCTGGAAGCATGAGGAGAAGATGCACAGCCGCTACAAAATCGGCGAGCATGCTCTGGTGGCCTCTTTCGGCGAAGGGCTCGGCATCATGAAGCAGCGCTTTCCCAAAGAGTGGTTCCTGCATCCGGGCAAGGCCATGTTTGAGGGCCACGAGATGCCGGTCCCGGCGGACGTGGATTCCTATCTGCGCATCTCCTACGGCGACTATATGCAGCTGCCGCCCGAGGAGGAGCAGATCCCCCGGCATGACGCCGTGTTCATCGACCTGGAGCATGGCTATCAGCAGTACAGGGGCATCAAGTACTGCGTCAAAAAATAACGGAGTAAAGCTATGGGCTTTTTGAAAAACGCACTCTCCACCCGGCGGGCCATGCAGGAGCTGCCGCCGATGAAGGAAATCCACTATATCAATGACGAGGAACTCCGGCAGCTGCAGGGCTGCTTTCTGGAGATCATCAAGGATATCGACCGGGTCTGCCGGGAAAACGGCATCTGCTATATGGCGGCCGGCGGCACGGCGCTGGGTTCCGTGCGCCATCAGGGCTTCATCCCCTGGGACGATGATGTGGACCTGCTGATGCCCCGCCCCGATCTGCAGCGCTTCCTGGAGATCTTTGACCGCACCCTGGGCGACAAGTATGAGATCACATCGCCCGCGTCGAAATACCCGCTGGAGAGCATGATCACCGCGGTCTACAAGAAGGGGACCGTCAAGGCCAATCTCCAGACCATGGATACCGACCTGCCCCAGGGCGTGCATATCGACATCTTCTCCATCGAGTCCGTGCCGGTAAACCCGGTGGCGCGCCGCATCAAGGGGACGCTGGCCATGGGCGCGCAGTATATCGCGGTCTCCACGCTGTTCCGGAAGCTCAGCAATGAGAAGAAGAAGGAGTTCTTCTTCCAGACCACAGCCGGCCGCGTCAACTACTCGCTGCGCATGACCGTGGGGACGCTGTTTTCCTTCCTCCCGGCGGAAGCCTGGGCTCGGCTCTTCGAGCGGGCGGTGAGCTGCCGGAAGGATACCGGCCTCTGGGCCGTGCCCACGGACATCAAGCACTATTTCGGCCACATCATGCCGAAGGATGTGTATTATCCGCCCATCAAGGGGCCCTTTGTGGATTTTGAGATCAATCTGCCCCACGATCCGGACGCCTACCTGGAAAACCAGTACGGCGATTATATGACCATCCCGCCGGAGGCCGGTCGCGAAAAGCACTGGGCCATCGGCTTCGATCTGGGCGGGAGCGCGCAGGAGACAGGCCATGACTGACTATCCCGTGGATATCGTCATCCCCTGGGTGGACGGCTCGGATCCCGCCTGGATCCGGGAGCATGACAAATACAGCGCGAGCACGCTGCAGGACAACAGCAGCGCCCGCTACCGGGAGTGGGACCTGTTCCGCTACTGGTTCCGCGGCATTGAGGAGTTTGCGCCCTGGGTCAACCGGGTGCATCTGCTGACCTGGGGGCATCTGCCGCCCTGGCTCAATACCGAGCATCCGAAGCTGCACATCGTGCGGCATGAGGAGTTTATCCCGGAAAAGTATCTGCCCACCTTCAGCTCCCACACCATTGAGCTGAACATGCACCGAATTCCCGGCCTGGCGGATCACTTCGTCTACTTCAATGACGATGTGTATCTCAGCCGCCCCACGAAGAAAGAGGACTTCTTTCAGAACGGTCTTCCGGTGGACACGGCGGTCTTCGGTATCATCAAGAACGATGATGTCTCCAACTTTATGCCCTACATCATGCTGAACATGATGGGCATCATCAACATGCACTTTCCGAAACGCGCCATGCTCCGGCGCGATTTTGCCAAGTGGTTCAGCCCCAGAAACGGGAAAGGCGTGCTCAACAATCTCTATCTGCTGCCCTGGGGGACGCAGACGGGCTTTCGCAACTACCACAGCTGCGTGCCCTTCCTGAAGGAGACTTTTGAGACCGTCTGGCGGGAAGAGGGGGAGATCCTGGACCGCACCTGCAGCCACAAGTTCCGCAGCCGGGAGGACGTGAACCAGTACCTGATGCGCTACTGGCAGCTCTGCGAGGGGAAATTTGTGCCCCACAGGCCGAACTGCGCCTACCTGACCATCGGGGAGGACTGCGCCGCGGAGACGGAAGCGCTGCTCAATAACCCCAGATATACGGTCGTCTGCATCAATGACGATCCCATGGGCTTTGACTTTGAGAAGGAGCAGCAGGCGCTGCACGCGGTCATGGAGGCCCATTACCCCCGCAAATCCGAATTTGAAAAGTGAGAGGGAATATCTATGCTGAATTTTGCTGTCGGCCCTGTGATGAGCTCGGAAGAGGTTCGCGCCATCGGCGCAGAGCAGGTGCCCTATTTCCGCACGGCCGAGTTTTCCGCCGTCATGCTGGAGAATGAGAAGCTGGTTCTGAAGTTTGCCAAGGCTCCCGAAGGCTCCCGCGTCGTGTTCCTGACCGGTTCCGGCACCTCCGCCATGGAGGCCTCCGTCATGCACACGCTGACGCCCGAGGACAAGGCCCTCGTCGTCAACGGCGGCAGCTTCGGCCACCGCTTCGTGCAGATGCTGGAGCTGCACGAGATCCCGCACACCGAGATCAAAATGCCCATGGGCAAAGGCCTGACCGCCGAGATGTTGGCCCCCTATGAAAACCAGGGCTACACCGCCTTCCTCGTGAACATCGACGAGACCTCCACCGGCGTTCTGTATGACATCGACCTGATCGGCGACTTCTGCCGCCGCAATAATATCTACCTGATCGTGGACGCGATCTCCGCCTTCTTCACCGATCCCCTGGACATGACGGCCAGGGGCATCGACCTGATGCTCACCGGCTCCCAGAAGGCGCTGGCCTGCCCGCCGGGCGTAGCTCTGATCGTTCTTGCGCCCCGCGCCCTGGAGCGTGTGGAGAAGGGCAAGACCAAGTGCATGTACCTGGATCTGAAGGACGCGCTGAAAAACGGCGAGCGCGGCCAGACTCCCTTTACCCCCGCTGTCGGCACGCTGCGGCAGATCAACGCCCGCCTGCGGCAGATCGACCGCGCCGGCGGCGTGGACGCCGAGATCGCGCGCATTGCCGGGCTTGCCGCCTACTTCCGCGCACAGATCAAAGACCTGCCTTTTGAACTGGTATCCGAGTCCCCGACCAACGCGGTGACCCCGCTGCACCCCACAACCGCCAAGGCCTACGATATCTTCACGATCCTCAAGGACGAGTACGGCATCTGGATCTGCCCCAACGGCGGGGAGATGCGGGATACCGTCTTCCGCGTGGGCCATATCGGCGATCTGCACGAGAGCGATTACGACACCCTGATCGCAGCGTTCAAAGATCTGCAGAAGCGGGGCATCATCTGACAGGAACCTGACTGCCCGGCGGAGAGAGGAGCAAGACATGGTTAAAGTCATTACCTACGGCACCTATGACCTGCTGCACCGCGGGCACATCCGTCTGCTGGAGCGGGCGAAGGCCCTGGGCGATTACCTGATCGTCGGCGTGACGGCTGACGACTTTGACAAGACCCGCGGCAAGATCAACGTCCAGCAGTCGCTGATGGAGCGGGTGGAGGCCGTCAAGGCCACCGGCATCGCCGATGAGGTCATCATCGAGGAATACGAGGGCCAGAAGATCGACGATATCCGCCGCTACGGCGTGGATATCTTCACCGTGGGCTCCGACTGGGTCGGCAAGTTCGACTACCTGCGGGAGTACTGCGAGGTCATCTACCTGCCCCGGACAGAGGGCATTTCCAGCTCCGAGCTGCGCCAGTCGCGCAGGGCTGTGTCCCTGGGCCTGGTGGGCGATGCGGACTTTCTCAACAAGATCGAACAGGAGAGCCGTTTTGTCAACGGCATCCATGTGGCCGGTATCTGTACCCGCAGCCTGAAGAGCCTCTCGGCGGAGATCCAGGGCCTGGACTTTGTCACCGAGAACTACGAGGAGCTGCTGGAGCGGGTGGACGCCGTCTATATCCGTTCCCAGCCGGAAGAGCATTATAAGCAGGTGAAGCTCGCTCTGGAGCGGGGCAAACATGTGCTCTGCGAGGCGCCGACGGCCCTGAGCGAGAGCCAGTGCCGGGAACTGCAGGCGCTTGCCGCAGAGAAGAAGCTGGTGCTGATGGACGCCATCAAGACCGCCTATGCCACCGCCTACGCCCGCATGCTGCTGCTTTTGAAGGGCGGCAAGATCGGCCAGATCGTCTCGGTGGACGCCACCTGTACCAGCCTGCGGGACGCTTCCGCGCAGGAGCCGGCGGAGGCCGGCCGCCACTGGGACGGCGTATATGAGTGGGGTACCACGGCCCTGCTGCCGGTGCTGCAGCTGCTGGGGCCCGACTACCGAAGCAAGAACTGCGCCGTGCGCTGGCTCGATGCGGAGAAACAGCATGACAGTTTTCTCAAGGCCGATTTCGTTTATCCCCACGCCGTGGCCTCCATCAAGGCGGGCACCGGCGTCAAGTCTGAGGGCGAGCTGGTGATCTCCGGCACCCGGGGCTATGTGTACGTCCCGGCCCCCTGGTGGAAGACCGATTATTTCGAGATCCGCTATGAGGATCCCAACCAGAACCGGCGCTATTTCTATCAGCTGGACGGCGAGGGCATCCGCTATGAGCTGGTGGCCTTTGCCAAGGCGGTGGAGACCGGCAGGCAGAGCTACGCCGTGGATCCCACATGCTCCGCAGCCATCTGCCGCTTTATGGAGGATTTTTGCGCCGGCAGAGATCTGATCGAAATCTAAAGCGCCGTCGCAATAGATGGCAGGCAGGATAACAAATGAAGCGTTCCAATCTCGACAGGCAGACGATCCTGATCTTTCTGCTCCTGTTCCCCCATATGAAGCCGCCGAGCCTCGAGTACCTGGCGCCGCTGCTGGAGACCGCCTTTGATATGGGCCGCCTCGTGAGCGCGGTGCTGATCGTGCTGCTCATCGTGGCCGAGCGGAAAAAGCCCTCCCCGGCTCTGCTGTTTTTTGCCGCGCTGGAGCTCTGGATCATCGCCATGACGGCGCTCTTCAACCGGAAATATGTGATCGGCGCGGTCATCAACTGCTCGTCGGTAGTGATCGTGTTTGCGATCATCGAATACTATGCGCGCCGCTGCCCGGACAAGCTGCTGCATGCCCTGATGGCAAATCTGGGCTGGATCGTGCTGGTAAACCTGTACACGGTTCTGGCCTATTATCCCGAGGGCATCTACATGGCCGACGAAGAGCACGCGGACTTTTTCCTGGGCCAGAAAAATTCCTTCATCACCTTCATTCTGCCCGCGATCACAGTGGCGCTGCTGTATTTCTGCAGCGGCCGCCGCCTCCGCGCCCTGATCATCATCGGCGCGGGGGCCGCGGCCATCGTCATGCTCTGGTCCGCTACCTCGGTGGTGGGACTCCTGCTGATGGGACTGATTCTGCTGCTGGGCCTGCGGGGCAAAAACCGCTTCCTGCGGCCCACGTTCATCTGGCTTGTCACCCTGGTCGCCGATTACCTGATCGCTGTGTACCGGATCCTGGACCGGCCAGGGCCGCTGAACACCTTCATCACCCAGGTCCTACACAAAAACACCACCCTGACCGGCCGCACCGCCATCTGGGACGCGTTTTACCCGATGTTCTTCCGCCGCCCGATCACCGGCTACGGCTTTCGCAAATACATCGACGTGGGGGAGAAGGTCTTCTTCCACGCCCACAACAGCTATTTCCAGTTTCTGCTGATGGGCGGCCTGGTGGCGCTGGTGCTGTTTCTGCTGTTTAACCTGGCGGTCCTGTACCGTATGGAGCGGCAGCCCTCCAGCCGGGTGACCGTGATCCTCACGGCGGCCCTGGCGGCCGTATATGTGATGCACCTGTCCGAGGCGGAAAACTCCATCATGTCCGCTCTGGTGCTGGCACTGGCCAACAATACCGCGTATTTTGACGCCTGGCTCTGCGGCGCCGGGAAGAACCCGGAGCCGGATTTCTTCTCCGGTGAGGATCCGGAAGAGGGGATCCTCCCGGAGGGGCAGGAGATCCAATGAAAAAGAACGTTTTCAAAAATATCATCATGCTATACGGGTACAGCATCGCCAAGATCCTGATCCCCTTTGCGACGGTGCCCTATCTGACCCGCGTCATGTCCACGGACTGCTACGGCGTGGTGCTGTATGTGAAGAACATCGGCACCTATCTGCAGCTGATCGTGGACTTCGGCTTCATGCTCTCCGGCACCAAGGACATCGTCATGGTGCGGGAGAACAGGGACGAGGTGGGGGAAGTCACAGGCGACATCCTGCTGGCCCGTCTGATCCTCGCGGCCCTTGCCTTCGCCGGCCTCTGTGCCGTGACCTTTACGCTGCCGATCCTCAGGGGCTATGAAGTGTACACGCTGGTATCCTTCCTGCCCATCTTCTGCACCATTTTCCTGTTCGACTACGTTTTCCGCGGGCTGGAGCGCATGCAGGTCATCACCTCGCGCTTTCTGATCATGCGGGGCCTGGCCGCCGTGCTGACCTATGTGTTCGTTCACGGCGATCAGGATATGATGTGGATCCAGATCCTGGACATCGTCGGCGGCGTCGCCGCGGTGGCGCTGGTGATGATGGAACTGAAAAAGCTGGGCCTCCGGATCCGCATCCGCTCGCTGGAGCGGGCCTGGCGCAAGCTGAAGGAGTCCGCGCTCTACTTTCTGTCCAACATGGCCACCACGGCCTTCAACGTGCTCAACACGCTGCTGGTGGGCATCTATCAGGCCCCCTCGGACGTGGCCTACTGGAGCGTGTGCCTCTCGATGGTGAGCGCGATCCAGTCCTTCTACTCGCCCATCACCGACGGGGTCTACCCCGATATGGTGAGGACGAAGAACATCAACCAGATCAAACAGATGCTGAAGGTCTTCATGCCGCTGGTGGCGGCGGGCTGCGTCTTCTGCTGGCTGGTAGCGGATTACGCGCTTCAGATCCTCGGCGGCGGCAAGTATGTGGGCGCGGCGTATCTGTTCCGCGCCATGATCCCCATCCTGTTTTTCAGCTTCCCAGCCATGCTCTTCGGCTGGCCCACCATCGGCGCCCTGGGGAAGACCGTGCAGATCACCGCGACTACGGTGTTCTCCGCCGGCTTTCAGATCGTGGGCCTGCTGGTGCTCGGCCTGAGCGGCCATTTTACCCTGCTGAATCTGGCCTTTCTGCGCTGCACCACGGAGCTGGTGCTGCTGCTGACGCGCCTGGCCTTTACCTGGCGCTATCGGAATGAATTTGTGCGCGCGGAGGTGCCGCCCTTCCGGCTGAGGAGAAGACATGAGAGAACTGACGATTGACGAGGTCAAGGCCCGGGAACTTGCCATCATGTGCAAGGTACGGGATTTCTGCGATGAGCGCGGGCTGACCTACTATCTGGCCTACGGCACGCTGATCGGCGCCGTGCGCCACCAGGGCTTCATCCCCTGGGACGATGACGTGGATCTCATCATGTTCCGCCCGGATTATGATATCTTCATGCGGGAGTTCAACCGGGAGCGCAGCGACAGCCTGGAGGCCTGGGACGTGAGCAACAATCCCACGTACTATCACAACATGGGCAAGGTCGTGGATACAAGCACGGTCCTCATCGAGAAAAACAACAACCTGGGCGATGAGATCGGCGTGTACATCGACATTTTCGCCTTCGATTACCTGCCGGAGGACGAGACGGAGCGGGCGAAGGTGCTTCGGCACCTGCAGCATCTGCGCAACTACTATCGCCGCATCAACGAGGACGTGAGCGAACAGAAAAACCCGGTCAAGCGCCTGGCTCTGCGGACTAATAAGCTGGCCCTTCGGCTTCTGCCCGGCAATCTGATCGCACGGAAGATGAACGACGCCGCCTTTGCTGCCACCCGCGGCGAGCGTACAAGCATCTGCGGGGAACTGACCAGCTATTCCTGCAAAGAGCGCTCGGTGTTTCAGACCGACTGGTTCGATGAGACGATCGAGCTGCCTTTTGAAGGGGAAAGGTTCACTGCGCCCAAAGAGTATGACACGGTGCTGCGCTTCTTCTACGGCGACTATATGCAGCTGCCGCCGGAGGAAAAGCGGCATCTGGAGCACGGCTTCACGGTTTACGAGAAGTAAAAAGAAAACGCCCGGACGTTTGTCCGGGCGTTTCAGACTGTAGACAAACTCATGCGACGGAAGCAGGACACGCATGGGGAGAGCGCGAGAGG